>JALUXH010000031.1 GCA_027019065.1 Anaerolineales bacterium
GCACTTCGGCCACCCTGATCACGCCATAGCCTGCAGCCACGAGGGCGGCCACCACAGCAGCGTTATCGCGTTCCCAGCGCGCGGTGCGGAACACTACCGTGCGGCCTTCCGCCCGCAGCACCTCCACCCCGGCGGGGAAAGCAGGCCAAGGGGCCTCCAGCGGGCGGGAAAGCAGCGCCTCAAACACCGGCAGGCCCAGCCAGCGGTTCTTGAGTTCCTGCGGTGTACCTGCGGCCACCACCCGTCCGGCCTGCATGATCGCAATGCGGTCGGCGAGCACTTCGGCCTCGTAAAGGTTATGCGTGCAGAGCAAAATGGCCCGGTCTTGTGAACGCAGGCCGCGAATGGCTTCCCGCACCAGGCGGGCGCTTTCGGGGTCCATCGCCGAAGTGGGTTCATCAAGCAGAAGCACAGGCGGTTCGTGCAAAAGCGCGCGCGCCAGCGCCAGTTTCTGGCGCATGCCTTTGGAATACGTGCCAATGCGCCAGAAACGGAAATCCCACAAGCCGAAATAATTCATCCAGCGGGCAATGCGCCGCGCCAGCAGGTCGCCCTCCAGGCCATAGATTTTGCCAAAAACCTCAAGATATTCATAAGCCGGCATCCGCGTATAAAGGCCGTGCTGCTCGGTCAACACCCCCACACGCCGCCGCACTTCCAGGCCCTGCGTGGCAGCATCAAACCCGGCCACCACAGCCCGCCCGCGCGTGGGGCGCAACAGAGAGGCCAGCATCCGTACCGTGGTGGTTTTGCCCGCGCCGTTAGGGCCAAGCACGGCGACCACTTCGCCTGCCGCCACACTCAAATGAAAATCGCTGACTGCCCAGAAATCTTCAAACTGCTTGCCCAGGTGTTCCGCAACAATCATCGGTCTTTGGCCTGTTTGCGCCGTCGGCGGCGTTTGCGCCCGGAAGGCGCGCCCGTTGGCTGCTGCGGGGCCGGTGCGCCCGGCCTGTGCCGCCACGCCAATGCCGCGCCTGCACCCAGCGCCACCACCGCCATCAGCATCTGGTTGATATCCAGCCCGCCCACTTCGGCAGGGTCCAGCCGCAGGAATTCCAGGAAGAAGCGCCCCACAGGGTAAATGACCAGGTACATCAAGAAAATATCCCCCGTGCGCAACCGATCGCTCCACTTGCGTGCGGCATAGAGCAGCACGCCCATGTTGAGCAAATTCCAGAGAAATTCATAGAAAAACAGCGGATGATAGTAAGCCTGATCGGCAAACTGGGGCAAACGGTGGGCGGGGTCAATGTAAATCGCCCAGGGCAGGTGCGTGGGCGCGCCGTAAAGTTCCTGGTTGACATAGTTGCCCCAGCGGCCAATGGCCTGCCCCAGCGCGATGCCCGGGGCAGCAACATCCAGCCACAAAGCAAAGTTCAATTTGCGGCGGCGTGCGAACAGCCAGAAAGCCAGCAGCCCGCCCATCACGGCCCCCGGAATGCCCAGGCCGCCGCGCCACACCGCAATCATCGCCAGGGGATGGGTCAGGTAATAATGGGTGGTAATGCCCATCTCCACCATAGATTCCGGCGGGGTAAACACGTGCCACAAGCGGGCGCCAATCACGCCGCCAATGAGCACCCATACCAGGGCGTCCCAAATCATTTCCGGGTCCAGGCCCCGGCGCCTGGCTTCCACCGTCGCCAGCCACGAGCCCGCCAGCGCCCCCAGCATCAGCAGCAAACCGTACACGTGAATCGGAAGTGGGCCAAGGTAAAAAACCATCGTTTATGCCTCGTCTTGGGTTTCGGCGGCTTTGGCAAGCCGACGGGTAAAAGCAATCCGCTGGAACGCCGTCATGTGAGCCCCGAGGGCAATCACCCCCACCCCCACCAGCGGCAGGTTAAGCACCAGTGCAGGAGCCAGCACCAGGTAACGTTCAAAACGCGTCAGCACCCCGACCTTAACTTCCCAGCCGAGGGCTTCGGCGCGGGCGCGAGTGTAAGAAACCAGCACCGCCCCGGCGGCTGCCGCATAGGCCAGCGACAGGCCCAGCAAGTCGCCCCGGGCGGCGTAGAAAAAGGCCAGCCCTCCGAAAAGCAGCAATTCGGAATAACGATCGCCCACCGAATCCAGAAAAGCCCCCCATGCCGTCCCTCCGCCGCGCAAGCGCGCCATGGTGCCGTCCAGCGCGTCAAACGCCCCCATGGCAAGCACCACCAGACCGCCCGCCACAATGCGCCCCTGAGCCAGCAACACCGCGGCCGCGGCGTTCCCCAACACGCCGGCCACCGTCATGGCATTAGGATGCACGCCCAGGCGGTTGAAAAAGCCGCCCACGGCATCTAAAAGCCCCTTGAAGCGCACACGCATCCGGTCGGTAAAAGTTTGAGGTTGAGGTAACGGTTGTGGCACAGACACAAAACACCTCCCCGGCGGCCAATGCCGCCCGGCGCAAGATAGCCGTATGCTACCCTCTCCCATCGCTGCTGTCAAGGCGAAAAAGCGGCGGGTGCAGGCAAATGTTTAGAAACGTGGTTGCGCCCTCACTCCGCTTTGGCTCGCGGCGCTCCCCCGCGGGGGCTCAGGGGCGGACAGTCCCCTTTGAAAGAAAAGGCGTTTTTTGGAGTGCGGTGCCTCGGCACCGCTTTGGAAAGCGGCGACTTGTCGCCGCACTCCAAAAGCCGACGCACATTTCTACAGATTTTGCGTGCACCCAAAGCGGCGGGGTTGGGGGGCGTTTTACAGCCAGAACCATTGCAGTGCAGCCACCGCCACGGGCGTAACCACCACCAAAAGCGGCAGCCCCACTTTCAGGTAATCGGCCGGACGGTAGCGGCCTGGCTGCATGACCAGCAGATTGACCGGATGGCCGGTGGGCAACAGAAAGGCAAAGGAAGCCCCCACCGCCACGGCCATGCCCAGGCCCCGCGACGGCAGGCCGTGGCTCTCGGCAGCAGCAATTGCCAGCGGCGCCAGCAACAACGCAGCCACCTGCCCGCTGGTGACCTGGGCCAGCAAAGCCGTCAGCAGCAGGAAGGCTGCCGCGATCGCCCACCCCGGCGCGTGCCCCAAAGGCAAAAGCATCTGACGGCTGAGAAAAGCCGCGGCTCCTGTTTGCCGCATGGCCACCCCCAAAGGAATCATGCCGCCAATGAGGAAAAGCACCTGCCAGGGAATCACCCGATACGCCTGGGGCGGAGGGACGATGCCCGCCAACATCATCAGTGTCGCCGCTGTAAGGGTGGTGAGGGCCAGCGGCGCCCATCCCAACGCGGCAGGCAGCAGCGCTGCCGCCAGCAGCGCCACGGCCAGCCCGCCCAACCACCCAATGCCTCCACCCTCGCCGCGGTAAACGCCCAGCACCACAAAATCGGCATCTTCTTGCAAATGCGGCACGTTCTCGGCCGGGGTCAGGGCCAGCAAAGCATCGCCCTGGCGCAAAGGCAGGGTGTAAAGGTTGCGTTCCAGCACTTCGCCGCCGCGCCGCACGGCAAGAATCCGCAAGCCATAGCGGGCGTAAAGGCGCAGCGCCTGGGGCGTTTTTCCGGCTGCGCGGCCGCGTGGGTTGAGAGCAAGTTCCACCAGCACGGCCTGGGCGCGGAAAGTTTCGTACAATTCAGGCGGGTCCCACGGCTCCAGCCCCAATTGCGCCACCTGTTCCGGCAAGGCCGCGCCGGCCAACACCAGCACATCCCCCGGCTGCAAACGGCGCTCGGGGGGCAAACGGTGGGCGAAAACCAGGCCGCCGCCGAGCAGCAGCCCCACAGGCGTCAGCCCGGCTTCGGTGGCCGTGCGGGGTTTGCGGGCCTGACGCCCCACCAGCGGGGAATCGGGCAACACCCGCAGGGCGTGCAGGCCTTCCCGCAGGCGGTAGGCTTCCACCAGGTCGGCGAGGGTTTCTCCGGCCGGCCCATCGGGGTAACGCGGCAACAACCGGCGCCCCGCCAGCAGCATGAAAATCAGCCCGGCCGCCGTCACCGGCAGGCCTACCGGCAGGAAATCCAGCAGCCCGTAAGGCTTCAGGCCGTGGGCTGCCAGCGCAGCGCTGGTCACCAGGTTGGCGGTGGTGAGCAGCGTTGCCGTGCCGCCCAACAGGGTGGCGTAAGCCAGCGGAATCAGCACGCGGGAAGGCGCGACATCGCGCCGCTGCCGGGCAAGGGCCAGCACCGGCGGCAAAAGCACGGCAGCGGCGGCCACGGTGTTCATAAAAAGGGAAAGCAGCGCCGCCGCCAGCATCGTGACGCCCACCAGGCGGCTTTCCGAACCGCTTCCCAGCCGCCCCAGCCGTTCCCCCAACCACGCCGTGACGCCGGTGGTTTCCAGCCCTTTGGTGAGCACAAAAACAGAAAGCAAAACAAAAACCACATTGCTGGAAAACCCCGCCAAAGCGCTTTTCAGCGGCAGCACGCCCGTCAAAGCCAGGCTCAGGGCCACCAGCAAGCCCACCAGGTCGGGGCGCACCTTGCCGCTAATAAGCGCCACGGCGGCCAGGGCGGTGATGAGCAGCGTCAGTGCAAGCGGCGAAAACATGGGCATCTCGTAACTGTTCGGCCTTATGAGAAAAATACCCACAAGGCGCCGGGGATTAACGCAGAGAGGCGCAAAGGGAACAAAGACGCAAAGTCAACTTCGTTTTCTGCGACGCTTCTGTGCTTTCTGGGGTTGCAATCGGTGCGAATCTGTGGATGATTTTCTGCGGAATCTGTGTCATCTGCGGTTTCTCCTTGCCGGAGCTGAACAGATACAGCGTCGCCGTGGAACACCACCGGCAGCCCGGCGCTCAACGCCCTTCGGCCAGCAAGGCTTTCAGGGTTTGGGCGGTTTCCGGTGGCAGCACTGCAAGCAGACGCCGCAGCAGCCAGGCCAGCGTGGCATCGGGGTGAGTGCGCCACAGGGAGCGCAGAAAAGGCAGCGCTTCTTCCGGCCAACGGCGGGCAATCACCCGCAGCACCGCCGCCAGTTCCGGGCGCAGCGCCGGGTCGGGGGGCGAAAGCAGCGGGGCAAGAAAGCGCAGCACCCGCGGCAGGTTTTCAAATTGCGGCGCTTCCAGCAAGGGGATGAGGGCGCGCAGCCCCAACGCAGCGTCGGCCTCGCCGGCCAGCATGTTGCCGACAGCCTCCAGATAAGGCCGGGAGGCTTCTTCCACCAGGCGAACGGTGCCGTGTTCCAGAAGCGCCGCGGCCACGTCGGGGGTGGGCGCGGCAGCCAGCCAATCCCAAAAGCGGCGCAGTACCGGCTCCGGCGGCTGCACCGAAGCCAGGCCCAGCAGGCGCGCCGCCATCAGGCGAGATTCCAGGTCGGGCCGCGCCCACAAGGCTTCGGCCAACGGCAGCGCCAACGCCGGGCGGCTGTTCAGGTGGGCGCGCAGCCCCTGCCACAAGCCCAGCAACAGCGCGGGCGGCAAATGATACCCGGGCAGGCGGGGCACTTCGGCTTCCCGGCCGGGGCGAAAGGTGCGGTCGGCGTAGCGTTCCAGCACCTCGCCCCAGGCGGCATCAAAAGCAGCAGGGTCGTGCGCGTGCGCCGCCAGCGCCTGGGCTTCCCGCCGCAGGGTTTCCCAACGCACCGCAGGCATCAGAACAGGCTCTCGTAATCCACTTTGGGGAACACGGTCAGTTTGCCGCCGATGGTGGCATCCACCACCCGGCGGCCGGCGCGGGCGTAGGCTTCCCGAGCCATGCGGTAGGCCATTTCCGAGGTTTCCAGGTCGGGCAACTGCCAGCGGAAGCCCTTACCGAAGTAGCCGGGGTGAAAGTGGTTGGGGTCGTCGCCTTCGGAAACCACGGTTTTGTTCGGCTCGCCGCGGGTCGCAAAGTTGTGGTCCACGCCAACAAGGATGACCTCCTCGCAGCCCATGTGGAAGGCCAGTTGCAGGCTGACATAGGTGACGGTCGCGCCTTCCCACAGGCGGCCGCGGGCGTCGGTGGCAAATTTGGGGGCCATGTAGGTGGTGAACAGGAAGGTGGTGTGCTCGTCGGCAGGCAGCCAGCGGCGGGCGCGCCAGGTGAAGAATTTGGGCATTGACAGTTCCCGAAAATCGGCCGCACACTGCTCAATGACCAAATCGTTGACCGAAACCAGGTAAGTGGTGCGGAAGCCCCAGCCGGGGAAGGCCAGATAAATGCGGTTCATCCCAAAGGTGATTTCGCGGCGCAGTTTGGAAACATCGGTGCGGCGCAGGCTGGGGCCGTTGCCGATGACGAAGCAGCGCTGCCCGCGGTGCACGTCGCGCAGGGCAGCGAGGCGGCGCCTGCTCTCACGCCGCCAGGGGTGAAAGGCCGCCGCAGGCCACTCGGGCAGCCATTGGGCAGTCTGGTAGGCTCGGCGAAGGAGGGAAAGCATGGGGAAAGTGCTCCGGCGTCAGGTGTTACAGTGAACAGTGCTCAGTGCACGGGGTTCAGTGAACGGTGAACCGCAAATCCTAAATCGCAACTCGCAATTCGCAATCCGCGATTCGCGATTCATCACTCGCAATTTTTCACTCCGTGCTCAGCCTCGCCGTCGCGCCGCCGTCCACAATCAGGGGCTGGCCGGTCATGAACGAAGACTGGCTGCCGTCGGCGAGGAAGTACGCAGCAGCCGCAATTTCTTCAGGCCGCCCCACGCGCCCGTTGACCGTGCGGCGGGCGAGTTCGGCAAGTTGGGCTTCCACATCGGCGGCGTTCAAATGCCCGCGGCGCAGGCCGGCGCGCAGCATGGGCGTATCCACCGCGCCGGGGAGCAGGGCGTTGACACGGATGCCATAGGGCGCCCATTCAATAGCCATCGCGCGGGTGAGCGCGAGCAGGCCGCCCTTGCTTGCGGCGTAGGCGGCAATGTTCGCCGAGGTTGCCACGGCGTGCACCGAAGAAACGTTCACCACCGCGGCACCCTCGCCCGCTTCGGCCGCCGCCCGCAGCAAGGGGAACAGCGCCTTGCTCACCAAAAAAGCCGCCCGCAGGTTGACAGCCTGCACCGCATCCCACTCGGCAAGGGTGGTTTCCAGCAGAGGTTTGGCAACCTGCAGCGCGGCGTTGTTGACCACGGCGTGCAGTTGCGGGAAAGCGGCGCGCACTTCAGCAGCAGCGGCTCCGATGGCTTCAGGCTCGGCGAGATCCACCCGCCCGAAAACGCCCCCTGCGGGGAAGGTCTCAGGGGCAGGGGCTTTATCCCAGCCGATCACGCGCCAGCCCGCAGCGGCAAAGCGCGCCGCGATGGCGCGCCCAATGCCGCCCGCAACGCCTGTAATCAGCGCCACCCGCTCAGTCATGCCTTCCCCTCAGCGGCAGCCAGCGCGGCACGCGGCGCTTGTATTCCCGATATTCATCACCAAAGCGGGCTTCCAGTTCGCGTTCTTCTACCAGCACCACGTAGGCATGGACAAGCAACGCACCCAGTGCCACCAACACCAGCATCGCCACCGAGCCGACCACCAGCGCCAGACCGGTGTAAATGGTCAGGGTGCCCATATACATGGCGTTGCGCGTGTAGGCGAAGGGGCCTTCCTGCACCAGGTGCTGCGTGGGCACCAGCGGCGAAGGCGAGCCTTCCCCCTGCGTGTGCTGGTAGTAGATGACCCACAAATCCAGCAGGAAGCCCACCAGCATCAGCGTTGCGCCCAGCCACAAGGGCCAGCCCAAAGGCGGCAGGGTGGGCAGGTTGCCCCAAATGGTGAGCCAGCCGCCAAACCAGAGGAAAAATGCAGGCACGACCAGCCAAAACAACACGGCGCTGCCCAACAGGGCCAGCCAGCGCTGGGCGCGGCCATGCGGTTTTTGGGCACGACGGAGCAGAAAACCTTTCATCGTCCATCTCCTTGAATGAGGGGGAAAACCACAGAGGACACAGATTTGGCGCAGAACTCACAGAAGTCGTGTTTTTTGATAAAGCATGCCAAGTCAATTTCAGCGTTTTCTGTGGCGTTTCTGTGCCTTCTGTGGTTTTCAATCTTCGGCCACGCGTGGCATCTGCGCACGCAGATCGCCCAAATCGTCCGCGGGAATGCCCAACCCCTTCAGCAAATTGCGGATGCTGTTCCAGTGCACCCGTTCCCACGCGGCGGGGCTGGAGTTGGCGTTGTGGGGCGCGAGGAGGACGTTTTCCATGCGCTTCAGCGGGCTGTTGTCGGGCAGGGGTTCTTCCTCAAACACATCCAGCGCCGCGCCGCGAATTTGGCCGCTTTGCAGGGCTTCAATCAGCGCAGGCTCATCCACCACCGGGCCGCGGGCGGTGTTGATGAGCACCGCGGTGGGCTTCATCAGCGCCAGAGTTTCGCGGTTGATGAGGTGGTAACTGGTGGGGTTGAGGTCGCAGTTCAGGCTGATGAAATCGGCTTCCCGCAGCAGGCGTTCCAGAGGCACCATTTCCACGCCGTATTCGGCGAGGAAGACGTGATCCACTTCCACAATGTCGTTGCCCAGCAGGCGCATCCCGAAAGCGCGGGCGCGGCGCAGCACCGCCTTGCCCACATCGCCCACGCCGATCACGCCCAAAGTTGCTTCGCTGAGCGCAAAGCCGTTGATTTTTTCCCAGCGGCCGGCTTTCATGTGCGCGTCCATCCACGGGATGTTGCGGGCAAAGGCCAGCATGTAGCCCAGCACGCTGTCGGCCACGGGAATGGTGAAGGCGTTGGGCGTGCGCCCGACCATGATGCCGAGGCGGTCGGCGGCGGCTTTGTCAATGGAATCAATGCCGGTGCCCCATTTGGAAATCACCTTCAGGCGCGGCGCGCAGGCTTCCAGCACGCGGGCGGTGTAGCGGTCGTCGCCGCAAATCGTGCCATCGTATTGCCCGGCATAGCGCAGCAGGTCGTCTTCTTCCATGCGCTCGTGCACTTCGGGCACAATCACTTCCAGCCCGTAATGCGCGAACACCGGGCGGAAGCGGTCAGGGAAGGGAATCATGTAGGGGGCAGTGAGCAAAATGGTGAACATAAGAAGCTCCGGGGAGTAAAGGGATGATGAAGAAAATTGCGGAGGAGATGCCCGGATGGTGGGAGGCCGGGATGCCCTGATGATAGGATGCAGGGATGCCCTGATGATAGGATGCCCGGATGCCACCCTGCAAACACTTTAGCCCATCTGGCAACACAGCCAATCGGCCACCCGACCACCCGACTATACGACTACCCGACCACCCGACTATACAACTACCCGCCCCGCCTCCGCATCAGGAAATCGGCGATCTCAAAATCCAGCGGTTCGTCAATATCCCACGCTTCTTCGGCGGGGATTTCAAAGAGGTAAGGCCGCTCGCCGATGCGGTTGCGGCGGGTTTCCAGCAGGCGGCGGGTGAAAATGTAGATGCAGGAATTTTCCTCGTAAATGGGCGGCAAATCCTGCGTGCGCAGCAGAATGGCCGGGTTGTGGTTGATGGGGCGGGCTAAGGCATCCCACAGGCGGGTTTGCAGGCGGGTGACGCCGAAGAGGGAATCGTAAGCCGGGGTGTGGGCGAGAAAAGTTTGCACCGCCTGCCGCACGGTTTCCGCCCGCAGCAAGGGGTTGGTGCTGTGGGTTTGCAGGTAAAAGTCGGCTTCCACCTGCGCGGTATCGTGCAGCAGCACCTCGTTCATGGGAAGGCGGCCGTCGCGCAGGTGCTCGGGGCGTTCCAGCACCCGCACCTGCGGGTAGGTTTCCCGCAACCCTTCCATAATGGTAGGGCTGTCGGTATCCACCACCACCTGAGCGATTTCGGGCACGGCGAGCAGGGTTTCCACAATCCAGGCGTAGAGGGGCTTCCCGGCAAACCGGCGGTAATTTTTGCCGGGCACCCGTTCAGAATGATGCCGCATGGGTATGAGGGCAACAATGCGCGGGCGAGACATGCCACACTCCAGAAACGGAATTGCGCGCCCCGTGGGGGGCTGCACGGTGTGATAATATCATAAAGTCGCCCGCGACTCAAAGTGTGTCAACTATCACTTCCCACCCGGCGGCTTCGCGCCTAAAATAGAGGGTGTCACGCACGGGAAATCCCCGCTCATGCCGTAGCCCCGAAGGAGGTTCACATGCAACCAGACCTGACTCAAGAGATTCTGGAACTCGTCCGTCTGACGGCCACCAGCCTGCCCGAAGATGTAGAGCGCACCATCGCCGCGGCTTACGAAACAGAGACGCCCGGCTCGGTTGCCAAGAGCGTGCTGGATACCATTCTGAAGAATGTGAAGATGGCGCGGGAGCATTCCACCCCCATTTGCCAGGATACCGGCACGCCGATTTTCTATGTGGATATGCCCGCCGGCTGGAGCATGCGGGAAATGCGCCGCCAAATTGAAGCCGCGGTGGCGGAAGCCACCAGGCGGGTGTATTTACGCCCCAATTCGGTGAATTCCCTCACCGGCAAGAACACTGGCAACAACCTCGGCGACGAATATTTCCCCACCATCCACTTTCACGAAGTGGACGGCGACGCCGTCACCATCCGCCTGATGCTGAAGGGCGGCGGCTCCGAGAACGTTTCCACGCAATACAAACTGCCCGATACGCGCCTTCATGCGGGCCGCGACCTGGAAGGCGTTTACAAGGTCGTCATGGATGCTGTTTACAAAGCCCAGGGCAAAGGCTGCGCGCCCGGCTTCCTTGGCGTGGGCATCGGCGGCGACCGCGGCTCTTCGTTCTACGCCGCCAAAGAAGCCCTCTGGCGCACGTTAGACGAACCCAACCCCGACCCCGCCCTGGACGCCCTGGAAAAGCGCATCACCGCCGACGCCAACAAGCTCGGCATCGGCCCGATGGGGCTGGGCGGCAAAACTACGGTCATGGCCACCCGCATCAAAGCCATCCACCGCCTGCCCGCCTGCTACTTCGTCTCCATCGCCTACATGTGCTGGGCCTATCGCCGCCACACCATGATTTACAAGAACGGCAAAGCCGAATACAAATAAATCCACAGATGGGCACAGATTTTCACAGATTTGTCGGGAAGCGTTTTCCCCAGGTTGTCTGTGCTAATCTGTGAAATCTGTGGATCCCTCCCGCATTGAAAAGGAAGGTTGCCATGCGCAAAATCACCATTCCGATTGACGACGAAACCATCCGCAGCCTGAAAGCCGGCGACGCGGTGCTGCTTTCCGGCGTGATGATGACCGGACGCGACGCCGTGCACAAGTGGATGATTGATACCTTCATCCGCAAAACCCGAGAACCCCAGGGCGACGACCTGGAAGTTTACGAAGCCATCAAGAAAATCCTCAACGGCGGGGTGCTCTACCACTGCGGCCCGGTGGTGGCCGGCGTGGATAGCGGCGACTACAAATTCGTGGCTGCCGGCCCCACCACCAGCATCCGCGAAGAGCCCTACGAAGCCGAAGTCATCAAGCACTTCAACATCAAGGGCGTGATGGGCAAAGGCGGCATGGGCCCCAAGACCCTGCAGGCCTGCCGGGAAGCTCCGGCGGTGTACTTCCACGCCGTGGGCGGTGCGGCTTCCCTCATCGCCCAAAGCGTGCAAAAAGTGCTCGGCGTGTACAAACTGGATTTCGGCGTGCCTGAAGCCATGTGGGTTATTGAAGTTAAAGACTTCCCCGCCATCGTTACGATGGACAGCCACGGCAACAGCCTGCACGAAACCGTAGAAAAGGCTTCCGCCGACCGGTTCAAAGCCCTGCTCGGCGTGTAGCCGCCTTGCGCTGCCGGCACAAACCGCGGGTTTGCAGCCCGCGGTTTGTTTTTGCCGGTGCTATAATGGCCGTGGAACGCGTTTCCGCCAACCCTCTCATCAGGAGATACCGATGCCCGAAATGATGAAAGCGGTGCTCAAAGCCCAACCAGGCCCCGGCCTGACGCTCACCGAGCGCCCCATCCCCGCCATTGGGCCCCATGACGTCCTCGTCAAGGTCAAGGCGGCTTCCATTTGCGGCACCGACCTGCATATCTACCACTGGGACCCGTGGGCGGCAGGCCGAATGCACCCGCCGGTCATCACCGGCCACGAAGTTTGCGGCGAAATCGTGGAAACCGGCAGCGAGGTCAGCCATGTCAAGGTTGGCGATTTCGTTTCGCTGGAATCGCATGTAGTCTGCGGGCACTGCCGTTTCTGCCTCACCGGCAACGGCCACCTGTGCGAAAACACCCAACTCATCGGCGTGGACCGCGACGGCGGCTTTGCCGAATACATCGCCATCCCCGCGCAGAACGCGTGGCCTAACCCGCCCGACCTGCCGCTGGAGATTGCCGTGCTGATGGAAAACTTCGGCAATGCGGTGCACACCGCCTTTGCCGCCGATGTGCGCGCCAAGAAAGTGCTCGTCACCGGCTGCGGCCCCGTGGGGCTGATGACCATCGCGGTGGTCAAGGCCATCGGGGCGCGCGCCGTCTTCGCCACCGACATCAGCGACTACCGCCTTGATTTCGCCCGCCGCATGGGCGCCGATTACACCTTCAACGCCAAAAACCAGGCGGTGGTGGAAGAAATCATGGACCTCACCCACGGCGAAGGCGTGGATGTGTGGCTGGAAATGTCGGGGGCGGAAAGCGCCATAGACCAGGGCTTCAAGGTGCTCAAACCCGGCGGCGAAGTGGCTGCCCTCGGCGTGGCCGGGCGCCCCATCCACCTGGACTGGGACCGCCACATTGTTTTCAAAGGCGTTACCCTGCACGGCATCACCGGCCGCCGCCTGTGGGAAACCTGGTACCAGGCGCGCGGGCTGGTGTTTTCCGGCGCGGTGGACCTCAGCCAGATGGTTACCCACCGCTACCGCCTGGAAGACTATCAGCAGGCTTTCGCCACGATGGAGTCCGGCCAATCGGGCAAGGTGATGCTCGTGCCATGAGCAGGCTGAAGTGGGCTTTCGTGATGGCAGGGATTGCGGGGCTGCTGGCGGGCTGCGCTTCCCTTCCGGCGACCGCCCGCCCGGCCACACCCCCCGCGCCAGCGGCGTCTCCCACCCCCACGGCCACGCCGGTGTGGTTTCCCCCCACGGCCACGCCCACCCCCCTGCCGCCGACGCCCATCCCCACCCCCACGCCCGCACTGGCCGCCGGAGCCGGCGCGCCGCTGCTTGCCGCGCCTTTTGGCGGAGAAGCAGGCTGGTTTTCGCCCACTGCTTACGCGGGCCGTTTCGGCGTGGCCGAAGGCGTGCTTTCTCTCAGCGCCCTGCGGCCGCGGGCGACCATGCTTGTGCTGGCGCGCGACGTGCAGGCGTTCAACGTGTACCTTTCCGTGATTGCCGAGCCGCAGGTGTGCCGCGGCGGCGATGCTTATGGGCTGGTGGTGCGCGCCACAGGCAACGGCGGGCGCTACTACCGCCTGGGCCTCACCTGCCGGGGCAAGGCTTTTATTGAAGCCGTGGAAGGCGGCCTGCCGGTGCCCCAGGTCACACCCGAGCCGGGCGGCGTGGCAGGCGCCCCCGTACAGGCCACGCTCAGCGTGCGGGCCGCGGGCAAAACCCTCAACTTTGCCGTCAACGGCCAGGTGCTCTTTACCGTGCGCGACGACCTGCCCCCCTACGGCCGCGGGGCCATCGGCTTTTTTGCCCGCCCTGCCGGCGCAGAAGGCATGATTGTGGCCTTCCACGACCTGACGGTGCGCCCCGTGCTGCCCCCGCCGTAGGTATGGTATCATCACCCCATGCTCCGCACCGGCATTGACCTCGTGGAAATCGGCCGCTTTGCCCGCGCCCTGCACCGCCACGGCGGGCGGATGATGGCGCGGCTGTTCACCCCGCGCGAGCAGGCCGAGTGCCGCGGGCGGGTGCCTTCCCTGGCCGCCCGCTTTGCCGCCAAAGAAGCCGCCGCCAAAACACTGGGCAGCGGCATCGGCGCCGTCCGTTGGGTGGATATTGAAGTGCTGACCGACGCCGCGGGGGCGCCGCACCTGCACCTGCACGGGGAAGCCGCCCGCCTCGCCGCCGACCTCGGCCTGCGGGAATGGGCGCTTAGCCTGAGCCATTCCCGAGGCTGTGCGGTGGCCGTGGTCGTCGCTACGGGGGAAATGCGCTCCACATAAGCGCCTGTCCGAGCCCCCGCCAAAAAGCGGAACCGACACCAAAGCCCCGGCAATCCCGGGGCTTTGAACGGCAAAAGGGAAAGCAGCTCACGCCAGCCAGAGGCCGATGGCCATCAGCACGGGGGTGAGCAGGTTGATGAGCACGTTGTTGCCCAACGCGGGCATCAGGTTGGGCAGGTCGTCGGCGTGGCGGAGCGCCTTTTGCGCCGTGGGCACGGCTAAAACCAGCGTCAGCAGGCCCAGCAGGCTCCACGCGGGCAGGAAGCCTAACGCGACGGCCGCCACCGGGCTGAGGTAAGCCAGCGCGAGGAAGGCCGCATAGATTTTGGCCGCTGCAGGCCGCCCCAGCACGATGGGGTAATTCCTGTCCAGAGCCTTGCTTCGCGGCGGCTCGGCCCCCTTTCCTCTCCCAATGGGCTAATCTTGTAGTATAAAATACCACATTCCAAAATCCTTTTCAGTGAGTCTGAATTATGGAATTGAACATCTCTACACAAATGATAAAACCGGACTGGGCGAGGCACGAATTCCTTGGGAGTCGCTTGCGAGACAAGCGTTGTGTCAAAAGTGTAGGAAGAATAGCCCAAGCCCTTTCGGAGCATCCTGGCCTTTCCTTCTCTGCTGCCACAGGGCCCTCCCTACGCCAGGCCGGAAGTCGTATCTTTAGCAGCCCTCAAGTCCACATCGCCGACCTCCAACAAGGGCATTACGAACAAACCTTGCAACGAAGCATAAAGGCGAATGTGGTATTGGTCTCCCAAGACACTACTTCAGTAAATTACACTTCGCATATGGCTACAGAAGGTTTGGGGCCGCTGGATGATAAAGGGAAAGCCCAAGGATTATGGGTGCACACGGCTCTGGTGATGAATGAACAAGGCTTGCCCTTGGGCGTCATTGGGCAAACCGCATGGGCGCGTTCGGAGGAAATAGGGAAGCGTAAGAAAAGAAAGGGCCTTCCTATAGAGGAAAAAGAAAGCGCAAAATGGCTCAAGGGATTGGAATGGGTGAATAAGCGTTTAGCACCACAGGTAGAAAAAGTGTATTTGATCCAAGACCGGGAAGCCGATGTCTATGAATTTTTCCACGCACCCCGGGAAGAGAATGTGGTGTTGCTGGTGCGTGCCGCCCAACCGCGGCGGGTTGCCATGAAAGAGGAAGGGGAAGAGCAGATCATGAGGCTTCCCGAAGCCTTGAAGTATTTTCGGAAAGTAGGCGAGGACATCGTGCAACTTGAGCGGGGAAATAAGACGGTGGAAGTCAAGGTGCGTTTGTCGGTAGGGCAAGTGGTCGTTCAACCGCCACTGCGCTTTGCCAAAAACCCAGACTATGCACCTATTCCCTTGAGTGTTGTGCATGTGGTGGAATTAGATGAGAACGGGCAGCCAGCCGAGAAGAAAAACCGTATAGAGTGGATTCTTTTGGTGGCTGAAAGCATTCACACCTTAGCCGATGCGCAACGGATAGTGCGTTACTACACCTATCGTTGGCAAGTAGAACGCTTACATTATGTTCTCAAAAGCGGGTTCAAAGTGGAGCGTCTTCAGTTTGATGATGCACATACGCTGATGAACGCTCTGGCAGTATATACCGTGGTAGCGTGGCAGGTATTATGGGTGACTCACTATGGACGCCACAATCCGGCTGCACCGGCGCAAGAGGTGATGGAAAAAGAGAGCTTAGAGGTTCTGGAAGCATGGCACGGAAAAGCGCTCAGAACAGCCGAGGAAGTGATGTACGCCGTTGGACGCTTAGGAGGTTTTCAGGGGAGAACACGGCGTTACAAAGCGCCCGGCGTGAAGAGTATGTGGCAAGGCTTGCGCCGCCTCTCGGACATGCGTATAGGCTGGCAGTTAGCAAAGTACCCAGAGCGCGGAAGGGATTATGAAGATGGAAATATGCGACAGGATTAGCTTACTAAGAGGGGAAGGGGGCGGCCCTGGCCGCGCGTTGCGCGGCCAGGGCGGGGGTTAGGGAGATCAGCAGCGAGGTCGTCGCCGCAAGGCGATGCATCGTACAGCCCC
>JALUXH010000032.1 GCA_027019065.1 Anaerolineales bacterium
AGAAGCCGCCGCCTGAGCAAGCCGTTTCCTCCAAGGCCTATTACCCCCTTTCTGCCCCCTGGAAACCTTCAGGGGGCAGGTCTTTTAAAAACCACAAGTTCCGCCGATGCCGCGCCTGCTCACCACGGCATCATGCCAATGAACGCCAGCGATTAAGGTATACTTTGCCATGCACCCCAACGCCGTTGGGGCATGGGGAAATGCTCCGCTTCGGCAAGGTTCCTCCCCAAAGGCTGCCCGCCATGCGCTTCAGGCTTTCATTAGCGCAGAAGATCAATATTTCTTACACCCTGGTAACGCTGGTTTCGCTGGCAACCCTCGCGGTCATCGGCGGTGCCGCGCTCATGCGGTGGGCCAGCCGCGGCTGCCACGGCTGGGAAAGCGCCGCGCCTTCCCTGCAAACGCGCTTCAACCTCAACCCGCCGCCCCTGGCACCGCCCCAACGCGCCGCGGCCTGGCTGCAGGCCTTCTTCCAAAAAGGCACCGTGCGCGGCCGGGCCGGAGAATTCCTGGAAGTGTCTGTCGATTTTTCAGCACGCGACATCCCGCTCGCCGCACTGGTCGACGCAAAAGGCCGGCTCGTTGCCATGTTCCCCGCCGGCCCAGGGGAGCAGCCCGTCGGTCAGCCCTGGGAATCCGCCTTTGCAGCGTATGACCCACCGCGGCTTCCCCAAAGCACACCCAAGGTCACCCCCCGGGGCTCGCTTTGCCTGATTGCCGTGCCGTGGGCAGCGCCAGAGCAACAAAGGGGCTGGCTGGTGTTTCTCTATCGGCCCATCGACCCCTGGAAACGGGGGCTCAATTTCATCGTCATCCTCCTGCTGCTGGGCCTGCTGATCGCCCCCGCGGAACTGGCAACGGGCACCGTGGCAGGGTGGCTGCTCTCCCGCACCTTCGTACGTCGCCTGCACCGCATCGCACAGGCGGCCGAAGCCTGGGCGCGCGGGGATTTTAACGCCACCATCACCGACACGGGCAGCGACGAACTTGCCGCATTGGCCCATCGCCTGGACGGGATGGCTGACCGCTTACGCGGCCTGCTCCACACGGAGCGGGAACTGGCCTCTTTGGAGGAAAGGCAGCGCCTGAGCCGCGAACTGCACGATGCGGTCAAACAGCAATTGTTTGCCGCCGCCATGCAACTCGCCGTCGCTAAGGAACAATGGGCACAGGCACCGCCCGAAGCCCGGGCGCATTTTGACGAAGGGCTTGCCCTGCTGCATCAGGCGCAACGCGAACTCGTCCACCTGCTCCATCAGCAGCGTCCCCCGGATTTGCAAGAGAAGACCCTGGCGCAGGCTTTAGAAACCTACATCGCCGGGTGGGAAGCCCGCACCGGCATCCGGGTGCACCGCACCTTCTCCCTGCCGGTTCCCCTACCCCCGGCCGCAGAACACGTGCTCTTTCGGGTGGTGCAAGAAAGCCTGGCCAACATCGAGCGCCACAGCCAGGCGGACAAAGTGGTGCTCGGCCTGATGCAGAAGGGGCGCACCGTCCACCTGAGGGTGGCCGACAACGGCGCGGGTTTTTCCCCGCAAGAAACACCCCGGCACGGGCAGGGGTTGCAAAACATGCGGGAACGCGTCACCCGCCTGGGCGGCGGCTTTAACCTGAAAAGCGCAGCAGGCAGGGGCACGTGCGTGGAAGTTCAACTCCCTCTGCCAGAAGGAGAAAGGCCATGACCCCCTCAACGGGCATCATTACCGTGCTGATTGCAGACGACCACGCGGTGGTGCGGCGGGGCGTGCGGGCTTTTTTGGAGATGCAGCCCGATGTGCGCATCGTCGGTGAGGCCGCTTCGGGGCAAGAGGCCGTGCAAAAGGCGGCGCGCCACACGCCCGACGTGGTGTTGATGGACTTGAACATGCCCGACATGGACGGCGTCGCAGCGACGCGCGAAATCCGCCGCCTGAGCCCCCGCACCCAGGTGATCGTGCTGACTTCGTATGACGACGACGAGCACGTGCTCCCGGCCGTGCGCGCCGGCGCCGCGTCTTATCTGCTCAAAGACGCCACGCCCTCCGAGTTGATCGCCGCGGTGCGCAAGGCCGTGCAGGGCGAAGCCGTGCTCCATCCGCGGGTGGCCACCCGTCTCCTGCGCGAGGTGCAACAGCCAAGCACCCCGCCCCAACGCCCCCGGCCTTTCGCCGACCTGACCGACCGGGAACTGGAAGTGCTGCGCCTGATTGCCGAAGGGTTGAGCAATGCCGAAATCGCCGCCCGCCTGGTGATCAGCGAAGGCACCGTCAAGACGCACGTCAGCAACCTCCTCGCCAAACTGCACCTGAGCGACCGCACTCAGGCTGCAGTGCTGGCATGGAAAGAAGGCCTGATGCCGCCGCCCCAAGAGACATAGCCCCCAGTAAGGGCGAGGTGGCGGAGAGAGATAACGCAAAGACGCGAAGGGCGCAAAAACGCAAAGAAAAACTTCTGTGCCTTCTGCAGTTTCCCGCGCCGCGGTTTTTCGCCAGAAGGAGGTAGGGGCGCACGGCCGTGCGCCCTTTCTGGAAAGCGGCGACGTCGCCACAGCCTGTAGGGGCGAACGGCCGTTCGCCCCCACGAAAACCCCACGCCCACACGCCCCTGTGGTGTTTGGAAGGTACGGTGAAAACCACAGAAGATACAGAAGGTTGAAAATAGGTAGGGGCGAGGCGGCGCCTCGCCCCTACTCAATACCTGCCGATAAGCCCGCGGCGTTTGGCCGTTTCTTCCATCCGGCGGAAAGCCCACATCCCCGCCAGCAGGTAGAGCAGCGCGGCGGGATACCGCAGCCACCACCCCGCCGGCCACGTGGGCATGGCCGAAACGCCCACCATCGGGAAGAAGTGGCCTGCCCACGGCCAGATGCCCTTTTGCGGCCAGGAGACCACAGCCAAGGCAAACAGGACGAAATAGAGCGCATTGAGCAGCTCTCCCAACCGCCGGGCGCGCAGCGCCAGGCCGCCCAGCACCAGCCCCAGCCCGTACAGGCTGATGCCCAACGGCACGACCTGCACCACCAGCCAGCGCCCTACCGTGGCCCAGCCCATGTAAAAACCGGCCAGCACCCACAAGGGCACCACGGTCAGCAGGGTTTCCAGAAACGCCACCGCGTAGCGCACATGCAGCAGGCCCAGCATCGTGGGGGCGCTGAGATACAGCTGCTCAATGGTGCCCAGTTTGATGTCCTCTTCTATATAACCGGCGGGCACCCCAAAGCCGGTGAGCACCAGCGGCCAGAGCAGGGCTCCGCTGGCGCCCAAAGTTCCCTGTTTGGCAAAGAACGCCGCCCGCAGCCCCGCCCAGGCCACGACGACGAAAATGCCCATCGTCACCACCCTGGAAAGCGTTTCCAGCGGGTAACGCCAAAGGGTGATCCAGGTGCGTTTCATTTCGGCGCGCAAAACCTTTTGTGTCCACATGGTCAATCTACTCCGTGAAGTTGCAAAAGGTGCAGCCCCGCCTCGCTCACCAGGTACGAAAGGGTGGCAAACAAACGGGGGTCGGCCGTTTCGCCTTCCAGTTGCCAGCGATCATCCCCCAGAGGACGCAGATAGTCGGCATACTCGGCTTGGGCCGCGCAGGGCATTTCCCCGCCGAGGAGGAAAATCGCCCGCCGGTGCCGCCCCAACAGGTGCGCCCAGTCCCACGGCCGCAGGCGGCCGTTTTCCAGATAGAGCATTCGGCTGGACACCGTGAAGGCGAACGAAAGCACGTGGGTGGCGCAGAGCACCGCGGTGCCGCGGCGGGCGACTTTTTCCAGGTAGGCTTCAAATTCATACACCGAAGCCCGATCCAGTTCGGCCGTCGGCTCGTCCAGCAAGAGCAGGTCAGGGGAGCCGAGGAGGGCAATCAGCAGGGAAAGGCGCTTCTTCATCCCCGAAGAGTAGGTGCCCGCGACGCGGTCGCGTGCCTCCCACAAGCCCACCAGGCGGAAAAGTTCTTCCAGATGGGCGGGCAGGTCGGTTTCGGGCAGGCCCTTGAGCGCGGCGAAGTATTGAGCGTTTTCCCAGCCGGTGAGGTTCCAGTAAAAGGCGCGGCTGCCTTCCAGCAGCACCCCGACGCGCGGGCGGCGGCCTTCCGGCACGTGCCAGCGGATTTCCCCGCTTTGGGGAATGACCAGCCCGCAGAGGGCTTTGATGAGGGTGGTTTTGCCCGCGCCGTTGGCGCCCAGCAGCCCCACCACCTCCCCGCGCGCCAGGGTCAGGCTCAGGCCGTCCAGCGCCCGCACCGGCCCAGGGTATTCCACCGTCAGATTTTCGGCTTCCAGCAACGTCATACTTGCCTCCCCATGCCCTGGTAAATTTCCGTTCCCATTTTAGCATGATCGCGCAGGTTCGTCATCCGCCTGGCGATGGAAAAGCCTCTGCCTGGGGTCGGATTTTCGGCGCCGTGGAGGAACGCAAAGACGCAAAGAAAGCAAAGACGCAGAGAGGTTAACGCCAAAAGTGCAAAGAAACTCATCGTTCGCTTATTTCCGGCCAAGTTTCCGAAATTGCCCCAATTTCCCTCTCGGATACGGGGTCGATGGGCTACAAGTGCCCGAATTTGCCCTTCCAATACGAGAAAGACGGCTCATTTGCGCCCTCTCTCCAGCACTGGGACGAGTATATCAAGGATCCCTCGAAGATTTTAAACAACACCGTCCTTGCCAGTGCCTCCATATATAGGGGCAACCCTGGAAAAAGCCGCATATATAGGGGTAGGGCCAAATTCCGAAAACCACTTGAAAAATGAGCGAAAGATAAGAAGAAACGCAAAGGGCGCCAAGATTAACGCAGAGACGCAAAGAGGGTCACGCAAAGATGCAAAGGGGAGAACGCAAAAGCGCTGCGTAGGGGCAAGGCGGTGCCTCGCCCAAGACGCAAAGAAAAAATTTCTGTGTTCTCTGTAAAATTCCGTGCCTTCTGTGTCCTTCCCCGTGCAATCTACCCGATCCGCCCTCCCCCTTCCGCGGTACAATAGCCTCATCACCACTGCAACGCCACCTCATGGAGGTTTCCCATGACCGACGAACTGCAAGACAAAGCCATCAAAACCCTGCGGTTTTTAGCCGCAGATATGATTCAGAACGCCCGCTCCGGCCATCCCGGCCTGCCCATGGGCGACGCAGCCATCGCCTTCACCCTCTGGACGCGCCACCTGCGCCACAACCCCAAGAACCCCCACTGGCCGAACCGCGACCGCTTCATCCTCTCGGGCGGGCACGGCTCCGCGTTGCTCTACGCCCTGCTGCACCTCACCGGCTACGACCTGCCCCTTGAGGAACTCAAGCGCTTCCGCCAGTGGGGAAGCAAAACCCCCGGCCATCCCGAAGTTGGCCTCACCCCCGGCGTGGAAACCACCACCGGACCCTTGGGGCAGGGCTTTGCCAACGGCGTGGGCATGGCGATTGCGCAGGCGCACATGGCGGCGCGCTTCAACCGCCCCGGCTTCCCGATTTTTGACCACTCCATCTACGCCATTGTCACCGACGGCGACCTGATGGAAGGCATTGCCTCAGAAGCCGCCTCCCTCGCCGGGCACCTGCGCCTCGGGCGGCTGATTTACTTCTACGACGACAACCGCATCTCCATTGACGGCAGCACCGACATCGCCTTCACCGAAGACCGCGCCAAACGGTTTGAGGCTTATGGCTGGCAGGTGCTCCATGTGGAAGACGGCAACGACGTGGATGCCATTGACGCGGCCATTGAGGAAGCCAAAGCCGACCCGCGCCCCTCGCTCATCATCTGCCGCACCCACATCGGCTACGGCCTGCCCCACAAGCAAGATACCCCCAAAGCCCACGGCGAGCCGCCCGGCGAAGAGGAACTCAACGAAGCCAAGCGCATCGCCGGTTGGCCGACGCGCATGTTCTACATCCCCCACGAGGTGGAAGAATTTTTCCTGGAAGCCATCCCCAAGGGCGAACACTGGTACGAAGCCCCGTGGCGGCAGCTTTTTGCCCGCTACAAGGAAGCCTACCCCGACCTGGCTGCCGAACTGGAGCGCCGCTGGGCAGGTAAATTGCCCGAAGGATGGGACGCCGACCTGCCCGTTTTCCCCGCGGACGAAAAGGGCATGGCGACCCGCGCGGCTTCGGGGAAGGCGCTCAACGCCCTCGCCAAACGCCTGCCCGAACTCATCGGCGGCTCGGCTGACCTGACGCCTTCCAACAAAACCGCGCTCGCGGGCGAAAAGGATTTTCAGGCCGACACGCCCGAAGGCCGCTACATCCACTTTGGCGTGCGCGAGCACGCGATGGGGGGCATCATCAACGGCATCGCGCTCTACGGCGGGCTGAAGCCCTTTGGCGCGACTTTCCTTGTCTTCTCCGACTACCTGCGCGGCGCGCTGCGCATCGCGGCGCTTTCCCGCATCCCCAATATCTGGATTTTCACCCACGACAGCATCGGCGTAGGCGAAGACGGCCCCACCCACCAGCCGGTGGAGCATTTGGCTTCGCTGCGCGCCATGCCCAACCTCATCGTCATCCGCCCGGGCGACGCCAACGAAACCGTGGAAGCGTGGAAGGTCGCCGTCCAGCGCAAGGACGCGCCCGTGGCGCTCATCCTCAGCCGTCAGGCCGTGCCCACCCTTGGCCGCACCCGCTTCGCCTCGGCGGAAGGGCTGCGCCGCGGCGCCTACGTGCTGGCCGATTTCGGCGAGCCGCAGGTCATCCTGATGGCCTCGGGTTCGGAAGTGGGGCTGGTAACCGCGGCCGCGGAACGCCTCGCCGATGAAGGCATCGGCGTGCGGGTGGTTTCCTTCCCCAGTTGGGAACTGTTTTTGGAGCAGGATGAGGCTTATCGGGAAAGCGTGCTGCCGTCCGCGGTGAAAGTGCGCGTGGCGGTGGAAGCCGGTGTGCGGCTCGGTTGGGCGCGCTGGGTTGGCGACCGCGGCGCGGTGATTTCCATTGACCGCTTCGGCGCTTCGGCCCCCGGCAAGGTGGTGATGGAAAAATTCGGCTTCACCGTGGAGCACGTGGCGGCAAAAGCCAAAGCCATGCTGGCCGCATAAGCCGGCACAAAGCAGGCAGGCCCTGGACGCCCTTTGCCCACCTCAATCGCGCAGCGATTTCATGTGGCTCATCTGCTGGCTTTCGCTCATCTGGGCAAAGCGGGCTTTCAGGGCCTCATTCACGTGCGGCGGCACCATCGTGCTGACATCACCGCCCAGCGAGGCAATTTCGCGCACGGTGGTAGAGGACAAAAATGTGTGTTCTTCGTTGGTGATGAGCATCACCATTTCAATATCGGGTGCGAGGCGGCGGTTCGCCAGCGCCATGCGGAATTCGTTTTCAAAATCCGAGAAGACCCGCAGGCCGCGCACAATCACCTGGGCGCCCATCTGACGGCAAAAATCCACCGTCAGGCCGCTGTACCCCACCACGCGAATGCGCGCCTGACCGCGAAAGGCCTCTTCCACCAGGGCAATGCGCTCTTCGGGGGAAAAAATCAGGTTTTTGAGGGGGCGGTCGTACACGGCCACGATGACTTCGTCGAACAACTGCGCTGCCCGGATGGCAATATCCATGTGGCCGTAATGGATTGGGTCGAAACTTCCGGGGAAAATGGCTTTGACCATGGTTAGCTCAGCTCTCCCTCGCCGGAACGCCAAAACCGCGCCAGGCGCTCGGCAAGCAAGTGATGTTCGGGGGCTTCCAGGCCGGGGTCGGCGGCAATCACCTGCTGCGAAAGGGTGCGAGCCTGTTCAATCAGGTGAACGTCCAGCAGGTTGGCCATCCGGAGGCGGGTTTCCTCAAAACCGGCCTGTCGGGTGCCGAAGAACTCGCCCGGACCACGCTGCTGCAGGTCTTTTTCTGCCAGCGCAAAGCCGTCGTTGGTTTCTACCAGGGCTTTCAGGCGCGCGTTTTCTTCCGCCGCCTGCTCGGTTTCGGGAATCAGGATGCAATAGGCCGCCTGCCCGCCGCGGCCCACCCGCCCGCGGAACTGGTGTAACTGCGCCAGCCCAAAGCGGTTGGCGCCTTCAATGAGCATCACCGTGGCGTTGGGGACGTCCACCCCCACTTCCACCACGGCGGTGGAAACCAGCACCTGAAATTCACCCGCATGGAAGCGCGCCATCACGGCGTCTTTTTCCGCAGGCGGCATTTTGCCGTGGAGCAGCCCCACTTTCAGGTCGGGGAAAACGTCTTCCTGCAGGCGGCGGTGGGCTTCCACCGCGGCGGGCGTGTTTTCCAGCGCCTCACTGCCTTCCACCAACGGGTAAATGATGAACGCCTGATGGCCGGCTTCCACTTCGCGGCGGATGAGGCGGTAAGCCCGCTCGCGCTCGCGGGGCATGAGCAAATACGTGCCCACCGGCTGGCGGCCGGGCGGCATTTCGTCCATCACCGTCAGGTCCAGATCGCCGTAGATGGTCAGCGCCAGCGAGCGGGGGATGGGCGTCGCCGTCATCACCAGAATGTGCACATTCTCGCCTTTGGCGCGCAGGCGGGCGCGCTGGCGCACCCCGAAGCGGTGCTGTTCGTCAATCACCGCCATCTGCAGGTCGGCGAACTGCACCGGGGCTTCCAGCAGGGCGTGGGTGCCCACCAGCACCTTGATTTCGCCGGAAGCCAGCCCCGCGAGGATTTCCCGCCGCTCGGCAGCAGGCGTGCTGCCCACCAGCAGCCGGATTTGTTCGGGCGCCAGCAGCCCCTTTTCGTCGGCCAGCAGGCGCTGCAAACTGCGGTAGTGCTGCTCGGCCAGAATGGCCGTGGGCGCCATCATGGCAGCCTGGGCGTCATGGTGCACCACCATCGCCATCGCCAGGGCCGCCACCACCGTTTTGCCCGACCCGACGTCGCCCTGCAAGAGGCGGTTCATCGGGTGGCCGGAGGTCAAATCGCGGCGAATTTCGGCCAGTGCACGCTGCTGGGCGCCGGTCAGGCTGAACGGCAGGCGCGCCAGGCGGGCTTCCAGCCAGGCGTCATCCACGGGGAAGGCGTGCGCGGTGCGTTGGCGCCAGGTTTCCCGCTGGCGCAGCACGCCGAGTTGCAGCAAAAAGACTTCATCAAAGGCCAGCCGCCGCTGAGCGGCGCGCAGGTCGTCCCACGAATCGGGGAAGTGGACCTGTTGCAGCGCCGTGGGGAGGTCGGGCAGGGCGGCCTCTTCCCGCAGGGTGGGGGGCAGCGGGTCGGGCACGCGTGGCGCCCATTCGTTCACCGCCTGGTGCATCAGGCGGCGCATCCATCGCTGGGTGATTTTGGCCGTGAGGGGGTACACCGGCACGATGCGTTTGGTGCTCAACTGTTCGGCATCCAACGGTTCCCACTCGGGGTTGGTGAGCACCAGCCGTCCGAGGTACTGATCAATTTTCCCGGCCAGCGCCACGGCCATGCCCTTCCGCAGCCGGTCGGCCACCCACACCTGGTTGAACCAGGTCACCCGCAGCGCGCCGCTGCCGTCGGAAACAATGGCTTCCACCGCCTTGCGTTTGCCGCCGTGCAGGGAACGCACCATGATTTTTTCCACCGTGCCGAGCACCGTCACCTGCTCGCCATAGCGCAACTGGCGGATGGGTTTGCACCGGCTGTAGTCGTCGTAGCGCCGCGGGAGGTGGTAAAGCAGGTCTTCCAGCGTGGTGATGTTCAGGCGGGCCAGGGATTTGGCGCGCCGCGGCCCGATGTCGGGCACCACGGTGACGGGTTTTTGCAGGGTTTCGGGGGAAACCGGCGCGACCGGAGGGCGGGGAGGCCGACGCTCCGGCGGGGAAACGCGCGCCTCGGAAGAGGCCTTCGGCGCCGCGGGGGCCTGCATGGCTTCTCCACCGGCAGGCGCGGCCGTCGGCTGCGAGCGGCCGTCTTCCAGGCCCATGCTGCTTTCCAGCCCAAGGGTGCGCCGAATGCGCGCCCACAGGCCGTGCAGCACCTCGGCGCGCGAAGCGGGGGAAAGGCGGCCATAGTCGCGCAGGCGGGCGCCCACGGCGCGGATCAGGTCTTCGGGCAGGCCGTCGGCGCGGGCCTCGGCCTCCCAGTTTTCCAACATGCGGCCCAGGCCGCCCAGCACCGCGCCGTTGTCGTAGCCGCGCCGGGCTTCCAGGCTGAAAAATTTGTGCAGTTTTTCCACACTGGGTTGAATGCTCATAGGTGGTTATTTTACCATGCGCGCAGGCGCCCCGGCCGTACGGTCAGGCTGCCCGCCCCTCGCCATCGTGACTTCAATTTCCCGATGGCTCAACCCCCTGCCTCTCTGCTCTTGGTATAATCTCTCCATGCGCATTCTCTGGGCTTTCATTCGGGCGCTGCGGCCGCGGCAGTGGACGAAAAACGCGTTCGTGTTCGCCGCTCTGGTTTTCGACCGGCAGTTGACGCATCCTGAGGCTTTCCTCCGCACGCTGGCAGGCTTCGGGCTGTTTTGCCTGCTCTCGGGGGCAGTGTATCTCATCAACGACATTGTAGATCGGGAAAGCGACCGCCGACACCCCGAAAAACGCCATCGCCCCATTGCCAGCGGCGCGCTGCCGGTACCGGCCGCAGCAGCAGGCGGGGCGCTGCTCGTGGTCATCGCGTTGGGGGCTTCCTGGCGGCTCTCCCTCGCGTTCTTTGCCGTTGCAGCCTCTTATTTCCTCCTCAACCTGGCTTACTCATTCTACCTCAAACACATTCCGCTGATTGACGTCCTCATCATCGCGACGGGCTTCGTGCTGCGGGTGCAGGCCGGGGTGGTGCTCATCCACGTGCAGCGGTTTTCGCCCTGGCTGTATGCCGTCACCACGCTGCTGGCGCTGTTCATCGGCTTCGGCAAACGCCGCGCCGAGCTCAGCCTGCTGGCCGAAGGCGCAGGCCACCACCGCCGCGTGCTGGATGGCTACACCATACCGTTTTTAGACCAGCTCATCACCATCACCTCGGCCACCACCATCATTGCCTACAGCCTTTACACCTTCTCCGCGCCCAACCTGCCGGCCAACCACGCGATGATGCTTTCCATTCCTTTCGTGCTTTACGGCATCTTCCGCTACCTGTACCTGGTGCAGGTGGAAGGTCGCGGCGGCGCGCCCGAAGAAGCCCTGCTGAGCGACCTGCCCCTGCAAATCACCCTTGTCCTGTGGGTGTTTACCGTGCTCATAATTTTCTATCTCTACTGACGGGGGCAAACCATGCCCGCCACCACTGCCACTGCACCGGGCAAAATCATCCTGTTTGGGGAACACGCTGTCGTGTACGGCCAGCCCGCGCTGGCCGTGCCGGTGCCCGCGGTGCGCGCCCGCACCGTGGTTTCGCCCGCGCCTGACCTGCCTGCGGGGGAAATCCGCATCACCGCCCCCGCCGTGGCGCTGGAAAACGCCCCGCTGGAAAGCCTGCCGCCCGAGCATCCGCTGGCGAAAGCCGTGGCGCTGACTTTAGAGGCTGTTGGCGTTTCTCGCCCTCCTGCCCTGCGGCTGCGGCTGAGTTCCACCATTCCAGTCGCGGCGGGGTTGGGCAGCGGTGCAGCCGTGACGGTAGCCCTCGCGCGGGCGCTGAGCGCCTTCCTGGGGCACCCCTTGGGCAACGACGCCGTCAACGCCATTGCCTACGAGGTGGAAAAAATCCACCACGGCACACCCTCGGGCATTGACAACACCGTCGTTACCTACAACCTGCCGGTGTATTTCGTGCGCGGCCGGCCGCTGCGCGCGTTTCGGGTCAGGCGCCCCTTCACCGTGGTCATCGCCGACAGCGGCATTCCGGCCCCCACTGCGCAGGCCGTGGGCGATGTGCGCCGGGCCGCGCAGGCCGAACCGGAACGCTTCCAGGCGCTCTTTGCCGCCGTCGGCCGGGTGGTGGAAGCCGCCTACCGCGCCATCACCACGGGAACGCCGGAAGCCTTAGGCCCGCTGATGGACGAGAACCACGCCCTGCTGCAACAAATGGGCGTTTCGTGCCCCACGCTGGACCGGCTGGTGACGGCCGCGCGGCAGGCAGGCGCATTAGGGGCCAAACTTTCCGGCGGCGGCCGCGGCGGAAACCTCATTGCGCTGGTGCCCCCTGAGGCTGCTGAAGCCATCGCCCGCGCGCTGGAAGCCGCCGGCGCCGTCCGCACCATCGTCGCGCCCATCGCCCCCCCCGCACCGTAACTGACCGAGCACCGGCGCACAGGGCACAGGGCACAAGGGACAGAGCACCCATCTTCCGCCCATTTTTTCACCAAAGGTTGACAGCACAGCCTCCCTTTGGTATAAACACCGCCAATGGAAACCAAGCCGTTTGTCGCCCGTCGTCCTCGTCGTGCTTACGCCCCCCATGCGGAGGGCGCTTGCGGGCGCGCGGCTTAGCACCACCCCATCCATTCCTTGCGCTCAAAAGCCCTCCCATAGCGGAGGGCTTTTTGCGTATCACCCCACCCCTAAGGAGTTGCCCATGTCTGCCCAATCCAAACCCCAGGTCAAGAAAGTGGTGTTGGCCTATTCCGGCGGCCTTGATACCTCGGTCATCGTCCCCTGGCTGAAGGAAAACTACGGCTGCGAAGTGGTCTGCTTTACCGCCGACCTCGGCCAGAGCGGCGAACTGGAAGGGCTGGAAGAAAAAGCCCTCAACAGCGGCGCCAGCCAGATTGTCATCAAAGACCTCAAAGAGGAATTTGCCAGCGAGTACCTCTTCCGCATCGTGCGCGCCGGCGCGGTCTATGAGCGCAAATACCTGCTCGGCACTTCCGCCGCCCGGCCGCTGATTTCCAAATACCTGGTGGAAGTCGCTCACCAGGTCGGTGCCGACGCCATCGCCCACGGCGCCACCGGCAAGGGCAACGACCAGGTGCGCTTTGAACTCACCGTGATGGCATTAGACCCCCGCCTGAAGGTCATCGCCCCGTGGCGCGAGTGGGAAATCCGCTCCCGCGAAGACGCCATCGCCTACGCCCAGGCGCACAACGTGCCCGTTACCGCTACCAAGAAGACCATCTACAGCCGCGACCACAACCTGTGGCACATTTCCCACGAGGGCGGCCCGCTGGAAGACCCGTGGTGGGAGCCGGACGAGTCGGTGTTCATGCTCACCGCCGCGCCGCAGGAAGCCCCCGACGAGCCGGAATATGTGGAAATTGAGTTTGAAACGGGCACGCCCGTGGCCGTGAACGGCCAGAAGATGAGCCCCGGCGAGTTGGTCGCCTTCCTGAACGCCCTGGGCGGCAAGCATGGCATCGGCCGGGTCGACATGGTGGAAAACCGCCTCGTGGGCATGAAATCCCGCGGCATCTACGAAACCCCCGGCGGCACGATTTTGATGGAAGCCCACCGCCAGTTGGAATCTCTGGTGCTTGACCACGCGACCATGCAATTCAAAGACACCGTGGCGCTGAAATACGCCGAACTGGTTTACAATGGCCTCTGGTTCAGCCCGCTGAAAGAGGCTCTGGATGCCTTCGTGGACGCCACCCAGGGCCCGGTCACCGGCGTGGTGCGGCTGAAACTCTACAAGGGCAACATCATCCCCGCCGGACGCAAGAGCCCCTTCAGCCTCTACCGCGAAGACTTCGCCACTTTCGGCCAGGAAGACGTCTACGACCAGTCCGACGCCGAGGGCTTCATCCACCTCTTTGGCCTGCCGCTGAAGGTGCGGGCGCTGAACAAACTCCCCGTGGCGGGCATGAACATGCCCAAGCCCGACTACTCGCGATTCAAGCGGGATTAACGCAAAGACGCAGAGAGGCACAAAGGCGCAAAGAAGTAACGCCAAAGCCGCCAAGGGCACCAAGTTCGCCAAGAAAAAAATTCTGTGTCTTCTGCGGTTTTTCTGTGCTTTCTGTGGTTTTCCATTCTGCGTACTTGGCGGAATCTGCGGTTTTCAAGGAGCATCCGATGACGAAATCGGCAGGCAACACCCTGTGGGGCGGGCGCTTTAGCGGCGGCACCGACCCGCAAATGTGGGCGCTCAACGCTTCCATCATGACCGACCGGCGGCTGGCGTTCCACGACATCCGCGGCAGCAAAGCCTGGGTGCGGGCGCTGCAGCGCGCCGGCGTGCTCACCGAGTCCGAAGCCCAAACCCTGCTGGACGGCCTCACACAGGTCGCCGCCGAATTCGCCGAAGGGCAGTTCGTCTTCGCCCCCACCGATGAAGACATCCACACCGCGGTGGAACGCCGCCTGCGCGAACTGGTGGGCGAAGTGGCCGGAAAACTGCACACCGGCCGCAGCCGCAACGACCAGGTCGCCACCGACTTCCGCCTGTGGATGCTGGACGCCATCGCCCGCCTCACCACCGCCCTGGCCGACCTGCAACGCGCCCTGCTCGCCCGCGCCGAGGCCGATTTCGGCACCGTGATGCCCGGCTACACCCACCTGCAGCAGGCCCAGCCCGTGCTGCTGAGCCACTGGTGGCTGAGCCATTTCTGGCCGCTGCAGCGCGATCGCGAGCGCCTCGCCCAGGTGCGGGAACGCACCGCCGCTCTGCCCCTGGGCGCGGCTGCCCTCGCGGGCACCGCCTACCCCGTTGACCGGCAGGCCCTCGCCGCCGACCTCGGCTTCCGGCGCGTCATCCCCAACAGCTGGGATGCGGTTTCCGACCGCGACTTCGCCGCCGAGTTCCTCTTTGCCGCCGCGCTGCTGGGCGTGCATCTCAGCCGCCTCGCCGAGGGCGTGATCCTGTTTTCCAGCGCCGAGTTCGGCTTCCTCACCCTGAGCGATGCCTACAGCACCGGCTCCAGCCTGATGCCGCAGAAGAAAAACCCCGATGCCTTTGAACTCGCCCGCGGCAAGAGCGGCGCCCTCATCGGCGCGCTTACCGGCCTGCTGGCGACCCTCAAGGGGCTGCCCTCGGCTTACGACAAGGACCTGCAGGAAGACAAAGCGCCGGTATTTCGGGCGTTTGACGACCTCGCAGCGCTGCTGCCCGTGCTGGCGAATGCCCTCCGCACCCTGGAAGTCCACCCCGAGCGCACCGCGGCGGCCATCGGTGCGGGCACGTTAGCCACCGACCTGGCCGACTTCCTGGTGAAGCAGGGCGTGCCTTTTCGGGAAGCCCACCACATCGTCGGCCACCTGGTGCGGGAAGCCGAGCAGCGCGGCGTGGGTCTGGACGCGCTGCCTGCCGAAACCTACCGCGCCGCGCACCCGGCCTTTACCGCCGACGCCCTGGAAAGCCTGCTTTCCCCGCAGGCCAGCCTGGCCCACCGCGCCGTGGAAGGCGGCACCGCGCCGGAAGCCGTGAAAGCGCAGATGGCGTTAGCGAGGGAGGCGCTGAGTAGCGAATAGCGAGTGGCGAATTGCGAATTGCGATTAGCGATTTAGGGTTTGCGATTTAGGCAATTTGCGCCGCATCCCCAATCCCTCAATACCCCAGCCACCCACTCAACCAAGTAACCAATCCCCAAGTAACCAACCCACCAACCCAGGAGGTCCCCCATGTCTCAAACCGTTACCTGCCCCGAATGTGCTGCCGAATTTGAACTGGAAGCCGGCACCGAAGTCAACGAAATCGTGGTCTGCCCCGACTGCGGCGTTGAACTGGAAGTGGTTTCCCTCGACCCGCCCGCGGTGGAACTCGCGCCGATGGAAGAGGAGGACTGGGGCGAGTAAGCAGCCTCAAGCCCTGTCGGGTCTTTGGGGCCTGACAGGGCTCTTGAACATAAACCGCAGAGATTACACTGAACGGGAAACCACAGAAAGCACAGAAAAACCGCAGAAGACACAGAAGTTTTTTTCTTGGCGCGCTTGGCGTTACTTCTTTGCGCCTTTGCTTTCTTTGCGCCTCTGCGTTCCCCCTCTGCGCTTCTGCGTAACTCTCGGAGATTGCCATGCCCCACAAACGCTATCGCATCGGCGTGCTGTATTCCCGCGTGCGGGTGGAAGAGAAGTGGATTTTCGCGGCCCTGGAAACCCGCGGCGTGGACTACGAGCGCCTGGACGACCGCCAGATTCACTTTGACCCGCAAAACCCCGCCCCGTGGCAGCGCTTTGACGCCGTGCTCTCCCGCAACATCAGTGCCACGCGCGGCCTGTATGCCCTGCGCACCCTGGAAGCCCTCGGCGTGCCCACGGTCAACACCTTCCGCGTGGCCGAAACCTGCGGCGACAAACTGGCCACCACCTTAGCCCTCGCCCAGGCCGACCTGCCCCAGCCGCGCACCCGCGTGGCCTTCACCCCCGCCGCGGCGCTGGAGGCCATTGAGGAACTCGGCTACCCGGTGGTGCTCAAGCCCGTGGTCGGCTCGTGGGGGCGGCTGCTGGCGAAAATCAACGACCGCGACGCCGCCGAAGCCATCCTGGAGCACCGCGCCACCTTGGGTTCCCCCCAGCAGGCCGTGTTCTACATCCAGGAATACATCGCCAAGCCCGGGCGCGATATCCGTGCGCTGGTCATCGGCGATAAAGTCATTGCCGCCATCTACCGCAAATCCGCGCACTGGATCACCAACACGGCCCGCGGCGGCGCAGGCGAGGTCTGCCCGCTGACGCCGGAACTGGAAAGCCTCTGCCTGAGCGCAGCCCAGGCCGTGGGCGGCGGCGTGCTCGCGGTGGACATTTTAGAACACCCCGACCGCGGCTACCTGGTCAACGAAATCAACCACACCATGGAATTCCACACCGCCCAGCCCACCACCGGCGTGGACATTGCGGGCGAAATTGTGGAATATGTCCTTCAACGCGCGAAGGGGAATTTCCCCGACAACCCGACTACCTGACTACCTGACTACCCGACTAAACAACCATCCCGACTTTCCGACGACGGAGACTATCCCATGCCTACCGCATCCATCATCGGCGCATCCGGCTACACCGGCGGCGAACTGCTCCGCCTGTTGCTCGGACACCCCGAAATTTCCCTCCAGCAAGTCACTTCGCGGCGCTATTTAGGGCAATACGTCTACCAGGTTCACCCCAACCTGCGCAAGCGCACCCTATTGAAATTCACCGACCCCGCCATCTTGGAGCCGGTGGACATCCTCTTCCTCGCCCTGCCCCACGGCGAAGCGCAAAAACACATCGCCGAGTGGGCTTCCCTCGCCCAATATATCGTGGACCTTTCCGCCGACTTCCGCCTGCGCGACCCTGCGGCCTACGAAGCGTGGTACGGCAAGCCCCACGCCGCGCCCGAATGGCTGGAAAAATTCACCTACGGCCTCGCGGAACTCCACCGCGACGACCTGCGCAGCGCCAAATACATCAGCGGCGTAGGCTGTAACGCCACGGCCACCAACCTCGCCCTGCTGCCCCTGCTACAGGCCGACCTGCTTGATACCGCCCGCCCGGTGATTGCCGAAATTAAAGTCGGCTCTTCGGAAGGCGGCGCGGAACCCAACCCCGGCTCGCACCATCCGGAGCGCAGCAGCGTGGCGCGCACCTACGCCCCCTATGGCCACCGCCACACCGCGGAAGTCATTCAGGAAAGCGGCCTGCGCGGCGTCGTGCTCACCATGACCTCGGTGGACATGGTGCGCGGGGCGTTGGCTACCGTGCACGGCTGGGTGAAGCCCGGCGTGGCCACCAAAGACCTGTGGAAAGCCTACCGCCAAGCGGCCAAGGCCAACCCCTTCCTGCGGCTGGTGAAAGAGCGGCGGGGCGTGTACCGCGTGCCTGAGCCAAAGATTTTGGCGGGCAGCAACTACGCCGACATTGGCTTTGACCTGGACGAGAAAAGCGGCCATGTCGTGAGCATTTGCGCCATTGACAACCTGATGAAGGGTGCTGCCGGCTCGGCGGTCCAGGCTCTCAACCTCGCCCTCGGGCTGGATGAAACCACCGGGCTTGATTTCCCCGGCCTGCACCCGATTTAGGCGCGCCAGGGGAAACCACAGATTCCGCAGAAAACATCCGCCGATTTCACGGATGAGCACAGATCGGTATTGATTGAGCGAACAATACTGAAAAGCACCACGGCCACTTCGTTTCCTGGCGCTTGGCGCCCCCCCTTCGCCGTGGGGCGGGAACCGTCCCGCCCTACACTCTCCTTCCCGCTCACGTCAGGCAGACGCTCTATCCCTTATAATTGTCGTGCAAACAGCCGGTAGCCCCCAAGCCCACCCTGCCCAGGCCAATGAGATTCCTGCCCCAGCGCCCTCTGCCTCACACCCTGCGATGGTTTGGCAAAGCCCTCTACATCGCTTTGCTGGTCGTGGCGTCCGTGTTCATTATGATTAACGTGCACGAGATAGGCCACACCGTTTTTGCGCGGCTGTTGGGCGATAGCAGCGCATCTTATGCCCTTTACCGCCTGCACCCCGATGGCAGCATCAGGTGCATTGGCTGCAACGCCTACAACCCGCATCGGCTTTCGTTTTTCGGGAACGTCATCGTGCCCCTCGGCGGGGTGATTTTCAGCCAGGGGCTGGCGTTAGCGCTGTTGTGGTACAAGCGAAAAATCAAGGGCGGCGCGCCCTGCGGGCGCGTTTGCGCCGTGCTCACCGTGGTGTGCGTCTCCGATGCCGCTTTCCAGGTGGCGCAGGGCTTGGCCGCCAACATCGGGCAGCAGACCGGCCTCACAGGCGTGGACATCGCCGACTTCATCTGGCTGGTTGCCGGCCGCGCCCACATCGGCCACGCTTTGCTCAAGGCAGCCCTCGCGGCGGCCTTGCTGGTTTACCTCGGCTGGTTCATCAAAACCTACCGTAAACCGCCCATTCCTGCGTAAATTTCTGGAGGCTCCCATGACCCTGGTCATCAAACTCGGCGGCACCGAAGGCGTGGATTTCGCCGCCGCCTGCGAAGACATCGCCGCGCTGGTTTCCCAGGGCAAGCGGGTGGTGGTCGTACACGGCGGCTCTGCCGAAGCCAACGCCCTCGGCGAAGCCCTCGGCACCCCGCCCCGCTTCGTGACTTCGCCTTCCGGCTTCACCAGCCGCTACACCGACCGCCCCACTTTGGAAATTTTTGCCGCAGCAGTCAACGGCAAAGTCAACACCCTTTTGGTGGAACAATTGCAGCAGCACGGGGTTAATGCCTTTGGGCTGAGCGGGCTTGACGGTCGCCTGCTGCAAGCCAAACGCAAGGGCAGCATCCGCATTGTGGAAAACGGCAAGCGCAAAATCTTGCGCGGCGACTACACCGGCAAAATCCACACCGTGAACGCCGCCCTGCTGGAAAGCCTGCTCAGCGCGGGCTACACGCCGGTGGTCGCCCCCCTGGCTGTAAGCGAAAAGGGCGAGGCGCTGAATGTGGACGCCGACCGCGCCGCGGCGATGATTGCCGCCGCCCTGCGCGCCGAGGCACTCATCCTGCTCACCGCCGCGCCCGGCCTGCTGCGGAACTTCCCCGACGAGAGCAGCCTGATTGCCCACCTGCCCGCCGCCCAACTGGAAGCCGCGCTGGATTACGCCCAGGGGCGCATGAAAAAGAAGGTGCTGGGCGCACAGGAAGCCCTCGCAGGCGGCGCAAAACAGGTCATCATCGCCGACGGGCGCATCGCCCACCCCATTGCGCGCGCTTTGGCAGGCAACGGCACGGCCATTCACTAACCCAGGAAAGCGTTCACAAGCATTGCCCCGCTGCAAACGTGGCCTGCAGCCCGGCAAAGCAGGGTAACATACCGGAACAACCCCATGCAAAAGGAGCCCCCCATGCCCGAAAACGGAACCCATCCCTTACTGCAAGCCTGCATAACGGCCTACCGGGAAGGACAATACGAGGCTGCCGTAGCGGCGTGCCGCCAGGTTGTGGACGAAGCACCGTATCTTTTTGATGCTTATTTCTACCTGGCAGCGGGGCTGAGCGGTTTGGGGCGCAGCGCCGAGGCTGTGGACGTGATGCAAGACGCCCAGCGGGTCCATCCCGCCAGCGCCGCCGTGGACTACAATTTAGCCGAACTGGCACGTCAAATGGGACGAGAGGAAGAAGCGCGCGCGTACTACGAAAGCGCCCTGCAGAAAGCGGACAGCGACACTGCCCTGGACGACCCCGAAGCCCTGCGCCGGCGCATCCGGCGCAAACTGGCCGCGTTAGGGTGAAACCTGCCCGCCAATTCGGCCGGCCTCTGAAGCGCACCGCACCCGCCACAGAAAAGCCCACACCGCCTCACCGCGTCATGGGCCCCTGCCACCACCGCGGCCCAAAACGGCGGGCGCGCCATGGGGGCTTCGGCAGAGGGAAAACCGCCCACAATGGCCGCCAAAGTTCAAAACCGCCCCGACCGGTCACGCCAATGGTAGCGGCATACTTGCGGTTCGTCCATTCATAAAATTGCCCCACGCCCGGCCGGCGGGGGTCGTAAAGCAACACCTCCCGCACCACATAGTAGCCCTGGGCTTCCAGGTTGAGGTTGGTGACGGCATACGCCCGCCCGACCGCGTCCACCCGGCTGACCACTAAAATGTGCTCAAAAGTGTCGCCCGGGCCGGCGTAGAGGTAGAGCAAATCGCCCGGCTGCAGGGGGAAAGCGCGAAAATTCACCTCGTTCAGCGGCCGGGTAAAGCGGCTGTGGCAAAAGCGGTCGGGGGGCAGCACCTTCCGGATGATGTGACGGTCGGTGCGGGGATTCAGCAGCCAGAAGCGGGAAAGCGGCGTCATTGCGGGCACCAGCCCCGCCCCGCGAAGGATAGCCAGCGAAAGCGGGCCGCACATATTGGAAGGCGACGGGAAGCGTGTGAACCCCAACCGGCGCGCCACGCCCTCGGCCGAGGGCTGATCGGGCGCAAGATACGTCCGCGCCACAGCATCCAGCCGCGTCTGCCAGGCACGAGGCGGCACGTTTTCCGGAAGACTGCGGCAATCGGTGTAAGGGCGGGGCGTGGGCAGAGGGGGCCCGGCTTCGGCCGCCCGGCGCGGCACGGCCAGCATTCCCAACAACGCCAGCAACAAAAAAGCCCACAACCTGCGCTCAGCGGTCATGGGCATCATTCTACCATCAAGCATCAAGCAGGCCATGCTATGGGGAAAGCACCACGCTTCTGAGCGCCTCCAGGTGCTGAATCAGCGCCCGCAACTGGCGGTCGGCATAGCCCGGCGAATCCAGATTGCTCTGGATGTCTGCGGCCTGCTTCTGCATTTGCACCACCAGATCACGATGAGCCGCGGGGGTCTTCTGCTGCAACGCCTGCAACGCCCGCCCCAGCGCCTCGGCGTGCAGGCGGGCACCGGTGGCGTCTTCGTCTTTCAGCGCCACGCGCACGGCGTAAGCCTCGGCCAAAGCATCCGAAAGCGCCGCTTCCAACACGGCGTTATCGTTGGCCTTTTGCGCTCCCTGTAATTGCTGTTGCAGCGCATCACGTTGCGATTGCACCTGCTGCAACCGGCCTTGCAGGTCTTTGACCTGTTGCGCAGCCTTCTGCGCCTGAGCCTGCGCCTGCCGCGCAGTGTTCCGCGCGGGCACATACAACCGCCAGGTTGCCGCCACAAACCCCAGCCCAAACACCACCAGCACCGTCAGCGTCCAGCGCCAGAGGCGGCGCAAGAAACGTTTGGCCTTGCCGGGGGGTTTGGGCTGCGAGGGTTCAGACGAGGCGCTCTCCGCCGTCGTCGGCGGTTCAGGCGAGGCCGCAGGAGCAGCCCCCGCCTGGAATGCGGCTTCTGAGGCGGAAGGCTGCGGAGCCGCAGCAGGGGCTTTCCCGCCGGAGGCGGAAGTTTGCGAAGATTCAGAGGGATTTTGGGAAACAGGCAGGGGTTCCTCGGGCATGGCACACCTCCTTCCAATGGCCTTATTGTACCACCCCTCACGGCCAACGCACCCGGCAGCCCCTATTCCGGGTGCAGGCAAATGTTGTAGAAGCGTTGTTTCGCCCTCACCCCACTTTGGCTCGCTGCGCTCGCCGTTTCTCCCCTCTCCCACTGGGAGAGGGGAGAAAGCCGCCGCCAGGC
>JALUXH010000033.1 GCA_027019065.1 Anaerolineales bacterium
GGCCGCCGGTGTTTCTCCCGCGCGAAGAAACCGCTGCGTTTCAGGCGCTGGCGGCGCAGGCGGCTTCCGGCGATGGTGTGCTGGCGGCTTACGCTACAGGCAACGCCCTGCCTGCCTGGGCGCCGGTGCGGGTGGTGGCCGGGCTGGGGCCGGAAAGCCCATCCCTGGCCGCACAGGAGGCGGCGCTGCGGCGCTTTTTCAACCCTGCCGCTACCGACGGCTGGCGGCGCGCCTTCCTGCGGCAGCACGCCCTGCGCTGGGTGTTTTGGGGGCCTGCCGAGCGCGCCCTCGGCGGCTGGGACCCTCACGGCGCAGATTTCCTCTGCCTGCGCTATGAGCAGGGCGACTACGCGTTTTGGGAGGTGTGCCGTTGAGCCGTCTGCGCCGGATTTCCCCCCGGCTTTTGCTTTTGCTCGCTCCGTTTGTTTTGCTTGCCCCCGCGCTGCGCCCCGGCTATGCGCTTTTTTGGGGCACGCCCTCGCTCCAGTTTGTGCCGTGGCACTGGTGGGCGTGGGAGGCGCTGCGGCACGGGCACCTGCCTTTGTGGAATCCGCTTTTGGGCGCGGGCGCGCCGTTAGCGGCGAACTACCAGAGCGCGCTGTTCTACCCGCCGAACTGGCTGCTTGTGCCGTTTGCGGCGCTGGGCGGGCGCATCGGGCTGGCGTGGGCGCACGGGCTGCTTGCCGCGCTCCATCTCGTCCTCGCAGGCTGGGGTATGGCAAAGGTGCTGGACGATTTCGACGCGCCTGAGCCTGCGCCCACCGTGGCGGGCCTGGCGTATGCGCTTTCGGGCTATCTGGTGGCGCGGCTGGGGTTTTTCAGCATCAATGCCGCCGCGGCGTGGTTGCCCTGGCTGTTGTGGGCGTCCCGCCGCGTGGCGCAGGAACCCGCGCGGCGGCGGGTGCTGGCGCTTGGCGGCCTCTGGGGGCTGCAACTCCTCGCCGGGCACGCCCAAACGGCCTGGTACACGGCACTGCTGGTGGCGTTGTGGGTGCTGTTTTGGCTGAAAAAGCCGGTTTGGCCGCGTTTGGCAGCATTGGCTGCCGCCGCCTTTCTGGGAACGGCGCTCGCCGCGGTGCAGCTGCTTCCCACCGCGGTGTACCTCTGGCAGTCTCAGCGGGCGGGCGGTGCCCCGACGTGGGCGCTGGATTATTCCTTCTGGCCCTGGCATTTCCTCACCTTGCTGATGCCTGATGCCTTCGGCAACCCCGCGCACGGCGACTACTGGGGCTACGGCGCGTTTTGGGAAGACGCGGCTTATGTCGGTGTGCTCCCCCTCTTGCTTGGCTTGCTTGCCCTGCGGCGGGGGAAGCCGCGCCGCGCCGTGCTGTGGGGCGCGGTGGTGGTTGTGGTCGGTTTCTTGCTGGCGTTGGGAAAGTTCACGCCGGTTTTCATGGCGCTTTACCGCCATGTGCCGACTTTCGCGATGTTCAAAGCCCCGGCGCGCTGGCTGTTGTGGCCGGAAGCCGCACTGGCCCTGCTGGGCGGCCTGGGGGTGGCCGTATGGCGGCGTCCGCAGGGGCGGGCGCTTTACTGGACGCGTTTGGGCACGGCAGGAGCGTTTGCGGTGGCGTTAGGCGCGGGGTTGGCGTGGGCGTTGGCGGGCGATGTGAGGCCCACGATGGTGCGCTCGGCGGCGCTGGCCGGGTTTTGGGCGCTGGGCGTGGGCGCGCTGGCGCTGACGGCACCCGAACCCTCCTCTCCCCCTGCCCCCCTCCCCTCCCGTCCTACGGGAGGGGAGGGGATGCCAAGCCAAGGGCTTGGCGGGGGTGGGAAGGGTTGGTGGCCCTGGGCGGTGGCGCTTTGGGTTTTTGCCGACCTGCTGGTGGCGGGCTGGGGGCTGAATCCGGCGGCGCGGGCTGAAGAAATTTACGGCGCGCCGCCGCCCGCGGCGCAGCAGGCCGCCGCGCTGGCCCACGGGGCGCGGGTTTATCTTCCCCCAAACGGCGAAGACCACCTGAAATTTGACCGCTTTTTCCGCTTCAAGGATTTTTCGCCGCCTGCCGACGGCTGGAAGGGCTTGCGCGCCACGCTGTTGCCCAACCTGAGCCTGCTGGACGGCATCCCTTCGGCGAACAACTTTGACCCCCTGCTTCCGGCGCGCTACGACTGGTACACCGCGGCGAGTGCGGCGCAGCCGCCGCAGGCGCGCCGCCGCCTGTGGGCGCGCCTGGGTGTTGGGGCGGTGGCGCGGGTTGACCCCGCCTCGACTTACGCTGTGCATTGGGGGGCTATTTCGGCAGAGCCGCGGGCGCGCTGGGTGCCGCGGGCGGTGTGGGTTTCCGGCGCCGAGGCGGCCTGGGGCGAGGTCGCCCGCCGCGCGCGGGAAGGCGGCGCGGCGTGGCAGTGTGCGGTGGTGCTGGAAGGCCCGCCGCAGCCGCCGGAACCGGCCTGCAGCACAACGTGGTCGGCCACGCGCGTGGAAAGCGCCCCCCAGCGCGAAGTTTGGAATGTGCAAGCGCCGCAGGACGGCGGGTTTGTGGTCTTTTCCGAAACCTGGTACCCGGGCTGGAAAGCGTTTGTGGACGGTAGAGAAGCGCCCATCTACCGCGCCGATTATCTGTTCCGTGCCGTCCCCGTTCCGGCGGGAGAGCACCGCGTGGTGATGGTTTACCGCCCGTGGTGGTGGCCGGTGGGGGCAGGCATGAGCCTGCTCGCCTGCCTGCTGTTGGCGGCGCTGGGGCTGCTACGAAAGCAGCAGGCCTGACGAGCCTGTGCCGCCCGTCAGGCCTGGGGAAGGTTTACCGCCGCAGGGCTTCGGCCAGCAGGCGCAGCAGGCCGCCGTGGCCGATGGGATGTCTGGCAGGCCACCAGTTCCACCGCCCCACCAGCGCGGCAATGGCAGGCACCAGCGCCGAGCGCACGATGAAGGTATCCAGCAGCACGCCGAGGGCGATGGCCGCGCCAATCTGGAACAGGCTTTGCAGGCTGGCGACCATCAGCGCGCCGAAGGTGCCCGCCAGGATGATGCCCGCCGAGGTAATCACCCCGCCGGTGTAAGCCGAGGCCGCGCGCACGCCTTCCCGCACGTCGCCGCGCTTCTCCGCTTCTTCCCAAATCCGTGAAGTGAGGAAGATGTTGTAGTCCGCGCCCAGGGCGATCAGCAGGGAATAAATCACCACGGGGATAGCGTAGTTCACGCCGGGCTGCCCCAGCCAGTTCTGGAAAACGAGGGTTGCCAGCCCCATGGTGGTGCCGTAGGAAAGCAGCACCGTGGCAACCAGATAGAGCGGCGCGGCGAGGCTGCCCAGCAGGATGATGAAGACCAGCAGCACGCCCACCGTCACCACGGCCATCACCCGCGGGAAGTCTTCGTCCACCGTGTTGCGGATGTCGGCTACCTGCACCGACGGCCCGGCGACGTACGCCTTGAAGCCGTCTTCCTGCGCGGCCTGGGAAGCCGCCGTGCGGATGTGCTGGATGGTTTGCAGGGCTTCATCGCTGTAGGGGTCGCCCGCCACGAGCACCTGAATCTGGGCGGCGGTGCGGTCTTTGGAAAGGAAGGTATCCAGCAGTTTGCCCGCTTCGGGCTGCTGTTCCAGCAGCGCCTGGGGCAGGAAGTAGGCGTCGGCAGGCAGGGCGTCGGCCAGGCGGTTAAGGGCGTCGGCGAGTTGCTGCGCCTGGCTTTGCAGGGCAGCAGCAGGGTTTTGGCCGCCCTGGCTCATCAGCGGCAGCAGGCTCTTGGGCATCAGGCGGGCGTCGCGGTCGGCGAAGGCTTTGGCTAAGGTTTGCAGGCCGCTTTGCAGGTCGGCGGCGGCCTTTTGCACGGCCTGCATCTGCTGCTGCATCAGCGGCGACTGCATCAGGGTCTTGGAAGTAAAGGGCGCGTCGCGGTCGGCGAAACTCGCAGCCAGGGTTTGCAGATCTTGGGTCAGCCCCTGCACTTGTTCCTGCATTTGGACGACCATCTGCTGCATCTGCTGGGGGTTGGGCTGCGTTCCGGCGGCCTGCGCCTGCGCCATTTGGGCGAAGGCGGCGTTCATGGCCTGCAGCCGTTGCAGGGCGTCGGTGTAAGCCGGTTGGGTTTTCACCTCAGGGTAAGCCTGCGCCAGGTCCTGCAAGTAGCCCGCCAGCAATGGCAGCTGGTCGGCGGGGGTGGGCTGGCCTTCCTGGGGCGGCGTCAGCAGCGCCTGCGGGTTTTGCAGGCTTTGGGCGAAGGTCTGCATTTGGGCGGCAAAGAAGCC
>JALUXH010000034.1 GCA_027019065.1 Anaerolineales bacterium
AAAGGAGCCGAGCCGTAGCGAGGCTCCTTGGGGGAAGGGGAGATCGGCGTCCTTGCCGAGAAGGAGAGCCGCGGGCACAGTGGATTTTTCGGATAGGCTCTTAGTCGGCTTCCCAATAGCCCGGCTCTTGAAACGCCTGCACCTGGTAGGTGAACACCTCCAGCGGGCGCTGCCAGCATGTCGGCTCGGCGCCCATTTTCAGGCAGAGGTGGGTAAGAAAATCCACCGGCCGCGGCAGGCTTTGCCAGACCTGCGGCAGGAAAGTGGCCTGCCGCCAGCCATCCCGCAGCAGCACGCCATCTACCTGGGGGCGCAGTCGGGCAAGCAGTTCCTCCGGCGCGCGGTAATCCAGAGGCTGCAAGGGGGTCAGGCAAGAGACTTCCAGCGCCAGGCCGGGCAGTTCCGGCGGCGTGACCGGCGGGAAGCGGGGGTCGCGCAGGGCAGCATCCACGGCGTGAGCGCGGACGTCTTCCACCAGCGGGCGGGTGGCAATAATGCTGCCGATGCAGCCTCGCAGGCGGCCCTCGGCGCGGGTGCGCAGGGTCACGAAAGCCGCGCCTGAAACCCAGAGGCGTTGGGGCAAATCAGGAGGCACCGGCGGCAGCGGCAGGCCCCGCACGCCGGCTTCCAGCGCGGCGCGGGCAATATCTACCAGGCGCTGCCCCTCTTCCTCCGTCAGACGGCGGGTTTCCTCCATCGGCGAACCCTCCTCGGCCAAAATCCAACGCTTTCCATCATGATTATACCAACCCCGCGCAAAGTCGGCGCCCCCTCCGCGGCCGCTTTTCGGCCATTCGCGGGTATAATGCCACTACCCCAGCCCCCGAGAGGGTGATGATGGATGCCGTAGAAGAAATCAAAAACCGCCTGGACATCGTGGACATTGTTTCCGAAACCGTAGACTTGCGCCGCACGGGCAAGAACTACATCGGCTTTTGCCCTTTCCACGATAACAAGCACACGCCTTCGTTTGTCGTCTTTCCGGAAACCGGCACCTGGCGCTGTTTCAGTTGCAACGAAGGCGGCGACGTGTTCACCTTTGTGATGAAGCGGGAAGGCTGGGATTTCCGGCAGGCGCTGGAACGCCTGGCCGAACGCGCCGGGGTGCCGCTGGAAACCCGCAAGCCCGAAGATGCCGCCCGGCGGGAAGCCTACCAGCGCCTTTACGACCTGATGGAAGAAGCCGTCGCCTTCTACCGCCACCACCTGCACACCCCGGCCGGAAAACAGGCGCTGGACTACCTCCACAAGCGCGGCCTCACCGACGAAACCATGGAAACCTTTGGCCTCGGCTATGCCCCCAACGCGTGGGAAGCCGCCCGCAAGTATTTCCGCGGCAAAGGCTACACCGACGACGACCTGCTCGCCGTCGGCCTGCTCACCCAACGCGACGACGGTCGCATTTACGACCGCTTCCGCCATCGGGTGATGTTCCCCATCCGCGACGCCCGCGGCCGCGCGGTGGGCTTCGGCGCCCGCACCCTTGACCCCGACGGCGTTCCCAAATACCTCAACTCGCCCCAGACCGAGATCTTCGACAAAAGCCGCCTGCTCTACGGGCTGGACCGGGCGGGCAAAGCCATCCGCCGGCGCGACCAGGTGGTCATTGTGGAAGGCTACATGGATGTCATCGGGCTGCACCAGGCGGGCTTCCCGAATGCGGTTTCGCCGATGGGCGTGGCGCTCAACGAAGGCCAGTTGCGCACCCTCAAGCGCTACACCCGCCACATGGTGCTGGCGCTCGACCCCGACGCGGCGGGCATCCGCGCCACCCTGCGCAGCATGGAAGTGGCGCGCGAAGCCCTGCGGGAAGCCGACGGTTTCCGCCTGGACGCGCGCGGCCTGCTGCAACAGGAAAGCCGCCTGAAAGCCGACCTGCGGGTGGCCTTGCTGCCCGAGGGGCAGGACCCCGACGAAATTGCCCTGGCCGACCCCGCGGCGTGGGAACGCGTTCTGGCCTCGGCGCAGCCGATCATCCTTTTTGTGATGCACACCCGCGCCGCGGAGATGGATCTGGACGACCCGAAAGCCAAAGCCGAACTGGCCGAGGCGGTGCTGCCGCTGATTTACGAGGTTGCCAACCCGATTGAACAGAAAACCTACCTGCAAAAGCTTTCCGCACTGCTGCGGGTAGATGAAGACACGCTGCTGGCGTGGCAGCCGCCGCCCCGGCGCCGCCGCCGCCCGCGCGCGGCCGCGCCTTCCACAGCCCAAAGCGAGGCGGCTGCCGGACCCCCGGCCGCCGCACCCCGAACGCCCGCCCTGCTCACCGGCCTTTCCCGCCAGGTGCTGGGGCTGCTGCTGCGCGCCCCCCACCTGCGCTTTCGCACCGACCGCTGGCTGCGCAGCCGCGAAATGCCCCCCCTGCGCGCCGATGATTTCCCCGCCGCCCCCCACCGCCTGCTTTACGAAGCCGTGCTGACGGCCACCGAGCAGGAAGACCGCGAGCCGCAAGACGACCTGGTGCTGCGCCTTCCGGCAGAACTGCACGAAGAAGCCGACCGCTGCCTGAAAGCCACCGCCGCTCTAAAGCCCGCCCAATATGCCCCCGCCCTGCGCCACGCCCTGCTGCGCTTGCGCCGGGAGCAGATCAACCGCGCCCTGGATGAACTGCGTTTCCTGCTTGAAAGCGCCGCCGAAGACGAAGCCGCCCTCTACCAGCGGCGGCTGATGGAAGCCATCCGCCAGCGCGGCAGGCTCGACCGCGCCCTCAAAGAAGGGCTGCACCTGCCCGCCGCCCCCTGACCCTCCCACGGCACCCGGCGAGGCCGCCGCCCTGCCCCTGCCTACCGAGGGAAGGATTTGACCATGACCGCAGAAGACTTCTGGGACCCTCCCGAGATTTCCGAAACCGCCCCCCCCGAAGCCGAAATGCCCGCCTTCCCGGACGAAGAAACGGAAAGCGACCCGATTTACCTCTACCTGCGGGAAATCGGCCAAACGGCGCTGCTGACGCCCGACCAGGAATTCTGGCTGGCGGTGATGCTGCTGGCCCACAAACGCATTCGCTGGCTGCAAGCCCACCCCAAAGCCCGCCGTCAGGCCGGAAACGCCCCCGCACGGCTCTATTGCGCCCTTTTCACCGAGATGCGCACCGCCTGGCAACGTGCCCTGGAAGACGTGGCCCGCTGGGGCTGCGATGCGCCCGACTTTTCCCTTATGGCCGCCGAAGCCCGCATGCTCCACCACACCTGGCAAAGCGAAACGCCTTCTTACACCCGCGCTTACCTCAACAACGGCGCTTGGGGCAAAGACCCCTTCTGGGACGGCGTGGCAGCGCACATCGTCGCAGTGTTCTCGGGGCTGTACGCCCTCCCCGAACCCACCGCCGAGCGCGTGGCCGCCTTCCACGAAAAACACCACCACCTGCCTTCCGACCGCACCTTCCGCCGCTACCTGCCCGATGAAGAAGACCTGCGGGCAGCCCTGCGCGCCCTGGAACAGCGGGCTGAAGAAGCCCGCACCGCGCTGGTACGCGCCAACCTGCGGCTGGTCGTCAGCGTGGCCAAGCGCTACCTGGACCGCGGCGTGCCCATGCTCGACCTGATTCAGGAAGGCAACATCGGCCTGCTGCGGGCGATTGATAAATTTGACCCCGCCCGCGGCTACAAGTTCAGCACTTACGCCACCTGGTGGATCCGCCAGGCCGTCACCCGCGCCATCGCCGACCAGGCGCGCACCATTCGCGTGCCCGTGCACATGATTGAAGCCCTGCAAAAGTTGCGGAAAATCCAGCGCCGCCTGACGCAAACCCTGGGGCGCGACCCCACGCTGGAAGAAATTGCGCTGGAAAGCGACTACCTCTCGCGGGAAGAAGCCGCCGCCATTCGGGAAGCCCGCCAGGCCGGGCTGCCGCTGCCGCCTTACCTGGAGCAGCGCTGGCGTTTTGCCGTGGGCAAGGTGCGCAAAGTTTTCCGTTCCACCGAGGAACCCATTTCGCTGGAAAATACCGTCGGCGACGAAAACGACAACACCGTCGGCGATTTTGTGGAAGACACCGACACTCCCCACCCCCTCGACCAGGCCACCCGCAGTATGTTGCGAGAGCAAGTGCAACATGCCCTGGCCGCGTTGACCGAACGCGAACGGCAAGTGCTGGAATTGCGCTTTGGCCTGCTGGACGGTAAAGCCCACACACTGGAAGAAGTGGGGCAGTATTTCAAC
>JALUXH010000035.1 GCA_027019065.1 Anaerolineales bacterium
CCGCAAGCGGGGAGGGGAGTAAGGGGAGGGGTTTCGCACGCGGGGAGGGGAGTGAGGGGAGGGGTTCCCAAAAAGCCAGGAGAACGCCCCATGACGACCCTACGGTTTGATCTCTCAAGCGACGAGTTCTGGGATGAATTTGCGAACGCCACCCCGGAAGAACAGGCTCAATTTTTCCTTGAAGTGTTGAATTCTGGCGGAATGAACAGTGACCTCGCCTTTGACTTGTTGGACGTGATTGAACACTCAATTTCGCCAGACCCAGAGGGCCATGCCCGCTACGCCGAACTGGTGCGGCAACTGCGTGAGAAAGCGCCCGAAGCCTACCAGAGTGAGGCGCTTTACTTCCACCACACCCTGCTCACCTTTGCCATTGAAGACGGGCGTTGGGAAGACATTCCAGGCGTGCTGGAGCATTATCGCCAGGAAACCGCTCTGGATACTTACATCCTGGTCGTGGACGAAGCAGCTTACCACGGTCTGGAACGCGTCATCGCGCCGGTGATGCAGGAGGCGTTTCCCCTCATCAAGAAACGAGAAGGACTGGCGGAATGGGGCATTGCCGAGTTTGGCGGCTACATCATGCGCCTGATGCTGTGGATATATCTGGATACCACGGCTTCTCCCTCGCCGGATGACCCCGACTTTCTGGCGTCCACGGCACCTTACGGGCAATGGGCCGAAGGCTGGCTGGAAAAGTTTGTGCCCCGCTTTGCTGCAGGCTCCCCCTCGGCGTGGAAGCCCGACGACTTTGCGCCCACATTGGATAAAGAGACCTATCAGGAGAACCTTCTGCTGATGCTGGCTGAGTGCGTTGCCGCTTGCCACCGCGAGGGCATCCCCTACGAAAGGGCCTATATCGCCACGATAGAAATTGCTAAGGCGCTGCTTGAACAGGCAAAAAGCGTCAGAAGACGCGCCAAACGCAGCACCAAAGCCAAAAAGGGGAAGAAGAAAGCGGAACTGTTCTCCGCAATGTTGATCCCCACCTATGGTACGTTGAACAGAACGTTGGTGGATTTAGTGCCATTCATTGGTGGTCGGCCCTATCACCTGGTCGCCGCGCTGGAACTGCTACCCCGTTATCTTCGCTACCTCTTGCGGCTGGGGCTGGTTTCTGAAACCGAAGTCAAACATGCTCTGCGAAAATTGCGCTCATTGCCCCCCAATGTCGTTGGATCGCTGGAGTATTATGATGTGGACCGGCGCGCCGTGGACAATATGCTGACCGCGTGGGAAGACGTCCCTGCGGGCAAAGCCGGGCGCTGACTGCCGCCTCCCCATTCGCGCAGTCCCTCCGTTTACGGGGATGGCAACCCCACCCCCAGCCCCTCCCCGCCTGCGAGGAGGGGAGTAGTGAGGGGAGGGGTTTCGCACGCGGGGAGGGGAGATGACCCCACCCCCAGCCCCTCCCCGCAAGCGGGGAGGGGAGTGAGGGGAGGGGTTAAAAAACCTGCCAGGTCTCTCCGACCTGACAGGTTTTTGATTTTACGCCACCACCTCGGCCTCGGCCACGGCGGTGAAGGTCAGCCCTTCGGGGCCGCGGTCGACGCGGATGGTGTCGCCTTCCTTGAACTCGCCCGCAAGGATTTGCATTGCCAACGGGTCCTGCAGTTCGCGCTGGATGGCGCGCTTCAGCGGGCGGGCGCCAAAGTCGGGGTCGTAGCCCACTTCGGCCAGGTATTCCTTCGCCGCGTCGCTGACTTCCAGTTTGAAGCCGCGCCCCGCCAGCAGGTCGTGCAGCCGCCGCAGCTGGATATCCACAATCTTCACCAGGTCTTCGCGGCTCAGCGGGTGGAAGACGATGATGTCGTCCACGCGGTTGAGGAATTCGGGGCGGAAGTGCCGCTGCAGGATGCGGTTGATTTCGTCGCGCGGCACCTCGTGGCGGCCTTCCAGCCACAGTTCGCTGCCCAGGTTGCTGGTCATAATCACGATGGTGTTGCGGAAATCCACCGTGCGGCCTTTGCCGTCGGTCAGGCGGCCGTCATCCAGCAGTTGCAGCAGCACGTTGAAGACCTCGCGGTGGGCTTTCTCAATTTCGTCAAAGAGCACCACGCTGTAAGGCCGCCGCCGCACGGCTTCGGTGAGTTGGCCGCCTTCCTCGTGGCCCACATAGCCGGGCGGCGCGCCGATGAGCCGCGACACGGTGTGCTTTTCCTGATATTCGCTCATGTCAATGCGAATCATCGCGTGCTCATCGTCAAACAGGAATTCGGCCAGGGCGCGCGCCAGTTCGGTTTTGCCCACGCCCGTGGGGCCGAGGAAGATGAACGAGCCGATGGGGCGGTTGGGGTCCTGCAGCCCGGCGCGAGCGCGGCGCACCGCGTTCGCCACGGCCTTGATGGCGTGGTCCTGCCCCACGACACGCTGGTGCAGGCGGTCTTCCATGTGCAGCAGTTTCTCACGCTCGCTTTCCAGCAGGCGGGAAACCGGAATGCCCGTCCACGAGGAAACCACCATGGCGATTTCCTCGGCGTCCACCTCTTCCTTGAGCAGCGAGCCTTCGCTCTGCAACTGCTTGAGTTTTTCTTCCTGTGCCTTGAGTTTGTCTTCCAGTTCGCGCAGCACGCCATAGCGCAGGCGGGCGACCTTCTCTAAATCGGCCTGCCGCTCGGCGCGTTCAATTTCCACGCGGGTCTGCTCAATTTGCTCTTTGATGGCGTGCAGTTCTTCAATGGCTTTCTTCTCGGCCTGCCAGCGGCCGCGCAGGGCCTGCGCCTTTTCCTGCAGTTCGGCGAGTTCCTGCTCAATGGCCTTCAGGCGGGCTTTGGAAGCCTTGTCCTTTTCCTTCTTCAGCGCCTCGCGTTCAATTTCCAGCTGCAGGATTTGCCGCTCCACCTCGTCCAGCACCTGCGGCTTGGAATCAATTTCGGTGCGCAGGCGTGCGGCGGCTTCGTCAATCAGGTCAATGGCCTTGTCGGGCAGGAAGCGGTCGGTGATGTAGCGGTGGCTGAGGGTGGCGGCGGCAATCACCGCGGCATCGGTGATGCGCACGCCGTGGTGCACTTCGTAGCGTTCCTTCAGACCGCGCAGAATGCTGATGGTTTCCTCCACCGTGGGCTCGTCCACCATCACCGGCTGGAAACGGCGTTCCAGCGCGGGGTCTTTTTCAATGTACTTGCGGTATTCGTCTAAGGTGGTCGCGCCAATCATGCGGAGTTCGCCGCGGGCGAGCATGGGCTTGAGCATGTTGCCGGCATCCATTGCGCCCTCGGCCTTGCCCGCACCCACCACGGTGTGCATTTCATCCACAAAGAGGATAATTTCACCGTTGGAGTCGGTGATTTCCTTGAGCACCGCCTTCAGGCGTTCTTCAAACTCGCCGCGGTATTTCGCGCCCGCGATGAGGGAACCCATATCCAACTGGATGAGCCGCTTGTGCTTCAGCCCTTCGGGCACGTCGCCGTTGACGATGCGCTGGGCGAGACCTTCTACAATGGCGGTCTTGCCCACGCCGGGCTCGCCGACCAGCGCGGGGTTGTTCTTGGTGCGGCGGGAAAGGATTTGCACCACCCGGCGGATTTCCTCATCGCGGCCAATCACGGGGTCAAGTTTGCCCTGGCGGGCAAGGGCGGTGAGGTCGCGCCCGTATTTTTCCAGGGCCTGGTAGGTGGCTTCGGGATTCTCGGAAGTCACCCGCTGGGTGCCGCGGATTTCCACCAAAGCCCGCAAGATGGCGTCTTTGGTAATGCCGTAACGCTGCAGGCGCTGGCCTTCGACACTCTCGGTGAGGGCCAGCAAGATGTGCTCGGTGGAAACGTAATCATCCTGCATCCCGCGGGCGTAGCGCTCGGCGGCTTCCAGCACGTCGGCAGCCGGGCGGGAAAGCCCTACTTCGGTGGCCGCGCCATACATCTTGGGACGGTTTTCCAGGTCATTGCGCAAGTCGTTGCGCAGTGCCTCGGTGCTGCCCGCGATCTTGGTCACGATGGCCGGCACCACCCCTTCTTCCTGCTGCAACAGCGCCAGCAGCAGGTGGGCGGGTTCAATGGTCTGGTGATTGAGTTCCTGCGCCAGGCGTTGGGCGTTGAAAATGGCTTCACGCGATTTTTGCGTGTATTTTTCCAGGTTCATGGTTCATTCCTCCAAAAAACAGCATTTGCGGAAGGCGTCTCCCCCTTCCGCGGCGCGCCAAAGTCACTTTTACTTTAGCGGA
>JALUXH010000036.1 GCA_027019065.1 Anaerolineales bacterium
GAAGCGCAAATCAAAGTGCAGGTTTTTGGGGAAGAACGCCGTTATGCCGGGTACCTGGAGGTGTTCGTCTTCCGTGCCCTTCAGGAACTGATTTCGGCGGCCATCCACGACCGCAAGGCGACGCGGGTGAACGTGCGCCTGGATCTGGACGAACGGCAGGTCAGAGTTGAAATGACCGACAACGGCGACCTGCTGGACGCCGACGCGGCTGAATCCAACGTGGGCGTGCGTTTGTTGCGCGAGCGGGTGGAAATGCTGGGCGGCAGCATGACGCTCGGCGGCGATGAGGAGGAAAACCGGATTGTATTTGAAGTGCTGGCGCCGCAACTCAATTGAAACGGAGCTGTAACCCTTTTGGCCTTGAAGAGGGCTGTTTTGATGGTATAATATAAGCGCCCCTAAAAAGGCAACATCCTACAGAAAGGAGGTGAATCGCTATGTTGTTTGCTCCGAAAGAGAAAGGCCAGGGCCTGGTAGAATATGCGTTGATTCTTGTGTTGGTGGCTATTGTTGTGATTGCTATTTTGGCCATTTTGGGCCCGGCAATCGGGAATGTGTTCAGCAATGTGGTCAGCAATGTGTAATTAAGGCTGAACTGGCCGCTAAAGCCTCGCCCGCGGGCGGGGCTTTTTGTTTGTTGAGGCCTCTTTGCCCTTTGGGAAAAGGCACTCAAGCGCTGTAAGGCAGAATGCCGTCACGCGCCACAGCCGAAACGCCTCCGGCGCATGGCCGCAAGAAGATGAAGGGGGACAAGCCGCTGAACGCAAAGCATTTTCCCCCGTGTTTCCGGCAGCATTTCTGTATCTTCTGGTAACTGCCTACGCTGGGGTGCTCTCCATGCGTCTTGATGCGCTGTGCCTTTGCCATACCCCTCCCCTGGCTCCCCTCCCCGCATGCGGGGAGGGGACGGGGGCGGGGTCAACGCAGCGGCAGCGGCGCCAAAGGAAAACGCGGTGTGAAAACACGCCATGCATTGCCAGCGCTACGATTTGGGTAGGCAATTACATCTTCTGTGTATCTGTTCAGCCCAGGCAAGGCAAGGAGAAACCACAGATGACGCAGATTTCGCAGAAAATTATCCACAGATTCCACAGATTTGCACCGGTTGCAACCCCACAGAAAACCCAGAAGAGTCGCAGAACACACAGAAGTTGACTTTGCGCCTTTGTTCCCTTTGCGCTTGGCGTTACGACGTGGTAACCTTTGGGTCTCCTGTGTGACTTTTTTCATCGCAGGTGGGCTGAACAGTTACTGGACAGTTACAAATTGAATGCGTTTGCCCGCCGAGGCGGCGGCGAGGTTGGTTTTTGCCTGCCTTGTTGGTACAATTGCGCCATGTCTACTCGCACAGCGGCTTTGATGGCCGGCCTGGGCGCCTCTGCTTTTTGGGGCGGCCTTTACCCTGCCATTAAAGTCATCATGGAAGTCATGCCGCCGTTTGTGCTTCTGACGGTGCGGCTTTTGCTTGCCTTGTTGGTGCTCTGGCCTTTTGTTTGGCGGCGCGGCGGCATTCGGTGGCAGCCCCGCGCCTGGTTGGAAGTGCTGGCCGTGGGGGCGTTAGGGTTTGGCCTGACCCTCGGCATTCAGTTTGTCGGCACACACCTTTCTACCGCATCCAATGGAGCATTGGTCACGACGGCCACGCCGGCGTTTGTGGTGCTTTTTGGCGCGCTGTTGTTGCACGAGCGCCTGAACCGCGCCCAAACCGTGGCACTGGCAGTGGCTACGGCGGGGGTCTTGCTGGTGATTGACCCGCGCCAGGCGCGCCTGAACGCCATGTTTCTGGGCAACCTGGCGCTTTTGCTGGCGGCGTTGGGCTGGGCGTTGTATTCCGTGTTGGTGCGGGCGTTGACCCGCCGCCTGGAGACGTTGAAAGTCAGTTGGGTGGCGATGTTAGGCGGCCTGCCGGTGGTGCTGCCGCTGGCAGTGTGGCAGAGCCGGCAGGTGCGGTGGGAAAGCGTTTCGTGGGGCGTGGTGGGGGGCATTTTGTATGTGGCCGTGTTTGCCACGGCAGCAGCCATGTTTTTATGGAATTATGCTTTTGCTCACCTGGAAAGCGGCACCGCAGCCCTGACTTTCTTTGCCCAGCCTGTTGTGGGTGTGCTGGTGGGGGTGCTGTGGCTTGGAGAGGCGATCACCTGGCCTTTTGTGGCGGGCGGCGTGCTGATCGGCCTGGGAATGTACCTGGCAGCCGTGGCGCCGCCGGAATCGGCCAAAGGAGAGCGTGAGCATGCGAATGTTAGACGGCCTGCTTAAAGCGCTGGGGGTGTTGATTTTGCTGAGCGTTGCCTTGCTGCTGCCCCTGACCGTGATAGCGCAGCAGGCGCTGCATACCGTGTACGATGCTTCGGTTTTGACCGCAGCGGTGGAAGCCAACTGGCTGGATGCCGCGGCGTTAACTTCCATGGGGCAGGCGTATGCGCGCACCCGTGTGCAGCACACGCCCGCCAACGACCCTTCTTTACTTTTCTGGCGCGCCTTGAATGCTCTGGAGCCTTCGCAGTGGCACGTCCTGGTCGCGTACCTGGCCCCGCGGGAAGCGCTTCATGCGGTGGTGGCTTCAGCAGCCCGGGCGTTGATCGCCTGGCTGCAAGCGCCAAACGCCCCGCCGGAAGCGCCCTTGACGCTGGCGCCCTGGAAACAGGCCGTTCAGGCAAACGCCGGTGCGCTGAGCGCGTGGCTGCTGGGGCAGTTTCGGGAATGCAGTGTGCCGGAAACCGCCCGCTGGGCGGAAGCCGTTGCCTTGAATGACTGGTCGCAGCCGCCGCTTTGCATCCCTCTTGGAACTTCCCGCCGTGTGGAAGAACGGATCATGACCCTGGGCGTCACGACCGGTCTGAAGGGCGTGCCCGACAGCGTGAATTTGCTGGACGCGCGCGTTGGGCTTCCGGAGGCGCTGCAGGCAGCCAAAACCGGCCTGCTTCAGGCGCGCCATGCCGAGGCTCTGGCATGGCTTGTGGTGGCTGTGCTGGGCGTGTTGGGGGCTTTTCTGGTGGCCCGCTCGCCTGCAGGCTGGTGGACGGCTTGGGGCGTTACCCTGCTGGCCGCAGGCGTGCCGGTGATCGCGGCCGGGCTGGCCGAACGCCTGCTGGCGCGGCAGGTGCTGGCGAACGCGGCGGCACAGGTGCCGCCGTGGGCCTGGCCCAATGTACAGGGGACGGTGATGTTTTATGCCCACCGCGTTTTGCACCCCCTGATCTTTTGGGGTGCAGGCATGGGGGCTGTGGGCGGGGCGGCGGCTGCGGCGGGCTGGTTTTTCGGCGCGCGCCGCAGGCCACGGGCGCAGGCTGCCTTCCCGCGGCGCTGAGGGCTTTCCCGTAGCCGCCGCATTCCCGGGCGGGCCTGCGCGGCGGGGCGGGCGTCTCAGGTGGCTTCCCCCACCGTGTGCAGCAGGGCAAAGTTGGGCGGCCGCATGGCGCCTACGGGGAAGCCGGAAATCACCACCACCTGTTGGCCCGGTTCAATGGGGGTGGCGGCGCGCAGGGCGGCTTCTACGTGCCGCAGCATGGTTTCTACGGTGTTGGCAAAAGGCACTTGTTGTGGAACGACGCCCCAGTACATGCTCAGACGGCGGTAGGTGGTTTCTTCGGGGGTGAAAGCAAAAATGGGCACCCGCGGGCGGGCTTGCGACATAAGCATGGCCGTGCGGCCTGTTTGCGTAAATACTGCAATGGCGGCCACATCCCGTTCGTGGGCCAGTTCCCGCGCCGCGCGGGTGAGCGAGCGGGCGTCGTCGCGGGTGCCGGTGGTTTCCATTTCGGCCAGGTGCCCCCACTGGGGAAAGTGCCCTTCGGCTTCCCGCACGATGGCATCCATCATTTTGACGGCTTCTACGGGGTAATCGCCCACGGCGGTTTCGCCGGAAAGCATGACCGCGTCGGTGCCGTCAAAGACGGCGTTGGCCACGTCGGAGGCTTCGGCGCGCGTGGGGCGGGGGGCGTGAATCATGGAATCCAGCATTTGGGTGGCTGTGATGACCAGTTTGGCGTGGTGGTTGGCCATGGTGATGATTTCTTTCTGGGCGATGGGCACGCGCTGGGGGGGCAGTTCCACGCCGAGGTCGCCGCGGGCCACCATGACGCCATCCGCAGCATGGATGATTTCGTGCAGGTTTTCCAG
>JALUXH010000037.1 GCA_027019065.1 Anaerolineales bacterium
CTGTAATACATCACACTTCCCCTGCCATACCGTTCCATCATCAAGTTTGCACACCTGATAACAATATCCCGCATTGTATTGGTTGCAAATTTCTTGGTTAGGTTCAATCGTTCCACACGATATATTCGTATCATTTGAACAAGCATATTCTTCACTTCCAGGGCAAGTCTCGCATGCCCACTGATTAACTATGGTATAGTCATAACAATAAGGATATTCTGCTGGACAAGCTTCGTCTCCTGCTAAAACCTTCACCGGCTGTCTCAACCCCAACCCCATCACCACCAAAACCATACTGAATACTGGATACAGGATGCTGAATACTCTTCTCACTCTTCCACTATACCAAACCTATCTTCAATCTAAAAGTTATGGTTTGACAAACAAACCTAATCGCAAACGCCTGATTATAGGAAACCCTTTACCTTCCAACCATTTATCACCAACCTCTTGGTATTTTGTTTTATTATCTAAGCCATATTCGGGCCCCATAAAATCAGCCCCATACACAATTGGCAAATTTTTATCTGCTTCCAACCATAAACGACGAAGTTCTTCCGGATACACCCCACTATCTTCATAAGACATCCAGTCGTCTCCAATCTCAACAGTATAAATTCTATCTTGGACTTTTGACCAATTAAACACTCCAAAACCAACCATCTGGTCTTCAAAAGGTTGGGGTAAAACCATAATTACTCTTAATTGAATTGCTGTACCATTTTTTTGGTCAAACATTTCCACCACCAAACCCGGTATCCACACAATTCCATCCCCTTCCTTAAACCCTAATCGCCTACTTGTCATTCTTTCCATCCCCAACAACCCAGTCTGAAATTTCTCTCCTCCAATTACAACTGGCTTCATCTTAGAATAATCTACTCCTTCTTCCTCCAAGCGTTGTTTGATTTCAGCCATTTTTTCCGGAAAACCAGGATACCAACCTTCCCATTGTGAGTCTTGAGTGTAATCAAAAGCCATCACCGGCCGGTTGTATTTTTCCACTTTACCGTCATTGATGACCCACCGCGCCAAACCCCGCTCATCCATCACATACCACTTGCCATCTTCAGCCCGCTTAGCCAAACTGATTGGCGTTGCCTCATCCACCACTTCGGGCACGGCTACTTCTTGCCCATCGATCATCAACTTGCCCTCTTTGACCGTCCATTCTCGGCCATCTTGGTCTACCAACGCCTGCACTTCCCAATTGTGAATGGTTATCCGTTGCAAATCTATCCCAGTTAGGTGGTAGTGTTTGATAAACTTCTCATCAAAACTTGCCAAAGCAACCTCGTTTCCCTGATCATCTACCCATTTACCACTTTCATCTTTGTGAACATGAACGTTTTCGGCCACACCATTTCCCGGAGGTTCAACATAAGATTCAAATTTTTCGGTTTTCGGATTGTAAGAATATAAAGTAAAGGGGAAAATATCACTCAAATAACTAAAGGTGTTATCGTACATCAATGCCATCTCTCCACTCTCCAACTTCACCACCCGCCATTCCTGTCCGGCTTCGGTTTTGCCTTCATACAAGATCTTGCCTCCATTGTAATTCTCGACCCAGTTTTGGGGTTCCATGGTTAGGTTTTGGGCTTCAACATTTTGAAGTTCAACTTTTTCACCTGAAGGCAAAGTGAGTAGATAGCCACCATCGGGCGTTTCCTCTACCGACGCGGCGAAAGCGGTCAGCAGGCGGCGGGTTTTCATCAGCAGGATGTCGGGGGTAGGCGAAGGGGTGAAGGCAGCCGTCAGCGTCGGGCTGGCCGTGGGCGGCTGCGGGGTGGCGGTGGGCTGGGGTGTGGGGCTGGGTGGGAGCGTGGGGGTGGGCGTTGGCGCTGGCGCGGCGCAGGCGGGCAGCAGCAGGGCAGCAATCAGAAGCACAAGCCAAGGGGGCAGGCGGCGCATGAGGTTTCCTCCCGTGGGTTCAAGCCGGGCAGTAGTTCAGCGCGTTGACTGACAAATCTCACCTGGATGGTTCTCGCATTTGATCTCTCCCTACCCCCGCTCTGGCAACGCAGTAGCATTTCCAGAGCCGCCCTCTTTACCCCACCCCCGTCCCCTCCCCGCATGCGGGGAGGGGAGCCAGGGGAGGGGTCAATAGAAGGCCAGGCGAGACCCATTGGGGGATAGGCCACAAGGCAGAGTTTTGTCAGTCAACCAGGGTCATCCAGGTCTATTGTACCCCGCGGAGGCAAAAGTAGGGGCGGGTTTGAGGCACGCCAAAAGGGCGCAGCAACGCTGCATCCCATTTCTATTTTGTGTCGGCTATACGAAATCCCCGCCGCGCGCCCAACATAAACACTCTGACTAACTCATGTTACGCAGAAGAACAAGAGCCCATCTGGCCGGTGGCGCGATTGTTCTTGTCTGAGTGTTGCTGTGTAACGTAATGTGAGCGGCTAAAACGGGATCTCCCCTTCCCCACCCGGCGGGGCGGCGCGGTGCCACTGCCACAACTGCTCATCCACCGCGGGCAAATCCACCAGCGTTACGCCTTCCGCCCGCCAGCGTTCCCCCGCGGGCGGCGCAGCGCGCAGCGCCTCGGCTTCGGCGGCCATGCCGCGCGTCCAGCCGCCGCGGGCAAAGACCACAAAATGCACCCGCCAGCGCTTCTCGCGCGGCAGCACCGCTTCGGTGCGGCTCACCAGTTTGCGCAGCACCTCGGCTTTGACCGGCTCGGGCGACCATTTGCATTCCCCCAAAATCAGGGTGCCCTCGCGGGGGTTGACGCCGACCACATCCACCTGCGCGGTGCGCGTCCACGCCGCGCCGACTTCCAGCGGCTGGAAGGGCAGCGCGTCCCGCGCGCCGGCGTGCAGGGTCCACAGGCGGGCGATTTCTTCCCACGTGTAGGCGCCGATGAAATCCAGCAGGTGGCGGCGCAGTTCCGCAATCAGCGGCGTTTGCACGCCGGCGGCAATCTGGCTGCGGTAGGGGCTGATGAAGCGGAAGTAAAACCGCAGGAAGGGGTCGGTGAGGTGGTAGCGCCCCTGGCGGCTGTTGGGCGGCGCGGTCAACGACCGGCGGCGTTCCACATAGCCGGTTTCCAGCAGCGACTCCAGATAGCGGCTGACATGCCCGCCGGGGAGTTCCGAAGTGCGGCGGATTTCGGCGGGGGTGTGCGCGCCGCGGGCAATGGCGCTCAAAATGGCGTAGTAGTTGCCGGTTTCCCGAATGTAATCCTGCAGCAAAAAGCGCGGCTCGTCGCCCAGGGAAAGCGCCGCGTGGGTCACAAAGGCGGTCAGGTTTTCCTGAAAAGGCGCCTGAGGGTTCCAGTAAGCCCAGTAGGCGGGCACGCCCCCGACCACGGCATAGAGCGCCACCCGCGCCTCGGCGGGGTAGTTGGGGAAGGCTTCCCGCGTGGCGGGGTAAGGCAGGGGCTGCAGGCGCAGGGCGGTGGTGGCGCGGCCATAGAGCGGCGCCTGCGGGGAAAGCACGCCGCGCACCACCATGCCCAAGTGCGAGCCGGAAAGCGCCAACATGAGGTTGCCGCGGCTGAGGGCCTGGTCCCAGGCGTGCTGCAGCGCCCCGGCCACACGGGGGCCGTGTTCCAGCAGGTAGGTGAATTCGTCAATGACCAGCGCGACGCGGCGGCCGCGGCGGGCGGCCATTTCGCCGAAAGCCTCAAAAGCGGCGCGCCAGGTGGGGTAATACACGGCGGCCTCGGCGCCGCCGGGGTGAAAGAAGCGGTACAGCGCCTGGGAAAACGCCCGCCGCTGGTCGCTTTCGCTGGAAGGCTCGGCAGCCCAGTAGAGCACATCTTCGGGGTGCCGCTGCATCCATTCCCACAACAGGCGGGTTTTGCCGACGCGGCGGCGGCCATAGAGCACCAGGAAGGCAGCCTGCGGGCTGCGCCACAGGCCTCCGAGCAGCGCCATCTCGCGCTGGCGTCCCACAAAGGGCGGGGTGTAGGCTGGGGGCACGGGCACCTCCGGTAGGGGCGAAAGAATAAGATAATCAAGGTTATGATAATCTGGATTAAGAGATTTTGCAAGGGGGCGCGTTCTGTCATCTAAAATGTTACCGGGGTAAGATGAACCTCCAAAAGAAAATGTTACTGGAGGCACCCATGAACCCCGAGGAACCCATGAGCATTGACGAACGCC
>JALUXH010000038.1 GCA_027019065.1 Anaerolineales bacterium
GGCTTCGCTCAGGGGGCGGCTTTCTCCCCTCTCCCAGTGGGAGAGGGGAGAAACGGCGAGCGCAGCGAGCCAAAGTGGGGTGAGGGCGAAATGGCGCTTCTACAACATTTGCTTGTACCCAGGCCGCCACGCGTGTGCAAGGACATAGCGCACCACAAACACCGCGAACACCACCCCGCCTGCGATCCCGGCCACTTTCAGCCCCCACTGCATCTCGCGGGCCGCCTGTCCAAAAAAGTATCCCAGCAACATCAAAGAACCCGTCCAGAGCAGTTCCGCGGGCAGGAATGCAGAGAGCACCACCGTCCAGCGGACGCGGGCCATGCCGGCGGCAATAGAGGCGGGGATGGAAAAACTGAGGGTGATTTTCGCCATGAAGAGGAAGGCGCGCCCGTGCGCCCGAATTTGCTCGCTGAGGGCGTCCACGGCGGCTTCCTGGATGTGCAGCCGCTGCAACAGCCACTTCAGGCGCGCCGCGCCGCTCAGCCTGCCCAGCGTGTACCAGAGAAAATCGGCGCTCATGTTGCTCGCGGCGGCCACGCCGAAGACCGCCCAGGGGTTCAGCACCCCCGCCGCGGCCAGGGAAGCCCCGGCAAGCGTTGCCAGCGGGCCTTCCGCCAGCACCAGCAGGGCCAGCAGGGCGTAATTCCAGCCGCCCAGCCGCCCCAAAATTGCCAGCCAGTGCGCGGTCATCGGCCTTCCTCCTGCGGGGCGCTTGTTTCGGCAGGAAGCCGCACGATGAAAGTCGTGCCTTCGCCTTCCCGGCTTTGCACCGTGAGCGTGCCGCCGTGCCGCCGCACGATTTCGCGGGCAATGGCCAGCCCCAGCCCGGCGCCGCCCGTCCGGCGGGAGCGGTCGGCGTCTACGCGGAAGAAACGGTCAAACAAATGCGGCAGCGCTTCCGCCGGAATGCCGGGGCCGCTATCGCGCACGGCAACCTCCACCCACGCCCCTGCCCGCCGCCCCATGACCTGCACTTTGCCTCCGGCCGGCGTGTATTTGAGAGCGTTATCCAGCAGGTTCAAAAAGAGGCGGATGAGGTGATCCTGGTCGCCGCGCACCCACAGCGCCTCCTCCACGGCATCCGAAAGCGCAACGTCTTTTTCGGCCGCGAGGGCGCCGATTTGCTCCACCGCGACGTGAAGCAGGTCGCTCAGATTCATCGGCTCCCGCCGCCAGAACACCCGTCCCTGGTCCAGCCGGGAAAGGAAGAGGAGGTCGGTGCTGAGGCGAATCAGACGGTCCACTTCCTGCTCCAGCCCTCGCAGCGTGCGCTCGTATTCGGCAGGCGAGCGCGGACGGCTGAGGGTCACGCCCAGTTGCCCTTTGAGGATGGTCAGCGGCGTGCGCAGTTCGTGGGCGGCGTCGTCGGTAAAGCGGCGCTCGTGCTCAAAAGCCGCCTGCAGGCGGTCTAACATGGCATCAAACGTGTCGGCCAGGCGGCCGAGTTCATCTTTGGTGCCGTGGTAATGAATGCGGCGCGAAAGGTCGCTCGCGGAAATGGCATAAGCGGTGCGGGTAATCCGGTCAATGGGGCGCAGGGCGCGGTCGGCGAGGAAGAAGCCGCCCAGCGCGGTGAGCAGCAGCGCCAGCGGAATGCCCCAATAGAACTGCTCGCGCAGGCCTTCCAGCGTGCGGGCAACGGTATCCAGCCGCTGGATGGTCTGAAGCCAGCCCACGGTGGCCCCGCTCGCCGAACGCAGCGGCAGGCTATACACCCTCCAGGTGCGTTCATCCCCCTCGGTGAAGGTGCTAAACCCTTCCTGCCCCGGCACGGCGACCGGCACGTCCCGATAATATCCCACGCCGTCCCAAACTTTGCCCGTCGGTGAAAGCAGGCGCACGATGATGTCCGTTTCCCCCGTCTGGTGAAGCAGGGCGGCCATTTCTTCGGTGTGTTGGAAGGCAGGGATACCGCGGTCGCCTTCCGGATCTACATTGACGAGGGCCTGACTGGCAATGGCTTTCAGCGAGACATCCACCTGCCCCATCACACTGTTATGGAAACGCCAGTAGATGTAGCCGCTGAAGATGAGCAAAGTCATGGCCAGCAACGCCACATACCACAGCGTCAGGCGCAGACGCAGGGATAAACGTGCCGTCAGGCGGCGAAAATCGGGCACCGGATCACTCCGCTTTCAACACATAGCCCACGCCGCGCACGGTATGGATGAGGGGGAAGGCAAACCCGCGGTCAATTTTGCGGCGCAGGTAGCCGATGTAAACATCCACGACGTTGGAAGAGCCGTAGAAGTTAAAATTCCAGACGTGCTCCATAATTTGCGTGCGGGTGAGCACCTGGTTGGGGTGCCGCAGCAGCATTTCCAGCAGGGAAAACTCCCGCGGGGTCAAAAAGATCTCTTTCCCCGCGCGCCAGACCTGCCGGGTCGTCAGGTCCATTTCCAAATCGCCGGCCCGTAAAATGGAACCCGTTTGCAGCGGCGGGCGCCGTAACAACGCCCGGATGCGCGCCAGCAGTTCCTGAAATGCAAAGGGCTTGACAAGGTAGTCATCCGCTCCGGCGTCCAGACCCTTGACGCGGTCATCTATGGCATCCCGCGCGGTCAGCAACAAAACAGGGGTTTGGACGCCCTCGCGCCGGATTTCCTGCAAGAGGCTCAGACCATCGCGCCTGGGAAGCATGATATCCACCACCATGAGATCGTACTCTGCCGCCAAAGCATAGGCGAGGCCTTCTTCGCCATCTGCGGCGACGTCCACGGCGTATCCGGCTTCTGTCAGCCCCTGGCGCACGAAACCTGCCACGCCGGGCTCGTCTTCCACCACCAGTATGCGCACACCGACCTCCTTGCGAGTTTCCGCGGTTTTGAGCCCGCTTGCCGCACCCAGAGTATAGCCCGAAAGGGTAAGAAAACGATGAGAGCGTTTTTTTGCTTTTTGTGAATCCATGCCCGGGGCATTCTCAAGCGAAATTTTACCAGCCCTGGGCGCACCAGGCCGCTCACCCATCTGAGAGTGGACTTTTGCATTGGCCTCATCCTCACGGGCGCGCCGACCGAACTGAGGGGTACAAAAAACACCCCGCCTTCTGGTGGCAGAGGGCGGGGTGTTGCGGTAGAAGCGGCGTCAGGCAGAGGTGCAGAGGAAATACAAAGAGCGCCAAGCGTAACGCCAAGCGCAAAGGGAACAAAGACGCAAAGTAAACTTCTGTGCTTTCTGGGGTTGCAATCGGTGCGAATCTGTGGATGATTTTCTGCGGAATCTGCGTAATCTGTGATTCCTCCTTGCCTGGGCTGAACAGATACGAAATCGGTGGATGTTTTGCTGCGAAATCTGCGGTTTCTCTTTGCCCGCGCGGAATAGGCAAATCAATCCCACGAGCGGGTATCGCGGATGGGTTTGGCGTCGGGGGGCAGGTCGGGCACGCGGCGCACGGCAAGGTGGAATTTGATGGCGTCGCGGGCGGCGGCAGCCAGGCGGCTTTCCAAATCGGTCGGAGCGTCGGGGGCGACGACTTCCAGGGTGAGGTAATCTTTGTGCGCCTCGCGGGTAATCACAGCCTGCCAGCGCACCACTTCGGGGAAGCGCGCCATCAGGTCGCGCAGTTGCCGCGGGTGCAGGAACATGCCGCGCACTTTGACGGCATCGCCGACGCGCCCCAACCAGCCCACCAGCCGCGGCGTGGTGCGCCCGCAGGCGCAGGGGGCGGTGTTGAGCGCCGAAAGGTCGCCGGTGCCGAAGCGCACCAGGGCGTATTCCCCGTGAAGCACGGTAACGACGACTTCGCCAACCTCGCCCGCGGGCAGGGGCCGGCCAGTGTTGATGTCGCAAATCTGCACGATGACGTCTTCGGGCACGTGCCAGCCGTCTTCGGCTTCGCACTCGTAACCCAGGTTGCCGCACTCGGCGGTGCCGTAGCCCTGGCGCACGGTGGCAACGCCGCGGTTTTGCAGTTCGGCGCGCAGGGAAGGCGGCAGCGGCTCGGCGGTCACGAAGGCTTTTTCCACCTTCAGCGGCAGGCCGAGTGCGTCGGCTTTATCCAGCAGGGCTTTGAGGTATGAGGGCAGGCCGACATAGCCCGTCACGCCCAGGGCG
>JALUXH010000039.1 GCA_027019065.1 Anaerolineales bacterium
CCCTTGTTTGCTCAAAGTTTCCAGATACCGCTTGACGGTAGGCACCAGGCCGAGGTCGTCGAGCATCATGGGACGAAGTTCAAAAATGAACTCGCGCACTTGCTGGAAAGTGTGCGCCGCGCCGGCTTTCAGTGCCTGCAGTTCCTGGCGGGCGCTGTCGGGGTCCACTTCAAAGAGGCGGCTGGCAATTTCGGTTTGCAAGATGAAGTTAGAAAGCGCCTGTGCGGGGCCATCGTGCATCTGGCGGGAAAGCCGCTGCCGCTCGGCTTCCTGCGCCTGCACCAGCATTTCAAGCACCGCCAGCGAGTTTTGCCCATTGCCCCCCTGCCGTGCTGCGGGTGCCTGTTCGGCCGCTTTTTGCACCCCCACAAGCGTTTCTTCAAAACGCCCCAGCGCCTCATAAACCTGTTGCAGTTTTTCCAACTGGCCGCGCATGATCAGATAGCGCTGTTGGGCATCCAGCGCGGTTTCGCAAGCCGCAGCCATATCTTCCCACTGCTTGCGCTCACGCATCTGCTTCACATAAGCCACCACAGAGGCGCTTTTCTGCCCCAGACGGCTGACCTCGGCCTGGCTTTGTTCAAGCATCAGTGCCACTTCGCGCTGCTCGCGACGCGTATCTTCCAACGCCTTGCGGATGATTTCCTCCAGCGACCCTTCCGGCTGCCCCGCTGCAGTTTTTTGTTGGGCTTCTCCCGCGGGCAATTCGTTCATGGCATACCTCCTCTCATACCATCCGCACCCATCCGTGCTGCAACGCATACACAGCCGCCTGGGTGCGGTCTTCCAGCTGTAACTTGCGCAGAATAGCCGTTACATGATTTTTAACCGTTTGCTCACTGATGCCCAATTCCCGGGCAATGCTCTTGTTGCTCATGCCTTGCGCCAGCAGCCGCAGCACTTCCATTTCCCGGGGCGAAAGCGGGGCAGCCGCGGTGGGCATGCCCAGCCAGGCCGCGCGGGCGTCAGCATCCATCACCTGTTTTTCCACCACGTAACGGCCTGCAGCCACATGGCGGATGACCTCGGCCAGCCATGCAGGGGGCACCTCTTTGCTGCAATACGCGGCAGCGCCCTCGGCCAGCGCCTGCCGTTGCTGGGTCTCGTCATCGTAAGCCGTCAAAAGCACAATGCGGGTGGGCAGGCCTTCCTGCTGGGCCCGCCGCACCACGTCGTGGCCGTTGAGGTCGGGCAAATTGACATCCACCAACGCCACATCGGGGCGCAGGCTGCGCATGACTTCCAGCGCGGCCTCGCCCGAGGCGGCCTCGGCCACCACCTCCAGCCCCTCTTCCAGCGAAAGCACATCATGCACCCCCCGCCGGAAAACCGGATGGTCGTCTACCACCAACAATTTGATTACGGCCATGCCCAAAGTATAGCACAACTCCCCCGCCAGGCATACACCGTCAGGTGGCTTCCGCCCAGCCGAGGGCCCCAACCATGAGCGTTCGCATACAGCGGCGTCAACCCGGCCGTCAGGTGGGCGTACCAGTCCGGGAAGGCCACCAGCACGTGCGCGCCGCGGCGGTTAAGAAAAGCGCAAAGCGCCGTTTCGTCGCGAATAAAGGGGATTACTTCCGGCGAAACCAGCCCGGCCAGGTCCACCAGCGGGAAATCGGTGAAATAGCCCACAGCCCCGATATCGTGGGCTGCCACCACGGTATGAGGCGGCAAGTGGGAAGGCAGCCAGCGGGCTACGGTGACCATCTCGCTTTCAATAAAAGCCACATCGTGCGCATAAGCCTGCGCGCCAACCCCCAGGAAAAGCAGCCCCGCGCCGGCAGCAGCCAGGGCCCAGGTGCGGGCAAGCGCCCATCCGGCCGTCAGGCGGCCTTCCCACTCCCGCCAAAGAGAAGCCAGCCCCCGCCAGCCCCACACCAAAAGCACAGGCAGCACCGGCAGCACATACCGCCCATGCTGATAAGCCACCGGCAAACGGAAAACATACGCCGCCCAGTGCGCTCCGGCCCATAATGGGGCCGCCAGCCGCGCCCACCGGCGGCCGCGCACATCGGCTACCACCTGCCCCAGTGCAGGCAGCAGCAAAACGCCCCCCATGCCGGCCAGCAGCGGCGCACCTGTTTTCCAAGCACGCCACCACAACGGCCACTGCCGGAATACGGCGTATTCCGCCTGTTTGGCATAAAAAGTGTTCGGCCAAAGGCGCCCCGAAAGCCCAAGGTTGAACCCCAGGTAAGGCACAAAAGTCAGCGCAAATCCCACCCCCAGGGCGGCCATCCGGCGGGCGGCCTGTTTCAACGACAGGCGGGGGCGATTTTCAGCAGGGCAGCAGGCAGGCAGCAGCCAGGCAACGGCCAGGGCGGGCAAAGCCAGCACGGCTTCCGGCCGCAGCCACACCGCCAGGCCCACGCCGGCCCCCAGCGCGCCGCTCTCCCAACGCCGCGGCAGCCGCCCGCCCCACAACAGCACGCCCAACATGGCCAGCGTAAAAAGCGCCGTTTCCATGCCCGAAAGCGCAGCCCAAACCAAATGCCACGCCCCGGCCACGGCAGCGCCTGCCAGCCAGGGCCACCACCCCCTGCGTTCGGGCACGGCCTGCCGCCACCATGCCCACACAGCCAGCCCCAGCGCCGTCAACGTGCCCCAGCCGAGAGCAGCGCTCCACACCAGCGGCGGCACCCCCAGCCTCTGCCCCACTGCCTGCAACACCACCCACAACGGCGCCGTCACTCCCGCCGAAGGCGCCCCCGGGCGGTACGCCCATTGCCCCCACCGCGCCAGGTTGCGGGCGTAAGTCTGATGGATCCAGGCATCATCCAACGGGAACCCCCAACGGTAAGTGCGCTCTGCAGCCGCGACAAAAACACCCATCCACAGGGCTGCCCACAGGCCGAAAAACGCCCACGCCGCCCGCGTACGCGGGGGGAGCGCCTCTCGCAGCCCACGCACCTTTTTGTGGCTATGCGAAACCCTCACGGCGCTCCCTCCAGCACCAAAAGGGGCGTCGCCGGACCGGCCATGCCTGCAAACCGCCACGGAGGCGGCGCGCTTTGCGGGCGGCGGTAAAGCCTTTCAAGTGGGCGCGGATGGTTGGCTTCCAAGAGCCAATAGGGCGCGCCATAGCGGCGCGCCACGGCAGCCACCACCCCGGCATCACCGTAGGGCACGGCCAGGGCGGCGCGCCCGGTGGCCCAGGTGAACCCCGGCGGGTTGTTGACCAGCACCCGCGCATCGGCAGGCACCCCCAAAGCAGTCAGTGCGGCACCTATGCGCGCATACGCCCGCGCCGCCGCATCCCAGCGCGGCTTCGCAGGGTTTGCCCCGACCACCCGGCGCTGCACCACCAGCCCGCTCAACAACACCGCCGAAGCCACCAGCCCCCAGCCCAACACCCGCAGCGCCTCGCCCGCACGCCACCCCCGCCGGCGCGCCGCCGGGCGAAGCACCACCGCCAGCCCCGCCGGAGCCAACGCCCACAAAAGGGGCTGCAGCGCTGCCCCGGCGTGGAAAAAGCCCCCCCGCGCCCCCGAAAACGGAAACACCACACTCATCACCAGCCAGAGCGCCAGCCACATGCCGCCGCCGACCAGCACGCGGCGGTCTTTGCGCCGCTGCCACATGCCCGCCGCCGCCAGCGGCAGCCACACCACCGCCCCTTGCACCGCCAACGCCGAGACCAGATTGGTCGCCGCGGCATGCACACGGGCTTCCACAATAGCCTGCCAGCCCGAAGCCCACCAGTGGGCCAAAGTCAGTTTCGCCGCAGGATAAATGTACAATTCATCATACTGCGTCAGCCAAAGCGTGCGCCAGCCGCCCGGCGCCAACGGGGTGCCAAAAGCTACCCCGTTGCGCCAGAACCACGGCGCCATCACCATCGCATAGCCCAACAGCGCCGCCAGCCCCGCGCGGTAACTGTTCAGCCTTGGAAAAATGGGCCGCGAACCACGCGGATAAAACGGATGGCCGCGGATTTTTAGGCCGCCAAGGCCGCCAAGAGAACGCCAAGGCCGCCAAGAAACAGAAGTGAGCGTTGGGCTTTTCAGCGTGTTTTGCCCAATCTTGGCTAATCTGTGCAATCGGTGGATGTTTTTCTGCGGAATCTGCGGTTTTTCTCGGCTGAGGGTGAAGAGATACCTCGCGCGCGCGTTACGGCGGGCCAGCGCCAGCCCGCCCCACGCTGCCAGCAGCCACAAAAAGCCTTCCGCCCGGGCCAGGTGCATCAACCCTGCCAGCGCCCCCAGCACCCACGGCTGCCAAAACGCCAGGCGTCTGCGCTGCCCTTCGCCCCCCGCCTGCCCCCCCTCTCCGCCCGGGGAAAGCGGTTGCCCGCCTTCCGGCCAGCCCAACACCAGAAAGAACAACGCCCCCAGCACCATTAACGGCGTAAAAACATCGGGCACGGCCAGGTAAGGCAAATAAAACCCCGAAGCCACCGCCAGCGCGCCCGAAAGCAGCGCCAACGTGCGCTCGCGGGTAAGGCGAAAAGCCAGCAGCGCCGTCAGCGGCGGCACCAAAAGGGCAAGGGCAAAAAACGGCCAGCGCGCCGCGGCAAACCCGTCACTGCCTGCCAGGCGCATCCCCCCCGCGGCCACCCACGCCGCCAGGGGCTGCCAATACGCAAACCCCGGATGAGGCAGCCCGCGCGGGTCATCAAGATAATTCCACAAAAACGGCTCGGCCGTCGTGCCGTGCGCCACCTGCCGCCCCATCAGCGTGTAATAATCGGCGTCCATGTAGCCTGGGCTGTGCTGAAAAAACGCCACCGCGCCCAGCACCAGCGCCTCCAGCAGCAGCAAAAGCACCCCGTCGCGCCGCTTCACCGCCGCCTCCCGAAAATCAGCAAACCGCGGCTGCCGTAAATTCCGGTCGGGAAGTCGGCCAACAGCGCGTAGGTCTGCCAAAACCACGGCTGGGGAAGCAAACTTTTGCGCCCGTACACTTCCAGAATCACAATGTAATCGGGCTTGCGCTCGCGAATCAGGCGCGCCGGCACGGCGTAATTGATGACATAATCGGACGCCGGCAGCGGGAAATACGCCAGCGTTTCCGGGCTGTTCAACCCTGCCAGGTCAAGGATGCGCGCCCCGGTGTCGTAGCCCAGCACGCCCACATCGCCTGCGGCCACCGTCACGGCGGCAGGGTCTGGCTGCAAACGGGGGGCCAGAAAGCGCGCCGCCCGATGGTAGAGCAGTTCCAGGCGATACCATGCCATCTCCGGAGCAGGGGTGGTGCGGCCGTGGTCGGGATGCCATTGCCAGGTAGAAAGCGGCACCACCACCGGCAGCAAAAAAGCCGCAGCCCAAAGTGCGCGCCGCCAACGCGGGCGCCGCAGCGCCTTCCCAACAAACCACGCCCCGCTCAAAATGCCGAAAAAGTAAGGCGGCAACGGCGGTGTGAGATACCAGCGGAAGATCAGCGGGTTGGCGATGGCAAACGCGGCAAAATACAACCACGGGAAGGCCAGCCACAGCCACAAACGCGGCTCGCGCCGCAGCAGCCCGCGCGCGCCCACCGCGAATAACCCCGGCCACAACACCAGCCCCACGGCGATAAATGCCGGTGTCAACCAGTGGTGCAGCCAAAACGGCGTCGCATAATGCTGCAGCAGCCGCACCAGCGCGTCGGAAGGCCCCTGCCGGTAAACCACCTGTTTGGCAGCCAGAGAATGCGGCAACAGCGCGCCGTAATAAGCCCACGAAAACGCCAGCCAGCCCCCGGCCACCAGCGCGCCGGGCGCCCAGGCAAACGCCCACCGCCCGGCCTGCTGCCCAGGGGCACGGCCTTGCCGCCGACCCCGCCACAAGTCGTCGGCCAGCAAAAGCAGCACCAAAAGCAGGGCGTCGGGGCGGGTCAGGAAAGCCAACGCGCCGGCCAGGAAAGCAAGGCTGCGCCTTCCGGCCACATAAGCGTACACCGCCGCCGTCAGCAAAAACACATACACACTGGTTTCCATCCCCCCGATGGCAAAGGTCACGCTCCACGGCGCAACCGCCCAGGCAAGCGCAAAAGCATACCCCACTTGCGGCATATTCAACCGCCGGGCCAGGCGCATCCCCAAAAACGCCGTGGCCGCATCGGCCAGAGCATTGGTGCCCCACGCCAGCCACGGGAAAGGCGCCCGCACGCCGCCGCTGAAAGCCCCCAGCAGCGCCATCCAGAGCGCATACAGGGGCGTGGTCGTGCCCAGCACGTGCTGCCCGGGGTTATAAACCGGTCCCCATCCGGCCAACAGGTTACGTGCATAGCGAAAAGTAATGAACGCATCGTCTATGGTGCGCGGGCCGGGCACCAGCCGGAAGGCCAACACCACCCCCGCCAGCACCCACAGCACACCCTGCGCCCGGCGAGCGTTCCTCATTCCAGCAAAGCCTCCGGGGAAAGCGCCACCGGCGCGCGCGCCGCCCACCAGCGCACGGTATACAGCAGCACCCCCACCGCCAGCGGCTCAAGGAAGCACATCCCGACCGAAGCACACACCCCGCCCCCTGAAAACAGCCCCGTTCCCCAAAAAAGCCAGGGCAACACCCAAAACAGCGCCAGGGTCAATGCCGCCGCCGGGCGGCCGTAAGTCTTCCAGCGGCTGCCCCAATACACCCACACCCACAAAAGGGGAATCAAAAGCAGCACCTGGTCGGCAGGCACCACGCGCCCCCCCACCAGCAGGGCACCCACCACGGTCAACGCGGTCGTCCACGCGGCCTGATAAGCCGAGCGTCCCCAGGCTGCCACCCATTCGGCCAGCACGGCCACCGCCACCACCCCCACCAGCAGCCAGCCCGCCTGCCGCCCTACGCCCGGCACGGCATGGGCCAAAGCAAGGCGCGGCGAGGCTGCGGGCTTGAAACGCAAAAGCACAAAGGCCATCTGCAGCGCCCAGGAAGGCAGCAACCAGAAAGCCAGCGCCAGCAGGGCGGCCGCCAGACCCCAAAAGCCGCGCCACAGGCGCCACCGCCGGCGCGAAGCCGCCCAGAGCAACAGAAACACCGCCGGGTAAAGCGCCACATCGGGCCTGACCAGCGTCAACACCAGGGCTGCCCCGGCCAGGTCGTCGCGGCCGCCGAGCACCGCAGCCAGTGCAAGAGACAGCAAAAACAACACCACAACCACCACGTCGGCGCGCAGCACCGCCAGCGCCGAGAAATACCCCGTCCAGGCAAACAACCCCGCAGCCGCTGCCATGCCCGCGCCCGGCCGCCAGCGCAACGTCCGGGCCAGGAGCACCACCCCGCCCGCCAGCGCCAGCAGCGCCCCCCACACCGCCCACACCCGGGCGGCGGCAAAATCTTTCAACAGCGCCAGGGGCGAAAACAGCACCAGCGCCGGCGGAAAGGGATAAGGCCGCGGCATCACCGCCACGCCGTCCTGCTGCGACCGGCCATAAAGCAGCGCCAGGCGGTGGTAGGGGCTTTCGCCGCGGAACAGGAACGCCCGCATGGCTTCCCACGGGTAGCGGAGCGCCTCGCCGCCGGGCCAGGCCCGCACAACGGCTGCGCCGAGGGCATAAAGTCCCGCCAGCCCGACCACCACGGCAGCGGCCACAATGGCGATGCGAAAAAGCCCGCCGCCTACCGTCCGCGGTGCCTTTCCGATCATGCTTCCCTCTCCGCTTCGGCGGCAGTGCGCACCACAAACGGCGCATAACGGGCCACCAGCCGCCCCGGCACCCGCCCGCGAATTCGCACGCCGCCGCGATGATGCTGCACTTCCTCTACCTGCCCCATTTCATGGAAAAGCGCAATCAGGCCGCCTTCCTCGTAAGGCAGTTCCACCACCACCGGCGCGTAGGTGGCATACAGTTTTTCGGAAACCGCCTGCAGCAATTCGGGCACGCCATCGCCCCGCAAGGCCGAAATGGCAACGGCCTGCGGGAAAGCCGCCAGCGCTTCCGGCGCTCTTTCCGGCGAGGGCAGGCGGTCAATTTTGTTGAGCACGGTCAGGATGGGAATGTGTTCCGCCCCGATTTCGGCCAAAGTCTGCAGCACCGCCGCAGCCTGAGCCCCCGCCTGCGGGTGGGTGATGTCAATGACGTGCAGCAACAAATCGGCTTCGGTGATCTCTTCCAGCGTGGCGCGAAAGGCCGCCACGAGCGAGGTCGGCAGTTTTTGGATGAAGCCCACCGTATCGGTAAACAGCGCCAGGTGCCCGCCCGGCAGTTCCACGCGGCGGGTGGTAGGGTCCAGGGTGGCAAACAGCCGGTCGGCAACGTACACTCCGGCTTCGGTGAGGCGGTTGAGCAGGGTAGATTTTCCGGCGTTGGTGTAGCCCACCAGCGCAACCACGGGCAGGCGGTTTTTGCGGCGGCGGGCGCGATGCCGCCGGCGGTGGGCACGCACTTTTTCCAGTTCAGCGCGCAGGCCGGCCATGCGGCGGCGGATTTCACGGCGGTCCACTTCCAACTGGCGCTCGCCCGGGCCGCGCAGGCCCACGCCGCCCATCCTGCCCGAGCGCCCGCCACCGCCGCCTGTCTGCCGCGCCAGGTGCGTCCAGGCGCGGGTCAGCCGCGGCAGGCGGTAGGCGTATTGGGCCAGTTCCACTTGCAGCGCGCCCTCGCGGGTGTGTGCGTGCTGGGCGAAAATATCCAGAATCAGCGCCGTGCGGTCGAGCAGGCGCACTTTTTCGCCCAAAGCCTTTTCCAGCTCACGCAAGTGGCGCGGCGAAAGTTCATCGTCAAAAATGACCACATCGGCCTGAAATTCTTCCACCAGCGCCTTGATTTCTTCCAGTTTGCCCGGCCCCACGAAGGTTTTGGGGTGGGGGTGAGTGAGCCGCTGGGCGGCTTCCCCTACCACTTCCAGACCGGCGGTTTCGGCCAGGCGCGCCAGTTCGGCCAGCGAGTCTTCCAAAGGCAAAAGTTGGGGCTTCCCCCGAAGGGAGACCCCAACCAAAAAGGCGCGTTCCCGCGGCGGGCGGGTTGGCCGGCTCATTTTGTCAGCCATGCTGCCAGCCGCTCCATCGCCTGCCGCAGTTGGCCGGTATCGGTGCCCAACGAGATGCGCACAAAGCCTTCACCGTGCGGCCCAAAGACCACGCCCGGGGTCATGCTGACCCCGGCTTCCCGCAGGGCGCGCTCGCAAAAGGCTTTGCTGTCGGTTTCGCCCGCCGGCAGGGGATACCAGACATACAGCGAGGCTTTCGGGGTGGCCGCCGGAATGCCCGCCGAGCGCAGCGCCGAAACCACAATGTCCCGGCGTTCCTGATAGATGGCATTGCGTTCGGCCACCCACGGCCACACCCGCTCGTCGGTCAGGGCGACGATGCCGCCTTCCAGCACCGGCAGGAATTGCGAGGTGTCAACCTGAGATTTGTAGACATGCACATAACGCACCACATCGGGGTTGCCTACCATCATGCCCAGCCGCCAGCCGGCCATGTTGAAGGCTTTGGAAAGCGAGTTGAATTCCACCGCGACTTCTTTGGCGCCGGGCACCTGCAAAATGCTGGGGGCCTCGTAGCCATCGTAGGTTACATCCACATACGGAGCGTCGTGGGCTACAAGAATGTCGTGGCGGCGGGCAAAGGCCACGGCTTTCTCAAAAAAGGCCGGCGAGGCCACGGCCGTGGTGGGGTTGTTGGGGTAGTTCAGCCAAAGGATTTTGGCGCGTTGCAGCACTTCGGCGGGGATGGCGTCCAGGTCGGGCAGGAAGCCGTTTTCCGGCAAGAGGGGCAGGAAATAGGGCTCCGCGCCTGCCAGCACCGTGCCTGCCCGGTAGGTGGGGTAGCCCGGGTCGGGGATGAGCACCACATCGCCGGGGTTGAGCAGCGCCTGGGCGAGGTGGAACAGCCCCTCTTTGGAGCCGATCAGCCCCAGCACTTCGGCGGCGGGGTCCAGCGCCACCTGAAACCGCCGCCGGTAGTAATCGGCCACCGCCTGCTTGAAAGCCGGGGTGCCGCCGTAAGCGGTGTAGCTGTGGGTGTCGGGGCGGCGTGCTGCCGATACCAGCGCGTCAACGACAAAATTAGGCGGCGGCAGGTCGGGCGCGCCGATGTCAATGCGGATGATGTCTTTTCCCTCGGCGCGCAGGGCAGCAATGCGCTTGCCCAGCTGGGCGAAAAAGTAGGCTCCAAATCCGGCAAGGCGGTCGGCAGGGTGGAATGGCATGACTTATTCTCCTTTTTTGAGGTAGGCGGCCAGTTTGGAAAAAATGCCACTTTTGCCCGCTTCGTCGGGCGGCGCTTCGCGCAGCGGCAGCAGCACGTGGAAGATGGAGCCCGGGCATTTTTCTTCGTCGTAGCCGGGGGATTCCACCCAAATGGAGCCGCCGTGGGCTTCTACAATGCCGCGGGCAATGGCCAGCCCCAGGCCGGGCCCGCCGCCTTTAAAGCGCGTCTTTCCGCTGGAATGCGTCTGCGGGTCGCCCAGGCGGCCGAATTTGTCAAAGATAATGCGCTGGTCTTCCGGGGCAATGCCAATGCCCGTATCGGCCACCCACACCTCCACAAAGCCGGGCAAGAGGCGGCCATCTACGGTGATGCGCCCTCCATCAGGGGTATATTTGATGGCGTTGGTCAGCAAATTGCGGAACACCTGTTGCAGCCGTTCCACATCGCCGAAAATCAGGCGCTCACTGCCGGGGAAACGATGCACTTTCAGCGTCAGGCGGCGCTCTTCCAGCACGGGGGCAAGTTCATCGGTCAACGAGCGGAAGATTTGCCCCAGCCAGACCGGCTGGAAGGACAGTTTGAGCATGTCGTTATCTAACAGCGAGACGTCCACCAGGTCGTCCACAATTTCGCGAATGCGTTTGCTGCCCCGGTCAATGCCTTCCAGGAAGGGCGAGGCCTGGGCGCGCACGTCTTCCGGCGCGTGGGTGAGTACATCGCGCAGCATGGCGGCGTAGCCTTCCACCAGGGTCAACGGGGTTTTGAGTTCGTGCGCCGCCACCGAAATGAAATCCGATTTGGATTTATCCAGCCGTTCCAGTTCCCGCTGGACGCGTTCCAGTTCCGAAGTGGTATGGTCAAGCTGGGCGCGCATTTCCTGGTTGGCCGCATATTCCAGCATGTGCAGCCAATAGGGCATCAGCGCGGTGATAAATTCCAGGTTTTCGCCGTCGGTGAGGTGTTGGCGCGCGACCTGCATGGTCGCTTCAATTAAGTGTTGCAGTGCTTCGGCAACGTTGATTTCCTGACTGTCCAGATCGGTCACTGTTTGCGACCACACCCACAAGTAAACGATAGAATCCAGCCAGGCAGGGTCGTTGCTGGAAACCGCCTGCCGCAGCAGCTCATAGAAACGTTCCAGCTGCGGACGCAGCCCCATGCGGGTGGCTTCCCCCTGGGCCAGCGCCGCGAGGGCGGCTTCCACCCAGGCATCGTGCAGCGAATCCAGCGTCTGAAGGACGTCCATGGGCATAGTTTACGATAAGTTGGGCATTTTGCCAATAGTAAAGGAAGTCCGCTTTCAGGCTGCGTCGGCAAAGGTTATCTGCAAGCGGCCCTCGGCATCGTAGGTGTATTGGGCAAAGAACGGTGGCGTGTCGGGAGCAGCGGCCAGCACACGCGGCAGCAGGACGTGGAGGTCTTCCACCAGCGGCAGGCTTCGCCAGGCATCCAAAGGCACCCACCGGGCCTCGCCCTCGCGCGAAGGGCGCAGGGGCGCCAGCGGGAGCAACGGCTCGCCCCGAAACACAAACAAGCCAATTCCCGTGTTGTGGCCGGTATCAATCGTCACCACACCGCACAGCCAAAGGGAAGCCTCAAGGCCCGTTTCTTCACGCAGTTCCCGGCGCGCGGCAGTAAGGACGTCTTCCCCCCGTTCCACATGCCCCCCCACACCGTTATAGAGATTCGCCCATAAACGTTTGTGAGACGCCCCTTTCAAAAGGAGCACCCGGCCCTCATGCGTGAGGAAAATCAGCGTGCGCGGCACCACCTGATAACGCTCGGCGCCCGCTTTTTGAGCAGTTTTCGGCACGATGTCCTCCTGCACCAAAAATTACAGCCATGACACCTGACACATGACTTCCCCTGTATTTTAGCGCCCCTTGCGGCAAAGCACAAATTCAGGTAAGATAAAGGCGTTGATTCACGCTCTTCCCTTAACTGCGCGGAGAGCGACCTACCCCACCTCATTCAGGAGGAGAAGCATGCGCAAGACACGGACCCTGTACCTCGTATTTGCGCTCCTGGTTGTGGCAGCCACGGTGCTGGCAGCCTGTGCCAAGGCCACGCCAACACCCGCCCCTGCCGCCACCGCAGCGCCCCAAAAAGCCGCTCTGGGCACCGCAGAAAACCCCATCATCTGGGTGCTGACGCCTTCCCAGGACACTCAAAAGGTGCTCGCCGGCGCAGAACCGATTGCCCAATACGTGCAAGACAAAACCGGCCTGGTCATCAAACCTAAAATCCCGACCGACTACTCGGCGCAAATTGAAGCCATGTGCAGCGGCGAAGCCCAGATGGGCGCGCTGAACACCTTTGGCTATGTGCTGGCCAGCAAGAAAGGCTGCGCCGATGTAGCCCTGGCCTCCGTGCGCTACGGCTCCACCTCTTACGCAGGCCAGATCATCACCCGCCCCGACACCGGCATCAAATCGCTCAAAGACCTGGTCGGCAAAACCTTCTGCCGCCCCGACCCCGAATCCACCTCCGGCTGGGTGATGCCCAAACTGATGATGCTGGGCGCGGGCATTGACCCCGACAAAGACCTGAAACAGATTGTGGATACCGGCGGTCACGACGCCACCGTGCTGGCCGTGTACAACGGCGACTGCGACGCCGGCGCCACCTTTGAAGACGCCCGCGTGCTGGTGGCAAAAAGCTACCCCGATGTCAACGACAAAGTCGTCGTCATCTCCACCTCCCCGCCGATCCCCAACGACAACATCTCCTTCACCCCCGACTTCCCCAAAGACATGCGCGAGAAAATCGTGAACGCGCTGCTGACCCTCAACGACACCGACGAAGGCAAAGCCATGCTGAAAGGGCTGTTCTCCTGGCAAGGGCTGAAAAAAGTGGATGACCACTTCTACGACGGCTTCCGCCAGGCGCTGGAAGCGGCCGGCCTGAGCATTGAAGATTTGAGCAAGTAAACCTGCATTGCGGGCAAAGCGGGGGAAGGCCACTTCCCTCGCTTTGCCTTTTCACCCTCTCTGCCGGTTTTCCGGCGGCCCCACTGTGCGAGGGCCTTATGCTGGTTGTAGAACACCTCACCAAAGTTTACGAAGACGGCACCGTCGCCCTGAAAGACGTCAGTTTCACGGTGGAAGACGGCGAATTCCTGGTCATCATCGGCTTGAGTGGTTCGGGCAAATCAACCCTGCTGCGGTGCATCAACCGCCTGATAGAACCCACCGAAGGGCACATCTTCTGGAACGGGGTAGACATTACCCAAACCAGTGAAGCCGAAATGCGCCGCATCCGCCGGGAAATCGGGATGATTTTCCAGCACTTCAACCTGGTGGAACGCTCCAGCGTGCTCACCAACGTCCTGACCGGGCGGCTGGGCTACCTGCCTTCATGGTGGAGCCTCATCAACTACTTCCCCCAGGCAGAAAAACGGCGGGCCATGGCCGCGTTGGAACGCGTGGGCATTGGCGACAAAGCCCACAACCGCGCCGACGCCCTCAGCGGCGGGCAAAAACAACGCGTCGGCATCGCCCGCGCCCTGATGCAGGAACCCAAGATGATCCTCGCCGACGAGCCGGTCGCCAGCCTCGACCCCGTGCTCGCCCATTCCATCCTGGGCTATCTTGAGACCCTCAACCAGGAACAAAACATCACCGTGCTATGCAGCCTGCACTACCTGGATCTGGTCCAGCGCTACGCCACCAAAGTCATCGGCCTGCGAGACGGCCAACTGGTGTACGAAGGCACGCGAGAACAAATCCGCAACATTACCGACGCCGAATTCAAGCACATCTACGGTCAGGAAGCCCAACGGCTCAGCGTGGGCGGATAACTCCCGACCCTGAGTATAAGGAGACATTGTGGCCGAAAAAAGCACGCCCCTCGCCAGGCCTTCCTGGCTTCAGGCTTTGCTTTCGCTGGTAGTGCCCGGGCTGGGGCAAGCCGTAAGCGGGGCTTTCAGCCGCGGCTTCTACATCCTGCTCAGCGTCGTAACCCTGAGCGGGCTGGCCGTTTTCGCTGCAGCCCAGCGCCCCCGCTACCCCGATTACAGCCTCAGTTTCCACGCCTACCTTGCCTTTGTGGCAGAATCGGCAGCGCTGCTGGTCTTCCTGCTGGCCATCTATTGGCTGGTGCGCCGTTATGCCATGCGCACCGAATTCGCCCGCAACGCCGCCACGCCCGCGTTTGTGGTGCTGGTCATTATCGTGCTGGGCATCACAGCACCGGCCATGATCGATACGGTACTGTCTGCCGCCGAGCTGAAAAAACTCTACGCCCTGACCTCGCTGCTGACCGCCTTTGTCACCGTAGCCATTTGGGCATGGAACATCTTTGACGCCGCCCACCTTCGCAGCAGCGAGCGCGCGCCCGGCATGGGCACCTTTTACATGCTGCTCATCGCGGGCATCCTGGTGCTGGGCACCCGCATTGTGCAAATCAACCCCGAAAAAGCCATTCGGGAATACAAAGACACCGGCGTCATACTCAGCCGCATCGTCTGGCCGTGGAAAGTGGCGTTCGACTACTCGGAATCGGAACTGGTCGCAACCGCCGACATTCAGGCCCCCTGCCCGCCCGGCGCAACCCCGCCGCCGGTCGCGCAGCCCAAAGAAGGCCAGCCGTGGGTCAGCGTGACCCCCACATGCGGCGCGCTCAGCAAACGCGACAGCACCGGCAAGCCCATCTTTGGCACCCTGCTGAGCATCAAAGGCGGCGGCTTCAAACCCAACAAAAAAGTCCACATCCAATGGGCCAACCCGTTGGGCGACGCCTTCACCCCGCGCGGCTTCGGCCCCACCGATATCCCGGTAGGGCCCGACGGCACGTTCACCACGCAACTCTACATTCCCGACGTCACCATCCCCAGCGTTGCCAAAGGGCCGCAAATTCACCAGCTGAGAATCGTCCAGCGGGGAGCAGCCCAATTCACCGGCAAGCTGAGCAAAGAAATGAAACTTGCCCTCCAGGCCATGCTGGAAAGCATCATGATGGGGTTGATGGCCACGGCCGCGGGCATTGTGCTCAGTGTGCCGCTTTCCTTCCTGGCCGCCCGCAACCTGATGAGCACCCTGCACACCACCACGCAAGGCTTCGTCGGCGGCGTCATTGGGCTGGTCGGAGGGGCCTACCTCGGCAAACTTGCCGGCGACTGGCTTACCCCGATGGTGGGTGGGCTGGAAAAAGCGCCGATTTTGACCTTCAGCATTTACCTGGTGCTGGTGTTGGGGCTGGCCATTCTGGCTTACCGGCTGCTCGGCCGGGCCCTGACTTCAGCCGCCGAGCACTTGCCCGCGCCGGTCTCGCTGGGCATTGGCATCGCGGGGATGGCGCTGGTGGGGGCCGTGGTCGGCTACTTGCTAGGGCTGGGTTACGCCCACGGCATTCTCGGCATCACCCGCGGCACAGAAGGCGCCGTGGCCGCCGCCCCGCATACCGCCTTGCTGGGCGCGGCACTGGGCGCTTTCCTGGGCGCTTTCTGGGCATGGCGGCTGGGCACCAGCACCACCATCCCCATCGGCCAAATGATTTACGCCACCGTACGGCTTATCCTCAACATCGGCCGCTCCATTGAACCCCTCATCTGGGCCATCATGGGCGTCATTTGGGTCGGGCCCGGGCCGTTTGCCGGGTTTATCGCCCTCACCATCCACTCGGTGGCTGCACTGGGCAAACTCTACTCGGAAGCCATTGAAAGCATTGACCCCGGCCCGATTGAAGCCCTCCAGGCCACAGGCGCAAACCGCCTGCAAACCATCGTCTATGCCGTGGTGCCCCAGGTCATGCCGCCTTTCACCGCCTTCACCCTCTACCGCTGGGATATCAACGTCCGCATGTCCACCATCATCGGCCTGGTCGGCGGCGGCGGCATCGGCTTCCTGCTGATTCAGTGGATTCACCAGTTCCAATACGAACAGGCAGGGCTGGCCGTGTGGCTCATCACCATCACCGTCGCCACGCTGGATTTCGTCAGCGCCAGCATTCGCGAGAAGATGGTCTAACGCGCCTTCCCCACCGGCACTGCTTCAGCCCCTTGCTCCCCCGGCAAGGGGCTGTTGTTTCGGGAATGGTATAATCACGGCCATGCGTCACGGATTATGGTTCACCCTGCGGCTGGCGGCTCTGGCCGCGGCAGGGGGGGTGTTGCTGCTGGCCGCGCGGCTATGGGTCGTCGGGATGGCAAGCCCATTCATCACCTCGCCCGCAAAAGCGCCCTCCCGGCGGGTTGCCATCGTGTTTGGCGCCGGGCTGCAACGCGACGGCTCGCCCACCCCCATCCTGCGCGACCGCGTGGCCACCGCAGCCGACCTCTACTTTCGGGGCAAGGTACAAAAATTGCTCTTGAGCGGGGATAACCGGTTTATCAATTACAATGAACCGGGCGCCATGCGCCGCTATGCCCTCAGCCTCGGTGTGCCCCACGATGCCCTGGTGCTGGATTACGCCGGCCGCCGCACTTACGACACCTGCTACCGCGCCCGGGCCATCTTCGGCGTGCGGGAAGCCCTGCTCGTGACCCAGCGCTTTCACCTCGCCCGCGCCGTCTACACCTGCCGCGCCCTGGGGGTAAATGCCATCGGCGTTCCCGCCGACCGCCGCCGCTACCCCACCCTGCCCTACCTCTACTGGAATGCCCGCGAAGTGCTGGCCTCGGTGCGGGCACTGCTGGATGTGCATCTCACCCACCCTTTGCCCGTGCTGGGCAAAGCCGAACCCATCTTTCCGGAGGAAAAGCCATGATCAGCCGCGACCAGGCTCTCGCCATCGTCCACGAATTCGTGCAAAACCCCAACCTGCGGCGGCATATGCTGGCCGTGGAAGCCGCCATGCGTTTCTACGCCGAGAAATTCGGCGAAGATGTGGAAACATGGGGCCTCACCGGCTTGCTGCACGACTACGATTGGGAAATCCATCCCACCCTGGAAGAACACCCCCTCGCGGGCGCGCCTCTTTTGCGAGAACGCGGCGTGCCGGAAGAAATCGTCCACGCCATCCTCACCCACGCCGACCACACCGGCATCCCGCGGGAAACCCTGATGGAACATGCCCTTTACGCGTGCGATGAAATCACCGGCCTGATTACCGCCGTGGCACTGGTGCGGCCTTCCAAATCGCTTTACGACCTCAAGGTGAAATCGGTGAAAAAGAAATGGAAAGACAAATCCTTTGCCGCCGGTGCCGACCGGGAAGCCATGCGCCGCGGCGCCGAGGAAATCGGCGTTGAACTGTGGGAACATGTCGGCAATGTCATTGAAGCCATGAAGCGCATCGCGCCCGAACTTGGCCTTGACGGCTCCCTGGCATCGTCATAAAGCGCGGCGCGCTTGCCTGCCATAACCCGGCAGGGAACGGAGCACGCGGATTCCGCAGAAAAACAGCCGCCCACAGGTTTGGCGCGCACCCGCCCAAAGATGAACCGTTACAAATTTGCGCCAAAATATGCTACACTATAACCACCGCGTGCGTCTGCATTCCGGCAGGCAGCACGGCTCCCCAATCTGCTGCGCGTTCCGCGCCCACCGGCCACAGAAGGAGAAAGTGTCATGCTGAGCGGGAAAGGAATGTATTTGTGGAAAATCTACCGCTGCGAAAACGGCGATCCGCAGGCCATCGCCAACGTGGCAGCCCAAGCCGGGCTTTCGCACGTCCTCATCAAAATTGCCGATGACGGCGGCATCTACAATTACGACTGGGAACACCACCGCGACCTGGTGCCGCCGCTGGTCAGCGCGTTGAAGGCGCGCGGCATCACCCCCTGGGGCTGGCACTACATTTACGGGCGCGATCCGGTCGCCGAAGCCCACACCGCCGCGACACGCACCCAGCAACTGGGGCTTACCGGCTATGTGATTGATGCCGAAGTAGAATTTGAAGCCCCCGGCATGGCCGATAAAGCCCAAACCTTCATGAACACCCTCCGCCGCGAAATGCCTGCCGGCGTGCTCATCGGGCTGAGCTCTTACCGCTTCCCCAGCTACCACCCCGCTTTCCCGTGGCGCGAGTTCCTGGACCAATGCGACTTCAACATGCCACAGGTCTATTGGATCACCGCCCACAACCCCGGCGCCCAACTCACCCGCACCGTGCGGGAATTTCGGGCAATGTACCCCCATCAGCCGCTCCTGGCCGCCGGCTCGGCCTACAAATACGGCACCTGGGTGCCTTCAGCCGCGGAAATCCGGGAATTTCTGCAAACCGCGGTCAACCTGGGAGTGCACGCAGCCAATTTCTGGGAATGGCACCTCACCCGCGACATTCTGGACCCCAGCATCTGGCAGGCCATTGCCGATTTCCAGTGGCCCGACAGCCCCCCGCCTGTGCCGCAAGACATCACCGAAAAATTCATCGCAGCCCTCAATACCCACAACGCCGACACCGTCTCCGGCCTCTACACCGAGCGGGCAGTCCACGTGACCAGCGCCCGCACCATCACCGGCAAGGCCGCCATCCATTCATGGTACACCACTTTCTTCAACACCTTGCTGCCCAACGCCACTTTCCGCCTGACGGGGCATTCCGGCACCGGCAACTCGCGGCATTTCACCTGGGAAGCCACCTCAAGCGCAGGGCAGGTACGCAACGGCAACGACGTTTTTGGCCTGCTGGACGGCAAAATTGCCTATCACTACACTTTCTTCACCATTGAACGTTGACCCGCCCTTGACCACAAAAAAGGCATCTGCCTACGCGAGTGGGCCTTCGCTGCTTTTTGATGCGTCCGCCTTGGCAGTGCCCCCTATGTAAAAACCCGCCTGGCCTTGCCATCGCCGCGATTCGGGCAGGTCATGACCAAAACAGGCCTGACGGCTCTCACCGTCAGGCCTGTTTATTTCGCCGGCCCGCTCGGAAAGGAAATCCAGCCCCGGGCAGGGCTGAGAGCGCCTTCTGAAAGGCCGAAAACCTGCTCAAACATGCACAAAGCGCGGCGCCGCGCCTATTTGACAATAGTAATGCTCACCTTGCCGCTTTCCGAAGCCACCATCAGCAAATGCTCTTTTCCCTGCGGGTCTATCACCCGCAAGGTCCAGCCGCTCTGGTCACTGCCCACCTTGTTCATCACCTTGTAACCCTGCTGCGCAAAAGCCTGGTCAAAGAACTGCATCACCTGCGCCACGGTCATATCCGCCACGGTGTAAATGCTTGAAGCACCCATTTGCATCTCTTGCGTGGCTCCGGGCGGCAAAGGGACGGGCGGTTTTGCACCGGCAGCAACCGGCGGGGGCGTAATCTGGATATTCCCATTGAGGTTGGAAAGCGCCGTCGTCACGGTCACTTCCACCGGCACCTGCTGACCGCCTTTTTCCACCTCGCCTGCCACCCGGTAGAACGCGCGCACCATCGTGCCGTCCTGCAACACGCTGATTTCGCCCCGCACCCTGGTGACGCGGGCCCGGGTTGCGCCGACCAATTGCGGCACGGCCTGCAGCAAAGCCAGCCAGCCCTGCTCCGCCGAAACCAGCCCCTGGGGCGCCTCGTAAGTATAACGGTAAACCTTCATCCCATCCAATGTCCCCGTGCCATTGGCCTTCCAATGCGACGCATCGGCCAGTTCCGGCCCCAGCGCCCCCGTGACCAGCGGCTGGGGATTATGCACCGCGTGCGGGTCGGCAATGGCCAGCCATTTCCCTTCTACCTGATACCAGGTTTTGCCCCCTACAGAGACAATTTCTATCGTGCTGCCGTCTTTCTGGGTAATCTTCTGGCGGGAAGCCTGCCCGCGGACGTCATCCTCTTCCATTTTGAACAAATCATAGGCCGCCGCACTGCCGATTTTGACCCGCACCACCATTTCCTGATGAAAACTGTGGAGCGTGGCACTGTCTTCCGGCGAACGCCAATTCGCCGCGCCGGCGCTACCCTGACCGCCAGAGGCCCCCGGCGTCGCGGCCTGAGCGCCCTGCACCGTAGGCCCTACCTGCGTGATAGCAGCCTGCACCGTGGGAGCCAGCTGGCTGGCCAGCGCCTGAGCGGTGGGAGCCACACTTTTGGCCTTCTGGGCCGCATTGATCACCGAGGAAAGACTGCAAGCCAGCAACACCGCGGCCGCAAATACAGCCGCCACCAAAACCTGCTTACGCATTTCAGCCTCCTTACACACATCCGGCAGGGGAAAGCCGCCACGAAGCCGTCAGATCCCCATTTCTTCGTGAGCCTTCAAAAGGGGGAAAGCCCCCCTTCCACACTCATTATACTATATCGCAAGCCACAAAAAACAGGCCTGCCGTTTGAACAGCAGGCCCGCAGCAAGCCACCGACGGGACTTGAACCCGTGACCGTCCGCTTACGAGGCGGATGCTCTTCCAGCTGAGCTACGGTGGCGCGCCGCAATTATACCCGACAACGCTCCATTTTTGGGAGGAATTCCGAAAAAATCTGCCGTAACCGCAGCGCGCCACTTGACACCCCCTTTTGGCCTGTGGTATGCTCAACGCCGCTTCGGTTGGGAGAAGGGTGTTTAAGGAAGACCACTCCGGCAGAAGGACATTGCGGTGGAACTAGAAGAACGCCTTGCATGGGTTGGGCTGAGCAGCGTCAAAGGCATCGGGCCGGTGCGCTTTCGCCGCCTGACCGAACACTTTGGCAGTGCGCGGGCCGCCTGGCAAGCCCCCGCAGCCGCCCTCAAAGCCGCCGGGCTTCCCGCTGCCGCTGCCGAGGCGCTGGAAAACCTGCGCCGAACCCTCAACCTTC
>JALUXH010000040.1 GCA_027019065.1 Anaerolineales bacterium
CGGCCTGGGGCAAGGGCAGAACCAGTGTGTGCCCCCCGATCAGGGCGGCGGCAACGACACCAACACCAACCCGGCGGGCAGCGGCACCAACCCGCCGGGGCACGGCGCGAATCCCCCCGGCAACGGCGGTGCCAACACCAGCCACGGCAAACCCTGAAACAGCCCACCCTCCGCACCCCGCAAAAGCCCCCGTCTCCCAGGCGGGGGCTTCGTGATGCAAGAGCCCGTTGAAAGGCGTGCTTTGGCGTCATTACCTACGTGGTGGCAAAACGCCTCTGGCGGCAGTTTTTCTTTGGCGTGCGGCGACGAGTCGCTGCTTTCCAAAGCGGTGCCCACGCACCGCATTCCAAAAAGCGTTTGCAAAGGGAAATATTCTCCGTGTCCTCTGGGTGAGCATTTACGGGCACAGTGCTTCGAGGTCGGTAATTACGCTTTGGCAGGCGATGCCGGGGCGCTGCTGCCCGCCGGCGCGGACCTTGCAGACACACGCAGGAGTGTAACGTCTTCCCTTTCACGGGCGTTTAGGGAGGTGAGGAGAGTTTTCGCAACTGCCTGCGCTGTTGCCCCGCAAGATTGCCAGAGGCAGAGGGCGCAAAGAACGCAAAGAGCTTTTGCGTTTTTGCGCTAATCTGTGCAATCTGTGGTTGCTCCTTGCCGGGAAGGCAAGCCGTTCACCGCGCTGAAGGCAAACCGCTATGAAACGCGTATTCACAGCAAGCCCAGCACACCGTTCACGGGGCCAGTCGTTGGTGGAATTTGCCCTGGTACTCACACTGTTCATTTTTCTGATGATGGGCGTGTTTGAATTCGGGCGCCTGCTGTTTTCGTATACGATGATGGCTGCAGGGGTGCGCGAAGCCGCCCGCTATGGCACCGCCAGCGGCGTCAGCCCAAGAGGGGTGCCGCGTTACGCCGACTGCGAGGGCATTCGCGCGGCCGCCGTACGGCTGGGGCGCTTTGCAGGCCTCAAACCCTCCGACGTCCAAATCAGCTATGACCACGGGCCGGGCACTGCCGCTTACACCGCCTGCCCGCCGGGCAGCATCACCCTGGGAACCCGCATTCGGGTCGACATCCAGGCCACTTTCACCCCCTGGCTGCTGAACTGGGGGGGCAACCTGCCGTTGCGCGCCCGGGCCGAGCGCACCATCCTTAACGCCATTCCGCTGGATGCCCCGCCCGGCCTCGCCACTGCCCCGCCGCCCACCCCCACACCGCCGCCGCCATCCCCCACAACCCCTGCACCTTCACCCGCGCCCACCACCCCCGCGCCTTCACCCACCACGCCCCCCCCGCCGCCGACGCCTGAAATTCCTCCACCGCTGGACCCGCAGGCCACCTCTACCAGCGTGGGGCAGTCGGGCAAATGCAAAATTTCCCGCTTTGAATGGCACTACAACCCCGCATGGGATCTTGCCCTGCAAAACTATACCCTCTGGTATCTGATCAACGGCACAACAGCCTCGTCGGATTTCCATACCACGTTCACCGTCTATAACTTTTCTTCGCTTGCCCTGAACAACGGCTCTACCATCACTTTTGACGTCTGGGCAACTTTTGCCAACGGCAAAGAAAGCGGCACGCTGGAGGCTACCTACCAATGCCACAACGGAACGCTGGAGGAGGTTTCCCCATGAAAAAGCGCTCACGGCCTGCCCGCGGGCAAAGCCTGGTGGAGTTTGCGCTGATTCTCGTTGTTCTGCTGATTTTGCTGGGCGGCATGATAGATATGGGGCGGGTGCTGGCCGTGTATGTGCGGCTGAACGATGCAGCGCAGGAAGGCGCAGCCTACGCCGCCATCCGCCCGGCCGACACTGCGGGCATCCGGCAGCGCGCGCTTTCCCAAACGCATTCCAGCACGGCCAGCGTGAATGTGGCCTTCCTGAACGCCCCCTGCGCCGGACAGGGCGTTGAGGTGAAGGTGCAAGACGCCGTGCCGCTCATTTTCCCTTTCACGCGGGTGTTTCTGCCCGGCGGCAGCGTTGCCGTCCGCGCCACCAGCGTTAACACCGTGCTGCGCCCGGCCTGTGTGGCCAGCCCTTAAGCCACCCGCAGCCACAAACACACAAGGAGGCCCCTCATGTTTGCTTTCCCCCAGCGAAAACGCCCCCGCGGCCAGATGGTCGTGCTTTTCGTTTTGGCCATCGTGGGGCTGGTGGGTATCGCCGGGTTAGCCGTTGACGGCGGGCGTCTGGCGCTGGAAAAACGGCACGCTCAATCGGCGGCCGACGCGGCCTCCATGGCCGGCGGGCTGGTCATCTCGTACGCTCCGGCGCTTGCCGGCGGCCACATCAGCAACGCCAAACTGCAGGAAGCCATTGCTGCCGCGCTGCACCGCGCGGCCGATAACGGCTACGGCAACGACGGCACCCACAATCAGGTCACGGTCAACATCACCGGACCTCAGCGCGAAAATCTGCAGTGGGTCTATTATGTGAACGTGGACATCACCTCGGCCATTCCTCCGGCGCTCATCCAGGTGGTGTACCACGGGCCGCTCAAGGCCTCTTCGCACGCGCAGGTGCGCGCCCGCCCCTTCCAGCCGGTAGCATGGGGATACACGATGGTCACGACCGGCCATGATACGCCGGGGCTGAAAATTTCCGGCACGGCGTTTGTGGATGCCGGTGTCAGCGGCAACATTTGGGTCAACAGCAGCACGAAAATCAACGGGACGCTCACCCTGCGGGTCAACGACCTGCAATCGGTAGGGGCTATTGACACCGTGGGCTCCCCCCACGTGGAAGGCTCGCTGAGCAGCAGCCTGGGCACGCCCGTGGTCCCGCCGCAGATACCCTTGCCGACATGCAGCGGCCCCTCCCGAAGCGCCCACAGCGGCACGCTTCAGCCGGGCACCTACAGCAGCGGCATCCGCATTAACGGCGGCACTGTCACTTTCCGGCCCGGCATCTACTGCGTAGATAACGGCCTGACCATCAGCAACGGCACCGTAACCGGCGACGGCGTGCTCTTTTTCGTGCGCAGCGGGGCGGTCAAAATTACCGGCGGTGCGGTCCACCTGACGGCTTCCAGCAACCTTACCGATGCCAACGGCAATCAATGGGCCGGGATGCTGCTTTACATGGCCCCCGACAACCACAGCGGGCTCACGATCACCGGCAACGAAAACTTCATGCTGGACGGCACCGTTTACGTGCCCGGCGACGCCAGCCCGGTGGCCTGCAAAGTGGCAGGCACCTCGGGCACGTCCACGGTGCTGAACGCCCAGTTCATCTGCTATTCAGCCGAGATTGACGGCACGGCCGACCTGCAATTAAACTATCCTTCGGCCACGTATGACATTCCACCCGTTCTGGATATGACGCAGTAGCCCGAGGGCTGCTTTTTCGTAACTGTTCAGCCCACCTGCGATGAAAACGCAAAACGCCAAGGCACACAGGAGACCCAAAGGTTACAACGGCGTAATGCCAAGAGCGCAGAGGGAACAAAGACGCAAAGTCAACGTCATTACCTACGTGGTGGCAAAACGCCTCTGGCGGCAGTTTTTCTTTGGCGTGCGGCGACGAGTCGCCGCACGCCAAAGCGGTGCCCAGGCACCGCACGCCAAAAAGCGCTTGCAAAGGGAAATATTCTCCGTGTCCTCTGGGTGAGCATTTACGGGCACAGTGTTTCGGGGTAGGTCATTACAAGTCAACTTCGTTTTCTGCGACGCTTCTGTGCCTTCTGAGGTTGCAATCGGTGCGAAGCGGAACCGGCGTCATCTGCGGTTTCTCCTTGCCGAAACAGCGCCTCTTGCGCCGCCGGTTACTGACCGCCTTCCCCGCTCATCGTAATAAACTTTCCATGCCAGGTGTGCAGGAAAACTTCCCCGGTGTAGCCGTTCACGCTCAGCATCCCCACCACCTGGCCGTCCTTCAGCGTGTGCAGGGTATAGTAACCGTAAAACGGGTCGGCATCTTGCGAAACCTGCAAGCCGGGGGCGTTACGGTCAAGAAACTTCTGGGCCAGTTGGCGAGCCTCGGCA
>JALUXH010000041.1 GCA_027019065.1 Anaerolineales bacterium
AAACGCCTCTGGCGGCAGTTTTTCTTTGGCGTGCGGCGACGAGTCGCCGCTTTCCAAAGCGGTGCCCAGGCACCGCACGCCAAAAAGCGCTTGCAAAGGGAAATATTCTCCGTGTCCTCTGGGTGAGCATTTACGGGCACAGAGCCATCCGCAGTGCTTCGGGGTAGGTCATTACGGAATCTGTGGTTGCTCCCTGCTCAGGCTGAGCAGTTACAATCAAAAACCAAAAGCACAGGGCAGGCCTTTCTCTGCCCTGTGCTTTGATGTCAGGCCGGTTTGCCGCCGCCGGTTGGCTTTGCCCCCCCGGCCGCGGGGGGCGGCTTGGGCTCGGCCCGCGTGTTCGGCGCATCGGGCGGGATAAACAGCGTTGCCCCGCAATACGGGCATTTCACAATGCCCTTGCCGACGAATTCCCGCGTGCCGCCGCAGTTGGGGCAAACGTTGCTGACCACTTTCGCCGCCTCGCTGGCATAAAAAGTCATGCTTTCCCAATCAATGTAGCCGGTGAACAACCCCAGGCTGACCAGGTCATAAATCGCCCGGGTAATTTGTTCGCGGGTCATCTTCATTTCCACCATGACCTGCCCCAAAGAGACCTGCCCGTGGCTCTGGATCATTCCCAACAGGCGCTGCAATTGCTCGGCGGCGGCCTGTTCTTTGGCTTCGGCCTTGCCCTTCACCACCAGGAAAACGCCGATCGCGCCCAACACCAGCGCCGGAAGCGTCCCAAAAAGGATAAACCCCAACACGGCGCCGGGCACCGTCAGTTTATGCACGGCCAACCCGCTGGCCATAAAGCCACCGGCCACCAGCAACGCCGCCACCGCCAGCCCAATGGCAATCCATCCGCTTGTTTTGCCGACGTTCATAAAACCTCCTCCTTATAAGCACTTTATTGCATCACTGTTCAGCCCACCTGCGATGAAAACGCCAAGGCACACAGGAGACCCAAAGGTTACAACAGCGTCACGCCAAGAGCAAAGGGAACAAAGACGCAAAGTCAACTTCGTTTTCTGCGACGCTTCTGTGCTTTCTGGGGTTGCAATCGGTGCGAATCTGTGGATGATTTTCTGCGGAATCTGCGTCATCTGTGGTTTCTCCTTGCCTGGGCTGAACAGATACTTTATTGCACTGTGTTCGGCGTGGTTCCGAAGGCGGCAGGATGCCCCCGACAAGGGCACCCCGAGCGTCACGCGCCGTGTGTTGCGGCCGCCATGCCACCACCAGGCTGCCCGGCACGTGGCTGCCAGGGGTTTTCCGGCGAGGGCCGGGAAAAGGCTCATCCGAACCCGCTGGAGCCGCCGCCGCCGCCAAAGCCGCCGCCGCCCCCGCCGCTGAACCCGCCGCCTCCGCCGCTGCTGCTGGGGTGGCTCACAAAGGTGGAAGAGGCCTCATTGAGCGTGGAAAGCAGGCTGTCGGCAATGTCGGAAAAGGAATTGAACGCGCCCGAAGCCATGCTATCCAAAGAAGGCGCGCCCTGCCGCGGCGACGCCATATGGCCGCCGCCCCCGCCGCCCGAAACGCCGCCGCCGTACCCCGGATACATGGTGTACCAGCCCGGAGCGGGCATATCCGGCACGCGGGCAAACTTGTGCACCCACTGTTTGGAAAGGCCGAAAGCCGTGGCGTAAGGCAAATAGCGGTCAAACAAATCTTTGGCGCGTTCCAGAGAAGTGTGCCGCTCCAGTTCCCGCAAATAGCGTTTAAAGCCCTGCCACTTGGCGGCTTCCAGCGCACCGCGGCGGGTTTTGCGCGGCATGGCTTTGGCCAACACCAGCCACGCCACGCTCACAATCACCCCCAGCACAATGGCCGCGCCGCCTGCTGCATCTGCACCCGACCACTGCGCGGGGAAATACAAGGCACTCACCACGCCCCCCAGCACCACGGCCAGCACCACGTACCGCGTCCGCACCTCATTGGGGTTAGAGGGGAACAGCCGCGCCGTCACCACGGCCTGATACAGTTTGCGTTTGATATCGGGGATGAACTGGTAAAACTCGTTTTTCAGGCTTTCCAGCGAACGCCGGTCGCCGGGGGCTACTGTGCCGCCGAAAATCGCCGTCATCAGTGCGGTTTCAAAAGGCAGCAAGTCGGGCGGCATCTGCCTGGCCACGAAATGGGTTTCCTCGTGGGTGCCCAAAAAGCCTTTTTTACGCACGGTTTCAATGCTCAAAATGCCGCGGTGTGCCAGGTCTAACAAAGTGGCCATGATGTCGTCCAGGTCGGCCACTTCATCCACCAGCGTGCCGACCATTCCCGGCGGCAGTTTGCTCGGCGGCTCTGTGACCAGGGAAGGCACCGCCCCCACCGCGGGATCGCGGCCGCGCGTGTACCACAGCAAGAAGCCGCCGCCCAATGTGGCCACCGCCAGCAGGAACAGAAACACCCACCAGGCAAGGTCAATCCACGGCTGCCGCTTCAGTCGGGTTTCCCAGGAAGGCGGCGCCGCCGAAACCGCCCCATGCGGCCACTGCACCCGAATTTCCCATTCGGTGCCGCCGGAAAACGGCCCACCCTGAAAACGTACCTCGCCGGCGTTCAACAGTTGGGCATTACCGCTCTTGCGCCCGTTGGTGTAAGTGGCCGTCAGAATCTGCCCCCGGCCGAACTGTCCGGGCAAATGCACCGTCACCGTGGCGTGGCGAATGACATAAGCCCGGTTTCTTTCAATGAATTTCCAGAAAAACTGGTCGCCCTGCTCGTCAATCCACAGCGCCCCCTTGAGCACGTAGCTCAGCGTAAACGTGCGTGTTGCATCGGTGGTATCGGGAAAATACCAGATGATCTTGCGGCTGTGCGATGTAGGGCTCAGCACAAAAGCATACGGCTGAGGGCTTTCCGCCCGCAGGTACGCCTGGCTGCCCTCAGACACGCGCCAGTCGGTGATGTCTTCCACCCGATTGAGCGGGATTTCCCGAAAGGCATAATGGAAAGGCCCGCCGTAGAATTTCACCTGCCAGGTTTCCACCACGCGCACGTCGCCGTTGGGCAAAATGGTGATGTCGCCGTCGCGGCGCAGCACTTCTACGCTTTTCGCCGCAGCAGGTGCTGCCGCGGCGTACGGTGCGCCCGCACCGGCAAGCCCCAACACCACGCCCAACACCACAAACAGCAAAAACCACCGCCGCCAGGAATGCCACATTTTTCGCTCCTTTTCTGCGCCCCAAGCCGCGGGGCGGCTCCGGCCTACCAAACCATCGGCACAAAGCCCTCATGGATGTACTCAGAAATCATCTGCCCCACAAATTCCACCTGCAGGCCCAGCGCCTGCAGATCCGCGCTCATGTTTTGCTGGTCGGCCACGTACTTGCAGGCCACAGCCGCCTCGCCCGTGGCGCGGAAAGCATCTACCTGTTTCCGCAAGGCTTCATCCTTCAGCAGCAAGCCTTCGGCAGGGCCAAAGAAAACCAGGCGCACTTCGTCCATCCACCCGCGCGATAAGGCGTTGGTGGCATAGAGCACGCCGGCGCGGGCTTTTCCGGCATCGGCAGAGGCAATGATGACCACAATTTTACGGCTCACAAGCCCTTCCTCCTTTCTGCACACGAAACCTTTCCGGTTTTGCCCCCCAAAGCACTGCACTGTCCCTTTCATCATAACACAAAACCGAAGCGCGGTGCAAAACCGGAGGGCATAAAACGAAATGTTGCTTTTTCGGTGCTCACCGAGCCGCATGGCGAAGAGAGAGGATGAGCGAAATTCGCTTTTTTATCGTAACGTAACTGTTCAGCCAGCCTGCGATGAAAACGTCAAGGCACACAAAAGACCCAAAGGTTACAACGGCGTAACGCCAAGAGTGCAAAGGGAACAAAGACGCAAAGTCAACTTCGTTTTCTGCGACGCTTCGTAATTACCTACCCAGATCGCGGCGATGGCAACCCCGGGCATGTGTTCTCACCGCGTTTTTCTTTGGCACCGCCGTTGCTGCGTTGACCCCACCCCCGTCCCCTCCCCGCATGCGGGGAGGGGAGCC
>JALUXH010000042.1 GCA_027019065.1 Anaerolineales bacterium
GAAAGCGACATTCTTGTGGCTCGGGCCGCGGCGCTCATCCGCCGGGCGCGCCGCGGCGTGGTGCTGACAGGGGCGGGCATGTCCACCCCTTCCGGCATTCCCGATTTCCGCTCTCCCTCCGGCGGCTTGTGGGCGCAGCACAACCCGCTGGAAGTGGCTTCCCTGACGGCATTCCGGCATCACCCGGAGCGTTTTTTTGCCTGGGTGCGCCCCTTGCTGGAAACCATGCTGCGCGCCGAGCCGAATGCGGCTCACCGCGCCGTGGCGGCTTTGGGGCAGGCCGGGCACCTGGCGGGGGTGGTAACGCAAAACATTGACGGCTTGCACCAGAAAGCCGGTTCGGAAAAGGTCGTTGAGGTCCACGGCTCGCTGGAAACCGCCACCTGCACGCAGTGCTACCGCACTTACCGGAGCGCCGATTTCCTGCCTGCTTTCCTGGAAAACGGCGAAGTGCCCCGCTGCCCGCATTGCGGCGGCGTGTTGAAACCCGACGTGGTGCTGTTTGGCGAGCAACTGCCCTGGCAGGCCTGGGAAGCCGCCCAAACGCTGGCCCGGCAAAGCGACGTGATGCTCATTGCCGGTTCATCCCTGGCCGTGATGCCGGTGGCGCGCCTGCCGGTGGAAGCCGCCGACCGCGGCGCGAGCATCATCGTCATCAATCAGACGCCCACCTACATGGATGCCCGCGCCGATGTGGTGCTTCACGGCGACGTGGCCGATTTGCTCCCCGCCATTGCTGCCCGGGTGTTATCGTCATGACAGGTTCTGCCGTGCCCCTTTTGCCTCTGGATGCTTACCGCCGCCTGCTGGCGCTGGCCCGCGATCTGGCCGCCACGCTGGAACTGGATACGCTGTTGCAGCGCATCGTCCAGGCGGCGGCCGAACTGAGCGAGGCCGAAGCCGCCTCAATTTTGTTGTACGACCCCCAGCGCAAAGAACTGCGTTTTCAAACCGCGACCAACCTTTCCGACAAACTGCAGCGGGGCACGCGCGTGCCGCTGGAAGGCAGCCTTGCGGGGCTGGCGCTGCGCCGCCGCCGCCCCATCCGCCGCCAACATGCCCACAGCGACCCCAGCCATTACGGCCACCTGGACAGGTTGACCCGCATTGCCACAGACAGCCTGCTGGCCGTGCCGCTCATCGCCAACGATGAGCCCATTGGTGTGCTGGAAGCCGTCAACAAACGCAGCGGGGCGTTCACCGATGCCGATGAAGAAATTCTGACGGTGCTGGGGGCGCAGGCCGCCGTGGCCATTCAAAACGCCCGCCTGTTTCTGGAAGCCGACCTCATTGCCGAACTGGTCCATGAAGTCCGTACACCGCTGGGTGCCATTCTGGCCGCGGCGCAGTTGCTGCGCCTGCCGCAAATTTCAGAGCCCCAGCGTCGGCAGGCCATTGACGCCATTGAGCGCGAAGCCCGCTACCTCAACGAACTGACCACCACCTTTCTTGACCTGGCGGCGCTGGAATCGGGGCGGGCGCGTTTCCACAGCGAAGCGTTTGCCCTTGCCCCGTTGGTTGATGAAGTGGTGCAGCTTTTTGCTGCCGAAATTGAGGCCGCCGGCCTGACGGTGGAAACCGCCATCCCCCCCGACCTGCCGCCGCTGAAAGCCGACCGCGGCAAAATCAAACAGGTGCTCATCAATCTGGTGAGCAATGCCGTCAAATACAACCGCCGGGGCGGGAAAATTCGCCTGGCTGCCTACCGCGAAAACGGCCGCCTTGCCATCACCGTGAGCGATACCGGCCCCGGCATTGCGCCGGAATACCGCCGGCGCCTTTTTCAGAAGTTTTATCGGGTGCCCGGCAGCGAGCAGCGGGCAGCCGGTTCGGGGCTGGGGCTTTACCTGTGCAAGCGGATCGTTGAAGCCCATAACGGGGAAATTCGGGTACACAGCAAACCCGGCGAGGGCACCACGTTTGTGGTGCTCTTGCCGCTGATGCCATGAACGCTCCGGTGCTTGGCCGTCGCGATGTGTTGAAACTGGCCTTGCTGGGCCTGGGAGGGCTGGCGTGGCGGCCGCTGGCGCGCCTGCACGGCGCCATGTGGCCTTTTGTGGGGCTGGTGCGGATTACCATCCCCAATGTGCCCCTGCATCGGGAACCCGACCTGCGCAGCCCGCGGGTGTTGACCTACCCGCGCGATACCCTGGTGCGCGTGCTGGCGGAAATGGTTTCACCGCACGGGCCGCCGCGGAACCCCCGCTGGTACCGCGTGCCGGGCGGTTTCCTGCACACGGCTTACACCCAGCGGGTGGCGCTGCGCCTGAATCAAGTGGCCGTGGCGGTGCCTTCTGCCGGACGCATTGCCGAGGTTACGGTGCCGTGGACCCAGAGCTGGCAGCGGCTTCCCGATGGCAGCCGCAAGCGCCTTTACCGCCTGTATTATGGCTCAACCCATTGGGTAACGGCCGTTAAACTGGGCGCGCGCGGGGAGCCGTTGTATGAAATCACCGATGACTTGCTGAAAGTGCCTTACGAGGTGTATGCCCCGCATTTGCGGCTGATCCCTCCGGAAGAGGTTGCCCCCCTTGCGCCTGATGTGCCCCCCGGCGAGAAATTGCTGGAGGTGGACCTCGGCGCGCAGGAAGCCATTGCTTATGAAGCCGGGCAGGAGGTGCGCCGGATGCGGATTTCTTCCGGCATCCCCAGCGACAAGCCCACCGATAACGGCATTCCTACCCGCACACCGTCCGGCCGGTTTCGCATTTTCAACAAATTCCCGGCCCGCCACATGGGCAACGGCGATCTGACCTCCGCGCTGGAAGCCTACGAACTGCCCGGCGTGCCCTGGGTGAGTTTTTTTGTGGATACCGGCGTGGCTTTCCACGGCACTTACTGGCACGATAACTTCGGGATGCCCATGAGCCACGGCTGTATCAACATGCGCAATGCCGATGCGCGGTGGGTTTTCCGGTGGAGCACCCCGCTTTATGCGCCGTGGGATTTTGAAAGCCGCGGCAACGGCACGCGGGTGTGGGTGCACGAATAACCTCTCAGCGGGGGCGGCCGGGGGGCAGGCGCGTGGTGCTGCGTGGGGCGTTGCTTTTTGCATGCCCCGATATCAAAATCAAAAGGCCCTGACGGGTTGGGGCAACCCGTCAGGGCCCGGCTTTCAGAAAGGATGGGGGCGTTTATTTTTTGCCGTTGCCGTTGCCGTTTTCGTCGAGGCTGAATTTCATTTGCGCCCACATCTTGTACATTTGCCAGCGCATGTCCACGTCTTCCTGCGCTTCGGCCAGCAGATCCTCTGCACGGCCGGGCATGCTGCGCATCAGCATGGTGTAGCGGTTTTCGTTGATGACGTAATCGTGCAGCGAGATCTTCGGGTCGCGCGAATCCAGTTGTAATGGGTTTTTGCCCTGCTTGATGCGCCGCGGGTCAAAGCGGATGAGCGGCCAGTAGCCGGATTCTACTGCTTTTTTCTGTTGGGCGAAGCCGTAGCGCATATCGTAGCCGTGGGCAATGCAGTGTGAGTAGGCCACGATGAGGGAAGGCCCGTCGTAGGATTCGGCTTCCAGGAAGGCTTTGGTGGTGTGGGCGTCGTTGGCGCCCATGGCCACCCGGGCCACATACACGTTGCCGTAGGTCATGGCCATCATGGCCAGGTCTTTCTTGGGCAGGGGTTTGCCTGCGGCGGCGAATTTTGCCACCGCGGCCCGCGGGGTGGCCTTAGACATTTGGCCGCCGGTGTTGGAGTACACCTCGGTATCAAGCACCAGGATGTTGACGTTGCGGCCGGAAGCCAGCACATGATCCAGGCCGCCGTAGCCGATGTCGTATGCCCAGCCGTCGCCGCCGACAATCCACACGCTGCGTTTCACCAGCGCGTCGGCCACGTGCAGCAGGTCTTTGACTTTCGGGGTCTGCTCCATCTTTTCAAGGCGCTGTTTCAGTTCGGCCACGCGTGCCCGCTGGGCGTGGACGCCTTCTTCGGTGCTCTGGTCGGCTTCCAGAATGGCCTGGGCGAGTTCT
>JALUXH010000043.1 GCA_027019065.1 Anaerolineales bacterium
CAGCCGCCCTTCCCCCAACCCCAGCATACCTGACACGGGAACACCTGACACAGGAGCACACGGCATCAGAGCACATGACACCTGCCCCTTTTGCCTTTCCTATCTTGTAGTAAAATTGCAGGGCACCACCGGCTGCTGAACCACCGCAGCGCGACAACCCTATGGCGATGAGGCTCGCCGCAGTGTCCTGCAAGGACTAATGGCCTCTACCGAGATACCGTCGGTAGAGGTTTTTTGCCGCCTCGGCCCGGCCGCCGAAGGCGCCTTTTGCCACTCCCGGCCATTTCATCGTTCAGGTGCTGCTCATGACCAAAGAACACCTGCTGGAACTCCGCATCATTCAACCCGGCGGCATCACGGGCCGCTACCTGCCCGAAGAAGGCGCGGCCTGGCGGCTGGAAGGCATCGTGCCGCCCGTAGAAGCCCTCCCCTTCGACCTTGCCGTGCTGCCCGAAGTGTGGACGCCCTACGACGAGCCGTTCCGCGTGGTGGTATTGGGCAGCATCTCGCACCCCACCGACACCCTGCTGGAAGGCCGCCTGTTAGGCGCCTTCCGGCGGGGAGAAGAGCCGCCTTTTCTGGTCGCGGTGGTGGAAGCCGAACCGGAAGCCCCCCGCGAGTGGCAAGCTGTTCCTGCGCCGCAGCAGAAAGCCGTGCTGGAAGCCCTGCGCCGCGCCCGCCCCGGCGAATGGCGCTGGCTGGAAGTTGAAGAAGTGGAACCGCACCTTCACGAAGGAGCACGCCGCTACCGCGAGAACGCCGACACCGCCCGCCGCCGCCACGCCCCCGCCTGGCAGGCCCTGCGCTCGGCGGCGCAGGGGGGCTATGCCGATGCCGAGCAATACACCGCCGCCGAATACACCTTCTTTGAACTGCCTTACCGCTTTCAGGATTATGTCGGCGACGCCCTGGCCCCCGACGAGCGCATCCTCTACGCCGCCCGCCGCCCGGCCATGGCCAGCCAGCGCCAGCGTTCCTGGCTGCGGCGCGAACGCCTGCAGGAAGGCGTGCTGCTGCTCACCACCCACCGCCTGATCCACCTCGCCGAACTCATCCCCCCCAACGCCGCCAACATCCGCTACGGCTTTCGGGAAGTGGTGGGCGTGCTGGAACGCCTGCGCGCCGCCGACCTGCACCCCCTGGGCAATCACCTCGCCCTCACCACCCGCTGGGCAGCGGCCCAAGGCGAGGCCGAAATAGTCTGGGAATCGCCGGGTTACACCCGCACGGCGCTGCAAGACCTGCTGGCGCTGCTTGCGCCGGTGGTGAGCCCAGCCTCGCCGGCGCGGGCCCTGCAACGGGCGACCCCGCCCCCCTTGCCCGAGACCCTCAAGCCTCTGGTGGATACCGCCTCCAACGACCCCGACGAAAGCCGCCGCCTGACCGGGCACTTCCGGCCGCTGCTGGAAGATGCCCTGGAAGACGGCGAACACCCCTACGCCTGGGCGGCGCTGCCGGCATGGTTCCAGCCCAAAGCGGGCACCCAGGTGCTCGTGACCACCGACCGCCGCCTTTTCCTGCTGCCCGACCTGAGCCTCAATGTGGCCTTGCGCGACGTCGCCCTGTGGGAATACACCAGTTCCATCGTTGACTCCCACCTGACGCTGACCGAAGTGCAAAACGGCAAACCGCGGCAGCACACGGTGCGCTTCCCCTACCCTGCCAAGCCGGCCTTTCGGACCTGTTTTGAAAGCGGCTGGCGCTGTGCCGCGGTTCTGCCGCTGTGAGCGCCGGGCAGGGGCTATGGTACAATCCCGCGGCGTCACTGTTAAGCCCGCCTGCGATGAGAACGCCAAGGCACACAGGAAACCCAAAGGCTACAACGGCGTCACGCCAAGAGCGCAAAGGGAACAAAGACGCAAAGTCAACTTCTGTGTTTTCTGCGACGCTTCTGTGCTTTCTGGGGTTGCAATCGGTGCGAATCTGTGGAATCTGTGGCTGATTTTCTGCGAAATCTGCGTCATCTGTGGTTTCTCCTTGCCTGGGCTGAATAGATACGTTTTTTCCCAATCTGTGCTAATCTGTGCAATCGGTGGATGTTTTTCTGCGGTAACTGCTCAGCCCTGGCAGGGAATCCACAGATTTCACAGATGGGCACAGAAAACACAGAATTGCTCTTTGCGCCATTTGCCTTCCTTTGCGTCTTTGCGTTAACCTCTTTTTATGCTTCTGGGTGCGCATCGCGGGCAGGCTGAACAGTTGCCGTTTTTTCCCAATCTGTGCTAATCTGTGCAATCGGTGGATATTTTTCTGCGGAATCTGCGTCATCTGTGGTTTCTCCTTGCCGAGGCTGAACAGTTACCCCGCGCACCGAAACACCGGCCTGCTGCCCCGTCGGCGCCGCCCTTCTGAAGGAGTGAAAGATGAACAATCCCCGACAACCCGTGCCGAACGCTGCCCCGCCCCGTCAGCCGCGCCCGGCGTCTTCCCGCAATGCTTTGTGGGCGCTCATCGGCGTGGCGTTGGGCTTCCTGCTGCCGATTTTTGCCTGCGGCGGCCTGTTCATGCTGGCCCTGATCAGCGCCGGCATCAGTGGCGGCGGCTCCACAGCCACCATGGCCAAAGCCCCCGTGGCGCGCCACGTGCGCGGCCCCCTGACCGGCCCCGCCGTGGCCATCATCCCCGTCAACGGCCCCATCGTGGAAGGCCACGCCTCCGCCCTGGGCACCTCGCAGGTCGCTGCTACCGATGACATCATCGCCATGATTACCGCCGCCAGGCACGATAGCAGCATCAGGGCCGTGGTGCTGGAAGTCAACAGCCCCGGCGGAGGCATCGTGCCCAGCGACCGCATCTACCAGGCGCTCAAAGACATGGACAAGCCCATCGTGGTGCTGATGGGCGACCTCGCGGCTTCCGGCGGCTATTACATCAGCATGGCAGGCGACTACATCTACGCCAACCCCTACACCCTGACCGGCTCCATCGGCGTCATCAGCGAATTCCCCAACGCCCAGGGCCTGATGGACAAACTCGGCATCCAGATGACCGTCATCAAGTCGGGCAAGGTCAAAGATTTCGGCAGCCCCTACCGGGAAATGACGCCCGAGGAAAAGGCGTACTGGCAGCATGTCATTGACCAGGCCTACGACAACTTTGTCAAAATCGTGGCCGACAGCCGCCACATTCCCGAAGGTAAGGTGCGCCAACTGGCCGATGGGCGGGTTTACACCGGCCGCGATGCCCTTGACCTGAAACTGATTGATGCTTTGGGCTACGAAAACGACGCCATCGCCAAAGCCGCCGACCTGGGCAACATTACCGATGTGCCGCGCGTGGTGCGCTATGAACCGCCGATGTCGCCTCTTGAAGCCATTTTGGGCGGTGCGGTCGGGCGGCTGGCCCCCTCTTTCGGCGCGCTGTTGCCTTCCTGGAACCGGATGCTCGCCCCCGCGCTGGAATACCGCTGGCTGCCGTGAGGGCTCGCTATGGGTAATGCCTCTCTTCTTCCTCCTGCCGAGCAAAAGCCGGCGTATGTTCGCCATCTGTTCGCGGCCATTGCCAACCGCTACGACCTGCTCAACCGCCTGATCTCCCTGGGGCAGGATGACCTCTGGCGGCGGGAAACCCTGCGCCGCCTGGGTCTGCGCGCCGGCGACCGCTTCCTGGACCTGGGCGGCGGCACGGGGGCGCTGACGCGCGAAGCCCTCCGCATGGCCCCCGGCATTTTGCCCGTGACCAGCGACCTGACCTTTGAAATGCTGGCGGTGGGCCGGGCGCGGCTCACCGCGCTGCCCATCCGCTGGCTGACCGCCGACGCGCTGCAGTTGCCCTTCCCCAACGGCACTTTTGACGCGCTGGCCTCCGCTTTCCTGTTGCGCAACGTGGCCGACCTCGACGCGGCGCTGCAAGAGCAACACCGTGTGCTGAAGCCGGGCGGCCGCTGGGCGGCGCTGGACACTTCTCGCCCGCCGCAAAACCTGCTCACCCCCTTCATGCGGCTGCACCTGCGGGTGGTCATCCCCTGGCTGGGG
>JALUXH010000044.1 GCA_027019065.1 Anaerolineales bacterium
ATCCCCTCCCCGCATGCGGGGAGGGGAGCCAGGGGAGGGGTATGGCAAAGGCACGGCGCATCAAAACGCATGGAGGGCACCACAGCGTAGGCAGTTACGTCATCTGTGGTTTCTCTTGACCGAGGCTGAACAGATACTTGCAAGCGCTTTTTGGAGTGCCGTGCCTTGGCACCGCTTTGGAAAGCAGCGACTCGTCGCCGCACGCCAAAGAAAAACTGCCGCCAGAGGCGTTTTCCCTCTCTGGCCGCCTTGGCGAAGTGTAGGGCCGGGTGCCGGCCGTGGAGGCGGGGCGGCATCCCGCCCGACCACATTTGAGTGTTCCCCCCGCGCGCCTGCCGCAGCCCTCGGCCCCCAAGTCTGTTATAATTGCCGCATGGAAATCACCTGGTACGGACACTCCTGCTTTCGCCTCACCCAGCGGCGCATGACCACCGTCGTTACCGATCCGTATGATGCCGCGGCCGTGGGGCTGCCGCCTTTGAAGCTGAAGGCCGACGTCGTCACCATCAGCAACGACATGCCGGGGCACAACGCCCGTAAAGCCGTCAAGGGTGTGCGGCACGTGCTGACCGGCCCCGGCGAGTACGAAATCGGCGGGGTTTTCATCACCGCCATTCACACCAACGGCAAAAACAAAAGCGCAAACGCCCCCCGCAACACCCTTTTCCTGTTTGACTACGACGGCGTGACGGTCGCCCACTTAGGCAATATGCGGCGCGTGCCCACGCAAGCCGAAGTGGAAGCCTTAGGCACAGTACACATCGCCCTTGTGCCGGTTGGAGGCGGCAGCGCTTTAACAGCCGCCAAAGCCGCCGAAGTGATCAGCGTGCTTGAGCCTTCCATCGTCGTGCCCATGCACTACCGCCTGCCGGGCACCACCTCCAAACTGGAAAGCGTGACGCGTTTCCTCAAAGAAATGGGGGTGGAACAGGCTTCCCCGCTGCCTGTGCTCAAAGTCACGCGTAGCAGCATTCCCGACGAATTACAAGTCGTGGTGCTGGAAAACGCCAACGCGCCGTCGTGAGGAGGTTGATGTGGAAGTCAAGGTATTGATGACCTGGAACATCCGCATCGACAAAGAACGCGAGTACTTTGAGTTTCTGGTCAAGCAGTTTTTGCCCCACATGCAGCGGCTGGGGTTACAGCCCACCGATGCCTGGTTCACGGCCTACGGCGAAGGGCCGCAGGTGCTGGCGGCGGCATTAGTGCCCTCTTACGAAGCGGCGCGCTACATCCTTGCTTCGCAAGCCTGGCATCACCTGGAAGAAAAACTGCGGGATTACGTCACCGACTACCGCTACAAAATCGTTCCGGCGCGCGAGGGGTTCCAACTATAGCGCCCCCCACCTCACACATCCACGCGAGGCGGGCCGATGCAGCCCGCCTCGTGCCTTTTCCCTAAAACACATGCACCGCCGAAGCCTTGAAACCCAGCCAAACGGTTTCGCCGGGCCGCAGGCGGAGGTTTTCCAGCGAAGGCGCGGTCACGGCGGCCACAAAAGGCAGCGGCTCGCCCTCCGGGGCAGGCACGGCGACCGTGACATAAGCCAGCGCCCCCCGCTGCTCCACCGCTGCGACTTGCCCCTGAAAGACATTCCGCAGGCTGGAATCCAAAGGGTGCCGCGCCAGCACAATGTCTTCCGGGCGGACGGCAAAATGCACTGCCCCCCGCCGTGCGGTCACGGCCGCCGCGATGAGACCGCGGGCGCGCAGCCGCGCCGTGCGGCCGTTCCCGGGCTCGGCCTCGGCGGCAAAAATGTTCCGCATCCCTACAAATTCGGCCACAAAGCGCGAAGCCGGGCGGCGGAAGATGGCTTCCGGCGTCCCCACCTGCTCGAACCGGCCGCGGTGCAGCACGGCAACGCGCTCGCCCAGCGCCACGGCTTCTTCAAAATCGTGCGTCACATGCACCACCGTGGCGCCCAGTTCGGCGTGCAGGCGGCGCAGTTCGGCGCGCAGGGCCTCCCGATGCTGGGGGTCAAGGGCGCTGAGGGGCTCATCCAGCAGCAGCAGCCGCGGGCGGAGCACCAACGCCCGCGCCAAAGCCACCCGCTGGCGTTCTCCGCCGCTGAGATGGGCAGGGAAGCGGTCGGCCAGGTGAGCAATGCGGAGCAAGGCCAGCATGGCAGCGACCTCGGGGCGGCGGGAAGCCCGCCGCCGGGCGCGCCGCCCCGGCCCCGGCAGCGCCCGCTTCCAGCGCGGCTGCTGCCGCAGCGCCAGCCCAAAGGCCACATTTTCGGCCACCGTCATGTGGGGGAAAAGCGCCTGGCGCTGGTACACGAAACCGATGCGGCGGGCTTCCGGCGGCGCGGCGGTGATGTCTTCCCCGCCCAGCCAGACGCGCCCGCCGAGGGGCCGGTGCAGCCCGGCCACGGTTTCCAGCAGCACGGTTTTGCCCGCCCCGGTCGGGCCGAGCAGCACAAAGTATTCCCCCGCGGCCACTTCCAGGTTTAAATTGGCTATGCGAAACCCGCCCGCCGCGACCGTCAGCCCTTCCAGCCGCAGGCTTTCACCGTCAACGCTTTGCATCGCGCCCCACCCATCGCAAAATCAGAAACACGCCCAGCGAAATCAAGATGACCAGCGACGCCACCGGCCGCGCATAAGCCAGACCATACGACTCAAAACGCTCAAAAATCAGCACCGGCGCCACCATGGGGTGATAGGCCAGAATGACCACCGCGCCAAATTCGCTCAGGCCGCGCGCCCACATCATGATCACGCCCGACAAAACGCTGCGCCACGCCAGCGGGAAAGTAACCTGCCAAAAAGTTTCCCACGGGGAAGCCCCCAACGTGCGCGCCACGGCTTCCAGGCGAACATCCACCGCCCGGAAGCCGTCGCGGGCCGCGTTGACCAGAAAGGCCAGGCTCACGAACAGCATGGCAATCACAATGCCGGGCACCGCCGAGACAAAGCGGATGCCCGCCAGGGCAAACGCTTTCCCCAGGAAAGCCTGCCGCCCGAACACCATCAGCAAGGCAATGCCCGCAGCGGAGTGCGGCACCACGACCGGAATGTCCACCACCGCTTCCACCAGCGTCTTGCCGGGGAAATCGGCGCGGGCGAGCACATAGGCCAGCGGAATCCCGAAAAGCAGCGCCAGCCCCGTGGCCGCCGCCGAGGCCCCGAAGGTCAGCAAAATGGCCGCCCGCACTTCGCCTTCCTGCCATGTGCGCCACAACACGGCCGGCGGCGAAGCCAGCAGGGTGCGCAGCAGCGGCCAGGCAATGAAGGCCACCAGTAACGCCCCGGCGGCAGCAAAGAAAATCAAAAAACGGCGACGAGAACGCATCATCGGCGCATCCCAGGGTCAAGGGCGCGCAGCGCCGGGGGAAGGCGGTCGGGGGCATCGGCCACGGGCGGCACCAGAGGCGGCTGCCCGGCTTCCCGCAAAATGGCCTGCCCCTGCGGCCCCAGCACAAAGGCGAGAAAAGCCGCCGCCAGGTCGGGATGAGGCGCATTCGTGGGGATGGTTACACCGTAGAGGATGGGCGCGCCTGTTTTGGTGATCGTCTCTCCCGGCCGGCTGCCGTTGATTTGCACCCGGGCGCGGGTGTAGAAACCGGCTTCCTGCGGATCGCCGAGGTTGATTTGCGGCGGCAGGGTGACATAGCGCAAGTGGTGCTGCACCGCCAGCGAAAGGTACTCAAAGGCATAATCCATATTGCCCGACTGCAGCAAGGCCAGCAGTTCCACGGCTTTGGGGCGTACGTTGGCCGCCGGGCAATGGGCGTTTAGCTGCTGCGCCAGGCCGGGCATTCGGTAATACGCTTCGGCCAGTTGCCACACCATCAGCGAGCGGTACCCCGCCGGGTCGGCGTTAGGGTCGGAATGGCCGTAAACCACGCCATCGCGCAGCAAAATCCGATACCAGTTGTCGCTGTTGATTTCGTCGGCGTATTTGGAACGGTCGGTGTAGGCAATCACCATCGCGTTGGTGGCAAAACGGATGTTCCA
>JALUXH010000045.1 GCA_027019065.1 Anaerolineales bacterium
CGGCGGGTTTCGGTGTAGCGTTCCACCAGGCCGAGTCTGGCAAGGGCTTCCAGGTCGCCGGGGCGGGCATCGGTTTCGGCGCGCAGGGCAGCCGCTTCGCGGGGGCTTTGAGCGGCTAAGGCTTCCAGCACCTTCCGGCGGCGTTGGGCCGTGGCTTCGCGCCGCGAAAGGCGCTCCAGGGGCAGGCCCAGCGCCTCGGCCGGGGGCACGGCCAGGCGCACCATGCGGGCGGTGTTGCGGGGAAGGTGAGGCTTGGGCAGCACCGGCTCGCTTTCCAGCCAGCCGCGGCGCTGCAGGCGGGCAGCGGCAGCGCGCCAGTTGCGGCGGGCGAGGGCGCGGTCAATCTGGCGGCCGCGCAAGGGGCCGCGGGTGTGCAGCAGGGTGAGCAGGCGGCGGTCGGTCTCGGCCAAATCGGCGGGGAGGGCGTCGGCGGCGGGGGCGGCGGGGGTGAGGCGGTAGTGGTTGTCGGCGGTTTGCAGCACGCCGGGCGGCAGCATCAGGGCAATGCAGGCCGAGAGGGGGGCCAGGGTGTCGGCGGCGATGTGTTCGGCCAGCCGCAATTGCAGCGGCGTGAGCGCCACTTCGGCAGCGGCCACCCCCAGCACCGGTTTGGTTTCCGGCACGTCGGGGGTTTCCGGCAGGCGAAGCACCACGCCGTAAACCTGCCGCGGCCCAAAGGGCACCACCACCACCGCCCCCGGCTGCACCGCAGCGGCCAGTTCCGGCGGGATGTGGTAGTGGAAGACGCCCTGCACTTTGGGCTCGTGAACGGCAATTTCGGCGTAGCGCATCGGAAGGCCTCAAGAGGCGGCGGTTTCTTCGGCGGTTTCGGCAGGCAGGCGCTCAATTTTCAGGCGGGAAACCCGCAGGCCGTCCATGGCCAGCACGGTGAGGCGCGCCCGGTCTGCTTCTACCACATCCCCCTCGGAGGGAATGCGCCCCAGTTTGTCGAGCACATAGCCGGCAATGGTATCGTAGTAGGGCGTGGTCAGGTCAAGCCCCAGGGCTTCGTTGACTTCTTCCAGCAGGGCGCGGCCGTCCACAATGGCCGTGCCGTCGGGGTTGGGCTGGATTTCAGGCGGGGTCTGGTCAAAGGGGTCGCTGACTTCCCCGACGATTTCTTCCAGCAGGTCTTCCAGCGTGACCAGCCCCGCGGTGCCGCCGTATTCGTCGACCACGATGGCGATGTGGCGGTGGGTTTCCCGAAAGCGGCGCAGCACGGCCAGCACGGGCAGCGTTTCGGGCACAAAAAGGGCTTCGCGCGCCACTTCGCCCGCGGTGCGCCGGGCAAATTCGGGGCTGCCCCACAGGCGCACGACGTCTTTGATGTGCAGAATGCCTGCAATATCGTCCAGATCTTCGCCGTACACGGGGAATTTGGTCACGGCATGGCGGGAAAACAGGCGGATGACTTCGGGCAGCGGCGTCGCGGCCTGCACGGCGATGATTTCGGTGTGGGGCACCATGACCTGCCGCACCAGCAGTTCGCCGAAATCCAGCACGGCGGAAAGCATTTCGCTGCTTTCGGGCTGCAGGTCGGCAGGGGGTGTTTCTGCCACGAGGTGTTTGAGTTCCTCAACGGAGAGATGGCCGTGGGCGGCGCCGGCTTCGGGAATGCCCAGCAGCCGCAGGGTGAAATGGGCGGCCCAGTCCAGGAGGTCGACGAACCAGCGGAAGATGCTTTCAAACAGCCGCATGGGGTAAGCGGCGCGCAGGGCAAAGGTTTCCGGAGAACGGAGGGTAGCAACTTTGGGCACCTGTTCGCCGAGCACCACGTGAAAACCGGTAACGATGGTGAGGGAAAGCAGCAGGGGAAGGCTGGACAGCGTGCTTTGCAGGAAAGCCAGCGCGGGCGGCAGCGAGGCGTGGTGGATGAAGGTGGCCAGAACGCCTTCAAAAGCCTTTTCGCCGACTGCCCCCAGGGCCAGGCTGACGAGGGTGATGCCGAGTTGGGTGGCGGCGATCAGGCGGTCGCGTTCGGCGGGGCTTTCAAGCCAGCGCTGGACAATGCGCGCCGCGCCGGAGCCTTGCCTGGCCAGCAGGTCGATGCGGTGGCGGCGGGTGGCTACGGCGGCAAATTCCACCGAAACGAAAAAGCCGTTGAGGGCAATGAGGATGAAAATCAGCACGAAGTTCCAAAACATGGTCAACCTCGTCAGGAAAAGCGGTTGCCTTGAGGGTAGCACGGTGTCGCGGCGGCGTCAAGGCGTGCCGCCCAACCCGCGATGGCGTTTTGAGCAGGCCGCTGGTTCGGCCAGGAGGGCCACAGATTTACCGTAACTGCTCAGCCCTGGCGGGGAATCCACAGATTTCACAGATGGGCACAGAAAACACAGAATTGCTCTTTGCGCCATTTGCCCTTCCTTTGCGTCTTTGCGTTAACCCCTTTTTATGCTTCTGGGTGCGCATCGCGGGCAGGCTGCATAGTTTGACAATGTCACATTTCTGTAGGGGACTTGGGTTTGGCCCTGCGCAGCCGGGATTGTCGGGAGCGAGTGCGGTTGAGTAAATGAGACACGACTAAGTCCGCCGCTTCTTGAGAAGATAACTGAGGCAGAGGCAAAACTGCCCGCAGGAGTTCTCGCACATTACTAACGGACAACTGAGGCAGAACATCGACTTCTAATTGGGAAAGCAGGTCTGGGTCCTGAGCGTAACGGTTCATCCAGTCCAGACGAGTTTCTGCGATGAACCATCCGGCCAGGATCGTGAGTGCCAATTGATGTTCCCAAGCCCGATACTTAAGGGCCTGGAACTCATCCCAACCGAGTTCGCTTTTGGCATCCTGGTTGCTTCGCTCGCCAAAGTAGCGATGTGATTTGCGCCAGGCCATGGTCTTCAACGGCGTGTCCGGTGAAGCGTTACTCAAAATGTAAGTCACCCGTTTGGCATCCTTACGGATGAGCAACCATTCTTCCTGAACCTGATGGTCAATCACCAGCCACACCCGACGCCGGGCAAACTTCGCTCGCAGGAGACCTCTTTCGTTAGGGCGCAAGGTGATGGTCTGCCATTGCAGGTCCGGGCTGTGAAGTAATTCCCGCACCTTACAACGCTTGCCGCCGACGATCTCGGGTTTTCCCGATGGTTCCCCATCCTCTGTCAAAGAGTAACGAACCTCCGGGGCCTCCACATAAACCAACGTATTGGCCGGAATATCGCCGTAGTATTCAATCCCGGCCTGATTGAGATGCTTTCGCAGCGCCGTATTGCGCCCGTACAGGTCATCCATGACCACGGCTTCAAAGGGAATGCCTTGCTCTTGCACCCTCTGAATCATTTTCCATCCCAATTCGGGCTTGGTTTGAAACGCCCGGTCTTCAGGAATGCCTGCCTTCTGGCGTTCCGAAGCATGGTCTTCTTCAAACCAGTGTGCTGGAATGAAGAGCTCGCCGTCAACCCACGTGTTCACACGCGGCGTCACCAGCGACAGAAACACGCCCACCTGGCTCATATCTACTTTCCCCAGTCGCCCATTGTACTGACGCCCCGCCCCGGCACTGTGAGAACCGGCTTTTTCATCGGCGCTTTCGTCCAGGACTAACATCGCTCCGCTTTGAAATTCGGCGTGTCCCTTGATTTCTTCCTGGACAGCCGCAATCAACGCTCGCCCTGACCAGGGTGAATTGCTCATGAAATGCTGCATATTCTGCTCCGGTACATGCGTCTTGCGTCCGATGTTGCTCATGTTGCGTTTGTTTTCCATCCGTAGCAATCCGCTGAGATACTTATACCCATACTCGCTGGTATCGCGTGTCCGGGTTCGCAGATAGCCACGAAACCGTTGGTAGAAATCTTGCAATCGGCTGCCAAGTTGCTCTATTTCTTCCAGCCGAAGCCCCCAACGGGTTATATCGTTAATCGGTTTTGTCTGTTGTTCATGCTGCCAATTTATGCCACATTTCATCTCTTTTGAAAAGTGTAGCAGAACATGTGTCTAATGTGACATTGTCAAA
>JALUXH010000046.1 GCA_027019065.1 Anaerolineales bacterium
GTGGGAAGATGTTACAAAAAAGTAACTGTTCAGCCTGCCCGCGATGCGCACCCAGAAGCATAAAAAGAGGTTAACGCAAAGACGCAAAGGAAGGCAAAAGGCGCAAAGAGCAATTCGGTGTTTTCTGGTAATAATTACCTACCCCGAAGCACTGTGCCTGTAAATGCTCACACAGAGAACACAGAGGATACGGAGAATATTTCCCTTTGCAAGTGCTTTTTGGAGTGCGGTGCCTGGGCACCGCTTTGGAAAGCGGCGACTCGTCGCCGCACTCCAAAGAAAAACTGCCGCCAGAGGCGTTTTGCCACCACGTAGGTAATTACGTTTTCTGTGCCAATCTGTGAAATCTGTGGTTTCCCTGCCAGGGCTGAGCAGTTACCGGAAAAGACAGATTTTTTGTAACTGCCTACGCTGGGGTGCCCTCCATGCGTCTTGATGCGCTGTGCCTTTGCCATACCCCTCCCCTTGCTCCCCTCCCCGCATGCGGGGAGGGGATGGGGGTGGGGTTAACGCAGCGGCGGCGCCAAAGGAAAACGCGGTGTGAAAACACGCCTCGCATTGCCAGCGCTACGATTTGGGTAGGCAATTACGATTTTTTCTTTGCGTTCTTTGCCCTCTCTCTCTGCGCCTTCGCGTGACTTCCGCCGCCGATTCTCCCAGGGCTGAACAGTTACACAAAAAAAGGCCCGCTGTGCACAGCGGGCCTGGGGCTTTCGGGCGGTTGCTCAGGCATTTTTGAGCGGGATGATGGTGACTTTGCGGCGCGGCTCGCGTCCCACGCTTTCGGTGGTGACGCGGGGGTCATCGCGCAGGGCAATGTGAATGATGCGGCGCTCACCGGCAGGCATTGGCTCCATAGAAACCCGGCGGCCGGTGCGGGCGGCCTGGTCGGCCAGCCGCTTTGCCATGCGGCGCAGCTGCTCTTCCCGCCGCCGGCGGTAGTGTTCCACATCCACCACCACGGCCACGGTGCGCCCCAGTTCCTTGCCCATGATCAGGCGGGTGATGAATTGCAGTGCATTGAGGCGCTCGGCGCGCCGCCCGATGAGAATGCTGAGGTCATTGCCGCTGATGTCCACCAATACCGGCGGGCGGTGGCCTTTTTCGGCTTCGCCGTAGTGTGCGGTAACTTCGGCGCGCACGCCCATCTTTTCCAGCAGTTCGGCCACGGTTTCGCGCGCGACCTGCAGGGCGCGGTCGCCGTTGGAAGGGGCGGCCGCGGGGGAGGGTTCTTTTTTCTCGCGGGGTGCGGCCGTCCTTGAGCGGGATGATTTTCCCCGGCGGCTGCGTGTGCGCCGCGGCGGGCGGTTTTCCTGCGAAGCCCGCGGGCGCGGCGCATCAGCCCGGGCGGTTTCCGGCGGCGCGGCCTGCGCCGGAGCGGCTTCCGGCGGTGTTTTGACCACCAGCCGCACCCGGGCATCCCGATGCCCCAGCAGGCCAAACAGCCCCCGCCCGCCGCGGTCCAGAATTTCCACTTCCACGGCTTCCAGCGGCAAACCTAACTGGGCCAGCCCTTTGGCTACGGCTTCGTCCACGGTCGGTGCAATCACTTCCAGAGTGGTACGCGCTTGTTCGTGCATGGGAGCCTCGCTTTCTCACAAAGTGCCGATGGACGGGCCACGGGCCGGGCTTCCTCACTTGAAACTGAACATTTGCTTCATGTCAAGTCTGCCCATCATGGCATATTGCCCTACGGTGGCCAGGTTGCTGATGAGGAAGTACAGCCCCAGGCCCGACGGGAACGTCAGCGTGAGGTAGAAAAGGAACAGGGGCATGTAGATGGTCATCATCTGCCCCATCATGGCGTTTTGCTGCCCGCCGCCCGAGGTTGGGGTCATGATTTTGGATTGCATGTACGAGGTAATGCCCACCAGAATCGCCAGGGTGGGGATGCCAAAGGGGATGCCGGGGATGTGCAGCCATTCCGGCCGCGCCAGGTCCATCCAGAGAAAATGGCTGTTGAGGGGGATGAGCCTGGCCGTGTCGAAGACGGGGTAAATGTGGTTGTGGAGGTCAATCAGTTCAATGGGCGCATGGGCCAGCCCTTTGATGACGGCATAGTACAAGCCGAAAAGGACGCCAAACTGCACAATGGTGGGCAGGCACGAGGCGAAAGGGTTGACGCCGAGTTCTTTGTAAAGGCGCATTTGCTCTTGCGCCAGTTTTTCTTTGTCGTTTTTGTATTTTTCCTGGATTTTCTTCCAGCGGGGGTCTTGCTGGAGTTTTTGCATCGCCTCTGCGCCTTCCAGCTGTTGCTTGGTGAGGGGGTACACCAGCAGCCGGATGAGCAGGGTGAAGACGATAATGGCCCAGCCGAAGTTGTGGCCGACCAGGTTGTAAATCCACAACAGGCTGTTGAGCATCGGGTCAACGATCAAGGTATTCCACATAATGCGTTCCGTTTGCCTCAGAAAGTGGGGGAAGCCGCCCGCGAGCGGCTCACGGCGCTATTTTTTGCTGCCGGTGGCGGCTTTCAGCGCGGCTTCGGCATCTTTCACCGAAAGGGTCCACTGGGTTTTGCCGTCGGGGGTAAAGGCCAGCAGCAGGTCATCGCCTTTGTGGGGCGCTACGAAGATGAGGCCGTCGCCTGCCACGGGCGCGGCGTAGAGCTGGCCCTGAACGGTATGCTGCCAGAGGGGCTTGCCGTCGGGGGTAAAGGCCAGCAAGAGGTGATTTTCGGTGGTGAAATACACTTGGCCGTCCATCACCAGGGGGCGTCCCACAATGGCGCCGTCCGGGCTTTCTGTCCAGGCCGTTTGGCCGTCTGGGGCGCGCAGGGCAAAAAATTTGCCGCTGATGTCGCCGACATACAGCATCCCGTTGGCATAGGCCGGGGCGCTCCACACCCAGCCGCCGGTTTTGGCCTTCCACAGCACTTTTCCATCGGAGGCGTTCAGCGCCACGACGGAATTGGCAAAAGTGCCCACATAAAGCACGCCCTTCACCAGCGTGGGTTGGGAAGCCAGGGCGCCGCCCAGGTCCACATCCCATACCAGCGAGCCGTCGGCGGCGTTCAAAGCGTAAAGGTGATGCCCGAGGGAAGGCAAATACAGCTGCTGCCCGTCGAAGGCCGGCGTGCCCCACAGCGGCTGCCCGTGCGCCTGAAAGGTCCAGCGCAGTTTTCCCTGCCAATCCAGGGCATACAGCGTGCCGTCGGCATTAGGGGCGTAGATGGCGTCTTTCGTCACCAGCGGAGCGGCAATGTATTGGCTTTGAGCCTGGGCAAACTTCCAGAGGACATCGCCTTGAGGGGTCAGGCCATACAACGCGCCGCTGTAATCGCCAACGACCAACAGGCTGCGGTCGGGGCTGAGTGCAGGGGCGGCATAGGCGCTGAACGACTTGCCTTCCCCGTGGAAGGCCCACCGGAAGGCGCCCGTTTTGGCGTCAAGGGCATACACCGCCGGACCGGCCGCGACGTACACCGTGCCGTGGTCTGCTGTGACGCCGGGCCAGCTGTTTGCGCCCAGGCGTGAACCGCAGGCGCTCAAGGCCAGCACGGCAACAAAAGACAGCATCAGCAACAACCAACGTTTTTTCAAATCTTTCTCTCCGCAAAAAACAGAATTCAGGGAACGGGGTCATACCCGCCCGGATTGAAGGGGTTGCAGCGCAGCACCCGCCATACAGCCATCGCCCCGCCTTTGAGCACGCCGTACTTGTAAATGGCTTCATAGCCGTAATGAGAGCAAGTGGGGTAAAAGCGGCAGGTGTTCGGAGGCAAAGTTTTCGCCAGGGTCATCTGGTAAAGGCGTACCAGAAGCAACAGCGCCAGGCGCGGCCAATAGTTTGGCGTGCGCGGCAAAGCCCCCAACGGCGAAGGGTCGGGGTTAGGGGGGCGCACCGAGAAGCCGGGGGCTTCTTCTTCGTGGCCGTGCGCTTTGTGAGGGTGTGAATGGGTGTGCGTATGGCTCATGAGGCATCCA
>JALUXH010000047.1 GCA_027019065.1 Anaerolineales bacterium
CGCAGCAGGTCTTCCACTTTGGAACGGATCAGCCCCTCGCTCATCGGCCCCCCCACCACCACCGCACGGATGACGCCGCGGCGGTCAATGAAAAACGAGGTCGGCGTGCCCTGCACCCGATACAGGCGGCTGACCTCTGCGCCGCCATCCAGCAAAATTGTGAAGCCGAGGTTGTAGCGTTGTGCGAAAGCAGCCACTGCCGTGGTGTTGGTTTCCACCGTAATGGCAAGCACCCGCAAGCCGCGGGCCTTGTCATCGGCGTACACCCGCTGCAAGGCAGGCATTTCGGCCTTGCAAGGCGCGCACCAGGTAGCCCAGAAATTCAGCAACACCACCCGCCCCCGCAAATCATGCAAGGCAACAGGCTGCCCGCCCAGCGAGGTGAGGGTAAAATCGGGCGCGGCAAAGCCTTCCCGCGGGGCCGGCGGCGGCCCTCCGTGCACGTTTGCCTCCGGCGCGCGGGTCAGCCAGATCCACCCCGCGCCCAACACCACGGCCAACACCAAAAGCACCTTCTCAATTCGCCCTTGAGATTGCAACACACGCCTCCTTTCGTGAAAAGAATCTTACCACAGCCGTAACTGCTCAGCCCTGGCAGGGAATCCACAGATTTCGTAACTGCCTACGCTGTGGTGCCCTCCATTTTGATGCGCTGTGCCTTTGCCATACCCCTCCCCTGGCTCCCCTCCCCGCATGCGGGGAGGGGACGGGGGTGGGGTCAACGCAGCGGCAGCGGTGCCCCTGACCGGCTGCCTTGCGGCTAAACCGTTCCGCCCCCGCAGGCAAAACCGGCCGCGCCTTTTTTGCACATTTCACGATTTTCGTCTATAATCATCACCGTCCGGCACAAACCCGCGAACCGATTTTCGCCACCTTTGAAGGCAAGGCGTATGGACACTCGCTCTGAACGCTTGCGCGGTTACATCCGGCGGCTGCTGGAAACCCACGCAGAAGCTCTGTGGCAACACCTGCCCCAGGCTGCAAACATCGTGCAGCAACTGGTCAACACCCTCACCAGCGATGCCTACCTGCAACATAAACCCCCGCTGGGGCCAAACCAATACGTGCTCGGCCTGCCGCCGGCTCACAGCGAAGCCATCCGCCAAAACAGCCACCTCCTCGACACCCTCGCGCTGGCCATCCACAAAGCCGGGCACGACATCGGGCTGCAGTTTCCGGTCTTGCCGCGCGTATTGCTGGAAAACCGCCCCGACCTGCCCCCCGAAGGCTTCACCCTGGAAGCCCAAATATGGGAGCCCGAAGCCCTGAAAACCGTTCCTTTAAGCCCGGAAGTCAACGTCCCTCCCCAAAGCGCCTACCTGATCATCAACGGCAGCCACGTCTTTTCGCTGGAGCGGCCGCTCATCCACATCGGGCGCCGCCCCGACAACGACCTCGTGCTGGACGACCCCCGCATCTCTCGCCTGCACGCCCAAATGCGCGCCAACCAGGGGCGGTTCATGCTCTTTGACCTGAAATCCACCGGCGGCACACTGGTCAACGGCAAACACATCACCTCCACCATCCTTTACCCCGGCGATGTGATCACCCTTGCCGGAGCCACATTAGTCTATGGGCAGCGCTCCACCCGCCCCCTTCAGGAACGCCCCTACGAAAACACCCGCCCGCACATCGTCAACCTCAACACCACCGTTACCCTGCGCCGTCCACTCTTCGGCTCCGAAGAAGACGGGGAAAACTAAGCGGAGATTTTCCTATGGCCTCTACGCAACCCATTCTCCTCGGCATCATCGGCGGCTCGGGGCTCTACGAAATGCCCGGGCTGGAAAACCTTGAAGAACACACCCTTGAAACGCCTTTCGGGAAGCCCAGCGCCCCCGTGGTGGTCGGCACACTGGAAGGCCGGCGCGTGGCTTTCCTGGCGCGCCACGGCATCGGGCACCCCATCTCGCCTTCCGAAATCAATTACCGCGCCAACATCTACGCCCTGAAAAGCCTGGGCGTGGAACGCGTGGTCAGCATCAGCGCCTGCGGCTCGCTGCGGGAAGACTACGCCCCCGGGCATATCGTCATCCCCGACCAGTTGTTTGACTTCACCCGCAACCGGCGGCGCACCTTTTTCGGCGAAGGGCTGGTCGCCCATGTCAGCGTGCCCGAGCCATTCTGCCCCGACCTTTCCGGGCATCTGGCCGCGGCCGTGGAAGCCACCGGCGCCACGCTGCACCGCGGCGGCACCTACATCACCATTGAAGGGCCCCGCTTCTCCACCAAAGCCGAATCTAACGTCTTCCGCTCGTGGGGCATGTCGCTCATCGGCATGACCACCGCGCCGGAAGCCTTCCTGGCGCGGGAAGCCGAAATGTGCTACGCCGTGATGGCACACGTCACCGACTACGACGTCTGGCATGTGGACGAAGCGCCGGTTACGGTGGACATGGTGCTGGAAACCCTACGCCGCAACCTGCACACGGCGCAAGAGGCCATCCGCAACCTGATCCAACGGCTTCCGGCCGAGCGGCATTGCCAGTGCAGCCATGCCCTCGCCAATGCGCTCATCACCGACCCCACCGTCATTCCGCCGGAAACGCGCGCCAAACTGCGCCTGCTGGTAGAAAAGTACCTCTAAAGCCCAAACACAAAGCGTCTGGGGGGCAGCGCCGGTGAAAGGTACGGATTTCTTTACCAGCCCCGCCGTGCCGCCCGGGCATTTGCCACCATCAACCTCTGCATGGCTATACGAAATCCCCTGGTCCCCGCCGACCGCTGGCTGCTGCTGGCGGCGGCGTTCGTTTTGGGCAACCTGGCTCTGCTTGCCATCACCGCCCCGCCGGCCCTCCGCTGGCAGCCCGTGGTCATGGCGCTCGCCTGGGCGGCAGCGGCCCTCAGCCTGCGACAAGCCGTCCAACGCCACACGCCGGCCGCCCCGCCCCGGCTGCCCGCCCTTGCCCTGACGCTGAGCGGCTGGGGGCTGATGGGCATCTGGCGGGTTATGCCCGCCTATGGCGTGCGCCAGGCTTTCGCGCTGGTGTTGGCCGCATGGGCTGCGACGCTCTTGCTGGCCCGGCCGCGCTTGCTGCCGTGGCTGCGCCGCAACGCCTTCCCCTTGCTGCTGGGCGGCCTGGCACTGCTCGCCCCGACAGTGGTTGTCGGCCGCCATCCTGCGGGGGCAGGGCCCCGCCTTTGGCTGGGCTGCTGCGGGGCCTATTTCCAGCCTGCTGCCCTTTTCAAAGTGCTGTTGGTCATCGCCCTGGCCGCCGAAGGCCGCCGCTGGCGGCCGGGCCTGGCCGCTGCCACGCTGACTGCCGCGGCCCTTCTGGCCGCACAACAAGATTTCGGCACGGCGGTATTCCTCACGGCGCTTTACGCGGCAGCCGAGGCTTGTTTATGGCAGCGCCGGCTGCCCCTCGCACTGACCGCGGCCGCAGCACTCCCTGCCGGCGGGTGGGCCTTGCACACGCTGCCGGTCGCCCGCCAGCGCCTGGAAGCCTGGCTCACACCGTCACGCTCCCCCCAACGCTACGGCTACCAGATTCTGCAAGCCGAACATGCCCTGCACGTTGGCGGCATCTTCGGTTTGGGTCTGAAGCCCCCCACAGCCGTGCCGCTGGCGCATTCCGATTTTATCTTCGTCGCCATTGCCAACGGCTGGGGGCTGTTCGGCGCGCTTGTTTTGATGGCGATGCTGGCCGCCCTGCCGCTGCTCGCCCTTCACCTCGCCGGGCCCCGACATACTTTTCCTCAGCGGCTCACAGCAGCAGCGGGGCTGTACCTCGGCGGGCAAACGCTTGTGGTTCTCGGCGGCAACCTCCGGCTGCTGCCCCTCACCGGCATGCCGCTCCCCTTTGTGGCATCCGGCGGCTCGGCGCTGCTGGCCGTCTTCCTGAC
>JALUXH010000048.1 GCA_027019065.1 Anaerolineales bacterium
CGTTCTGGGGCTGGCGCATCCGCCGCGGCCCCGGCCGCACCCTCATCACCACCCCCGACGGCGAAACCCGCACCCTGACCGCGCCCGAACCCTGCGAAGTAGAAATCGTGTAACGGTTCAGCCGCCCACCCCCCTGCCCATGCACCAATCGCTGATCTTCCTGGAAGAAGTGGTCATCTCGCTGCTCACCGTCGCCGTGCTGGTGGGTATTTTCAGCCGTCGGCTGCGGATGCCCTACACCCTCGGCCTGGTGCTCATCGGGCTGGCGCTGGCCGTCTTTGCCGAGGTGGAAATTCACATGACCAGCGAACTGATTTTGGGGGTGCTGGTGCCGCCGCTGATTTTTGAGGCGGCCTTTCACCTTCGCTGGGAAGACCTGCGCCGCGACCTGGGGCTGATTCTCACCCTGGCGGTGGCCGGCGTGGTGTTGGCCACGGGCATTGTGGGCGGCATTGTGCATTACGGCCTGGGGATGGCGCTGCCTGCTGCCCTGGTTTTGGGCGCGCTGGTCGCGGCCACCGACCCGGTGGCCGTGGTGGCGCTTTTCCGCTCGTTGGGCGCGCCCAAGCGCCTGCAGGTGCTGCTGGAAGGCGAAAGCCTGTTCAACGATGGCACGGCCATTGTGGTTTTCAACCTGCTGCTGGGGGTGCTGCTCACGGGCACGTACAGCATCGGCGGGGGGCTGATAGATTTTGTGCGCGTCGCGGGCGGCGGTTTCCTGATCGGCGGCCTGTTGGGGGCGCTGATTTCTGCCATCATTGCCCGCGTGGACGATTACCTGCTGGAAACCGCCCTCACCGCGGTGCTGGCTTATGGCGCTTTCCTGGTGGCCGAGCAGGCGCATGTCAGCGGGGTGCTGGCGGTGGTGGCGGCAGGGCTGATCAACGGCAACATCGGCCCGCGCGGCATGTCGCCCACCACCCGCATTGTGGTCGCCAACTTTTGGGAATTCACCGCTTTCCTCGCCAACTCGTTCATTTTCCTGCTCATCGGCCTGCAAATTCGCCCTGAAGTGCTGCTGAGCAACTGGTACGCCGTGTTGTGGGCGGTGCTGGCCATTATTGTTGCCCGTGCCTTGAGTGTTTACGGCCTTTGGTGGGTTGGCCGCGATTTGCCTTCGCCGTGGCGGCACGTGCTCTATTGGGGCGGGCTGCGGGGGGCGGTGTCTCTTGCGCTGGCCCTGGGCATTCCCGAAAGCGTAGGCCCGCTGCGCGACCAGATCAGCGTGATGGCTTTTGGCGTGGTGCTGTTTACCCTGTTGGTGCAAGGCGGTTCCATGCCGTGGGTGCTGAAGCGGCTGGGCATTGGCGGCTATGACGAGAAACGCGCCGAATTTGAGCGCCGCCACGCCCGCTCGGTGGCAGCCCGCGCCGGTTACGAATACCTGACACAGGCTTTCCGCCAGGGTGCGATTTCCGCCCACACGTGGAACGTCCTCCGCCCCTTGCTGGAACAGCGCAACCGGCGGCTTCAGCAGGCGGTGGAACAGATTTTGCGCCGGCACCCGGAGCTGCAAATGGAAGAGCTCCATAAAGCGCGGCTGGAAGTGCTCCGCGCCCAGCGGATTGCCTTGCAAGAGCTTTTCCAGGCAGGCATCATCGGCGAAGAAATTTTTACTTCGCTGGCAGCCGAGGTAGACAGCGCCCTCAGCGACAGCCTGCCTTCCTGGCCCGGCATGCTGTTGCGCCGCTCGCCCGAAGCCCCGCCCATTCGGCACCTGTTGATGGCCGTGGTGCAAGAGCGCGCGCCCCATACCGTGGCCGAGGCTTTAGGCAAACTGGGCATCCCGGTGGTGCCGGTGGAAAGCAGCGGCGGCTTTTTGAAGCGCCCTAACATCACCTTGCTGATCGGCGTGCCCGAAGGCCAGGTGGATACTGTGGTCGGCATTCTGCAGGCCACCTCGCGCCGTCGGGTAGAGTTTGTGGCCGATAAATTCGGCGGCGTGCTGCCTCTGCCGCATCCCAAACCGGTGCATGTTGGCGGAGCCACCGTTTTCCTTTTTGATGTGGATGACTACATTGAACTCTGACCCCCCCGATTTTCTGCCATGACTGCCGAAGCCGACTGGATTCGCGCGGCCCGGCGCGGCGACCTGGAAGCCTTCAACCGCCTGGTGCTGGCATATCAGGATGCGGTGTACAACGTGGCCTACCGCATTTTGGGCGAGCGCGCCGCAGCCGAAGATGCCACGCAGGAAACCTTCCTGCGCGCCTGGCAGCACATCCGCCGCTATCGGGGCGGCTCATGGCGCGGCTGGCTTTTCCGCATTGCCACCAATGCCTGCTACGACCACCTGCGCCGCCGCCGGCGCCGACCTACAGTGCCCCTGGAAACCACCGACGCCGAGGGCGGGACCCTGGAAGACGCCCCCTGGCTGGCCGACCCCAACCCCAAAAGCCGGCCTGAAGCCGAAGCCGAACGCGCCGCCCTGCGCCGCGCCCTGGAAACCTGCCTGCAGGCGCTTCCCGCTGACCAGCGCGCAGCCCTGGTGCTGGTGGACGTGGAAGGCCTGCCCTATGCTGAAGCCGCGCAGGCCCTCGGCGTCGCCCTCGGCACGCTGAAAAGCCGCCTGGCGCGTGCCCGCCTGCGGATGCAGGCCTGCCTGCGCCGCTTTCCGGAACTTTTAGGCTCATTGACGCGTCTAAACCCCGGAGAGACGCCCCATGCCCCGTAGAACCCTTTCCGACCGCGACCTGCGCCTGCTGACGGCTTACCTGGACGGCGAACTGCCGCCCGGCGAAGCCCGGCGCGTGGCGCGCCGTTTGGCGGAAGACCGGGCGTGGGGGGAAGCCTATGCCGCGATGCAGGCTGTCAAGCGCGGTTTGCACCGGCTGCCCCGTGAGCATGCGCCGCGGGCATTCACGCTGCCGGCGGCGGCCGCGCCGCGCCGCCCCACGCCGGCTTACCGCTGGGCAAGTGCTGCCGCCCTGCTGTTGCTGCTTTTGGTCTTTGCGGGCGATTTTTTCACCCATAACCTGGCGCTCACAGCAGCCCCGCCGCCGCCCAACGCGCGCTCTATGCAGGCCCCTTCCGGGCAGCCTGCCGCCGAAAGCGCCGCGGTCGGCGAGGCCGAGAAGCCCGCGGCTTCTACGGCGCGGCCCCGCCCGCTGGCCGTCGGCCCGGCCCGCTCCAAAGAGATGACAGCAGCCCCCCCGACCCCCGCACCGACGGCAACACCGACCGCCGCATCTTCCCCGGCCCTGCCTGCGCGCCCTGTTGCTTCCACGCCCTCCCGCCTGGCATGGCGTCTTGCCGAAGGATTGCTGGCTTTCCTTACGGCGGCGCTGGCTTTTTGGGGCCGGCGGCGCTCGCCCTGAGAGGGCGCTTCGGCACCGCACGCCAAAAAACGCCTTTTCAAAGGCAACGGTTCAGCCTGCCTGCGATGGAAACGCCGAGGCGCAGGGAGGAGCACAGAAACGATCTAAAGGTGGCAAAGCGTAACGCAAAGAGCGCAAAGGAAACAAAGACGCAAAGTCAACTTCTGTGCTTTCTGCGGCTGCAATTGGTGCTCACTGCGGAATCTGCGAAATCTGCGGTTTCTCTTTGCCAGGGTGAATAGAGACTTTCAAAGTAACTGCTCATCCCACCTGCGATGAGAACGCCAAGGCACACAGGAAACCCAAAGGCTACAACGGCGTAACGCAAAGAGCGCAAAGGAAACAAAGACGCAAAGTCAACTTCTGTGCTTTCTGGGGCTGCAATTGGTGCTCACTGTGGAATCTGCGAAATCTGCGGTTTCTCTTTGCCAGGGTGAATAGAGACTTTCAAAGTAACTGCTCATCCCACCTGCGATGAGAACGCCAAGGCACACAGGAAACCCAAAGGCTACAACGGCGTAACGC
>JALUXH010000049.1 GCA_027019065.1 Anaerolineales bacterium
GCTGTGCTTTTGCCATACCCCTCCCCTTGCTCCCCTCCCCGCATGCGGGGAGGGGATGGGGGTGGGGTCAATGCAGCGGCGGCGGCGCCAAAGAAAAACGCGGTGGGAACCCATGCCCAGGGTTGCCATCGCCGCGATCTGGGTAGGTAATTACGTTTTCGGTGCCATTTCTGTGTCTTCTGTGGTTTTCAATCTGCGGAATCTGTGGTTTTTCCTTGCCAGCGCTGAATAGATACCCGGCGGGGCTCCTCTTGACCCTGAATTCGCAAGGAGGTGCATTCATGGAAACAACCGCCATCACCGAACAGGAACTGCGCGAACTGGCCGCCATGCGCTTCAAAGCGCCGGTGCTCTCGGTGTACCTTGATACCACGCCGGCCGCGGGCAGCGCCGACGACCACCGCGCCCGCCTGCGGGCCATGCTGAAACGCACCACCCTGACCGACGACGCCGCAGCCGTGCTGCGCTACTTTGAGCAAAACCACCCCTGGAGCGGGCGCGGCGCGGCCGTGTTTTCCGCCCAGGCAGCCGACTTCTTCCGGGTGTACACCATGCAGGTCGGCGTGCGCGATCAGGTGTGGGAAAGCCTGCACCCCTACGTCCGCCCGCTGGCTTCCCTGTTTGACGCCTACGGCTATTACGGCGTTGTGCTGACCGATAAAACCCGCGCCCGCTTCTTTCTCTTCCACCTGGGCGTGCTCACCGAAGAAGGCGGCTACGAAGGCCGGGAAATCCGCCAGGTCAAGGCGGGCGGCGGTTCGTCGGCTCACGGGCGGCGGGTCGGCGCGCCGGGGCTGGATAACCACATCGCCGAAGTGGTAGAACGCAACATGCGGGAAGCCGCCCACGCGGCCATGCGCTTTTTCACGGAACACAAAGTGCGGCGCATTTTGCTGGGCGGCAGCGAAGAAAACACCGCCCTCTTCCGCAAGATGCTCCCGAAGCGCTGGCAGAGCCTGATTGTGGGCGCTTTCCCGATGGACATGCGCGCCAGCCACGCCGAAGTGTGGCAAAAGGCCATGGAAATCGGCGCAGAAGCCGAACGCAGGCAGGAAGCCCGCCTGCTGGAACGCCTGCAAACCGAAGCCGCCCGCGGCGGGGCGGCCGTGCTGGGGCTGGATGAGACCCTGGGCGCCGTTCACGAAGGGCGGGCGCACATCGTGGTCGTGGAAGAGGGCTATCGGGAAAGCGGCTACCGCTGCACCGGCTGCGGGTTCCTGACCACCCAGTCCCTGGAAACCTGCCCCTTCTGCGGCAGCCCGTTGGAGGAAGTGCCCGACGCCGTGGAACTGGTGATCCGCCAAGCCATAGACGAAGGCGCCGAAGTGGAAATGGTGCCGCACCCCCTGGAAGCCATCGGGCACGTCGGCGCGCTGCTGCGCTACTGACCATGTGCCTTTCAAAGCCAGCGGCCAGGCGAAAATGCCTGGCCGTTTTTCGTGAGCGCAAGTTTTGGGGGATCACTCGGTGAAAATGGGCAAATGCCCCAGGGCAATAATCTCGCGCCACTTGGCGCGGTCGCCCTCGGTGAAAATGGCGGCCTCGGCAACAACCTGCGCGCCCGCCTTTTCCACCACCAGGCGCATGCCCTGCAGCGTGGAACCGGTGCTGATAACATCGTCTATCAGCGCCACCCGTTTGCCTTCCAGCAAAGCCCGGTCTTTCTCATCCAGATAGAGCGTTTGCGGCCGGCCGGTGGTAATGGAAAGCGTTTCGGCTTCCAATGTTTTGCCCATGTAAGGCTTGTAGACCTTCCGCAGCACCACATAAGGCTTGCGGGTGCGCACGGCCAACGCATAAATCAGCGGGATGCTTTTCGCCTCTGCCGTCACCAGCGCGTCAAAATCTACCCCTTTCAGGCGCTCGGCCAATGCCCCGGCAGCGGCTTCGGTCAATTCCACATCACCCAAAATGTTCAAGACGGCAATGCGGACGCCCGGTGCGACCTCAAAAAGCGGCAACTCCCGCTTCACCCCCGCGATTTCCACCGGATAGACTTCGCGACCTTCTCCCATGCCTTCCTCCTTCCGAAACAGAATGGGGCCGGTTGCCCGTCCAATTATACCCGCGATGGGGCCGGGCGCAAAACGGCCACCGCGCCATAGCCCACCACCGCGCTGTAGTCGCCGGTTACATCGCCCGAAGAAGCCCGCTTGAGCACCACAGCCTGCCGCGCGCCCCATGCCCTGGCCGCCCAAAGCACGGCCGCGATGGGGCCCGCCCCGCAGGCAAACCCGACGCCTTCGGCTTCAGCCTGCAGCACGGCCACGGGGGCGAGGGAAGCCACCCGCCGCAGCATTTCTTCATCCAGCGGTCGGGCAACGGTTTCGGGGTAATAATGCGAAAGGTCGCTGCTGGCCACGAGCAGCGCGGGGCGGCCGGCCAGCGTTTCGGCCAGGGCTTCCCCCACCGCGCGGCAGGTCTCCGGGCGGTAGTCGCGCATCATCAGGGGCAGCAGTTCAAACGGTGCCGCCAGCGCCCGCTGCAAAAAGGGCAATTCCATTTCCAGCGCGTGTTCGGGGTCGTTCGCCACCCGCCGGAACGCCCCGCCGCCCCGCCGCCGCACCCCGGCCTCCCAGGTTTCCAGCAAATCGTGGGCCACCGGCACCTCGCCCAGGGGGGTGGCATAGGCTTCGTGAGCCGTGGTCAGCAGCGGCGCTTCGTAGGGGTAATGCATGGGAGAAAGCACCGCCACAACTTCAGGCGCCCGGCCGCGCACGGCCGCGAAAGCATAGCCCGCCACCGGCCCGGAATACTGAATGCCCGCATGGGGAGCCACCAACCCCACCACTTCGCCTTCCAGCGGAGGCAGGTCGTCGGCGGCTGCAGCCAGATAGCCATCTACCAGCGCGGCCAGCGCCTGCGGCCGCGCCGGATACCATTGCCCGGCAATCGGCGAAGGCCGCACAGGGGCAATCGTCTTCCCGAACATGGCTCCCTCCCTTTACGAAGGCAAGGGTTCGTTTGCCCTGCCGAGGAATCGGTGAGGCCGATTAAATTGTAGCACGCTGCTCAAAGGGGAAAACGCCCCCCGGCCTGTGGATAACCCGACGTTTTCTGGGGAAAACCCGCGGGATTTGGGGAAAACTTTTTTTGCAAAACCCGAACGCGCCCCAAAATTTTGGGGTGCCAGGCCATCCGCTCCCAGATATGGAGGGCGCGATAAAGTTGGGGATTTTGCCCGAAAAACTGTGGAAAAGTTTTACCCAGCCCATCCCCAGGCGTGGGGGAAAACCCTCCGCCCCGCTTCCCCTAAATAGCGCCTTTGCAGCCACCTTTCCGAACCTTCAACGCCACATCTACGGGTGGCTTTCGTGTTTTACCCCTTTTCCCCAAACCCTACGACGGCTACGACAACCATTTCCTTCTGTTTTGAAAATGGGAAATCATACCCGCACCGTCTGCCCCTTTTCAACCAATAAGCCCCCTGAGAACAGGGGGCTTGAAGTTTTCAGGGAAAGCAAAAAGGCCGCCGGGTTACAGCAAGCCCTTGTTTTTCAAAAATTCATCCATTGCTGCCAGCAAAGTTTCAATATCGTTCATTTGCAATTCGCCCATGTGGGCAATGCGGAAGGTTTTGCCTTTGAGCGCACCGTAGCCGTTGGCAATGCGCATGTTGCGTTTGAGCAGAAAAGCGTTAATTTCGCCGACATCCAGGCCGTGGGTGTTGGCTACGGCGGTTACGGTTTTAGAACGGTAGCCTTCTGCCGCAAACAGGTCAAGGCCGCGGGAAAGCGCCCAGGCGCGCACGCGTTTGGCCATGGCCTCGTGGCGGGCAAAACGGGCTTCCAGCCCTTCGGCCAGAATGCGGTCAAGCTGGTAATCCAGGGCAAAGACCAGCGAAACCGCCGGTGTGGCGGGGGTGGAATCTTTCAGGCGATGTTTTTCCAACCGCAGGAAGTCAAAATACCAGCCGCGATGAGGCACTTTTTCGGCGCGGGCCATAGCCCGGTCGGAAACGGCGCCTAACGCCAGGCCCGGTGGCAGGGCGAGGCATTTTTGGGACGAGGTCAACACCATGTCCAGGCCCCAGGCGTCCATTTCCAGTTTGGCGCCGCCCAAAGAGGACACCGCGTCCACGCAAATCAGCGTATCGGGGCTGATTTCGCGGACTACGGCGGCGATGTCTTTGATGGGGTTTTCCAGCCCCACGGAGGTTTCGTTGTGGACGACGGTGATGATTTCGTAGTGGTCTTTTTTCAGGGCGGCGGCTACGGCTTCCGGTGTTACCGGTTGTCCCCATTCAATTTCCAGGCGGGTAACGGTTTTGCCATTGGTTTCGGCCACCTCAGCCCAGCGTTTGCCAAAAGCGCCGTTGACGCAGGCCAGCACCTTTTCTTTGGCCAGGTTGCGCACTGCGGCTTCCTGCAGGCCGGTGCCCGAAGAGGCCGTGATGAAAACGCGGTATTGTGTGAAGAACAATTGGCGGGCTTTTTGTTCGGCGCGGTGGAAGACGGTCTCAAATTCGGCGCTGCGGTGGGGAATCATGGGGTGGGTTTGCGCCTGAAGGACGTCTTCTGCAACGTCTACCGGCCCGGGCACGAACATGGGAGACATGACAACCTCCTGAGAGCGAATATGGGTCAGAGGGATTGTAACACCCTTGCGCCGGGGGTCAACACGAGGGGAAGAGAAAGGGGAACACACTGCACCAGAAACTGGTGGGGGCGAAGTACAGGAAAACACCCACGGCCACGCAAAGGAAAAGCAGCGCCGCGATCAGGAAGAACACCCACCCGAACGATTTGCGGCGCTGCGGGGTGGGGACTGCTGCCGGAGGCGGTGCGGCCGGAATGGGCTTTTTGGGGGGCGGCGGCGGGGGCGGCGCAGCCTGCAAGGTTTCGGCCGAGACGGCTACGGTCGCGTTGGGGTCGGATACCTGCTCGTACATCAGCACGACTTTGGGGCCGAGGCGGACCTCATCGCCCGGACGCAGGGCGTAAGGGGTGGTGAGGCGCTGCCCGTTGATGAACGTGCCGTTGGTGGAGCCGAGGTCTTCTATCACATAGCCGTGTTCGCTGCGGGTCAGGCGGGCATGGCGGCGGGAGATGTCGGCTTCGGCAATGACGATGTCGTTTTGAGCATCGCGCCCGATGTGAATTTCGGCATTTTCCAGCGCGTAGGCGGTGCCAATCACGCCGCCCGCTTTAACCACCAGGCGATAGAGTGTGCTGTTCACGGGTTCCTCCTTTATTGAGACCGGGGGGCTGCCGACGTGGGCGCGCGGCGGGAGGGGGGCAATGTTTTGCGTGCGCGTCGTGCAGAATGAGCAGAAAAGGGTGCTCAGATACATTCTTACTATAGCACAAAAAACAAGCCCCTGCGTCAAAGCAGGGGCTGTGGAAGGGGACCTGGAAGCGGCGCGGCATCAGGCTTCGCGGAATTCGCCATCTACAACTTCGCCTTCGCCGCTTTCGCCGTCGGTTGAACTGCCGGGGCCGCTGCCGTTGGTTCCCGCTGCAGCCGCTCCGCCGGTTTGTTGCTGTTGTTGGTAGAGCTGCTGGCTGAGGGTGTGCCACATTTGCTGCACTTCTTCGGTCAGGCGTTTGATGCGTTCCAGGTCGTCGCCTTTTTGGGCTTCTTTCAGTTCGTTGACTTTGTTCTGGATGCGCTCGCGCTCGTCGGCGGGCAGTTTGTCGCCCAGGTCGCGCATGGTCTTTTCGGTCTGGTACACCAGCGTATCGGCGGCGTTGCGGGCTTCCACAAGTTGGCGGCGGCGCTGGTCTTCGGCTTCGTGGGCTTTGGCTTCCTGCACCATGCGCTCAATTTCTTCTTTGTTCAGGTTGGTGGAAGCGGTGATGGTCACTTTTTGCTCTTTGCCGGTGGCTTTGTCGCGGGCGGTGACGTTGAGGATGCCGTTGGCGTCAATGTCAAAGGTCACTTCAATTTGCGGCACGCCGCGCGGTGCGGGCGGGATGCCTTCCAGCCGGAAGCGGCCCAGGCTCATGTTGTCGGCGGCCATCGGCCGCTCGCCTTGCAAAACGTGAATGTCTACGGCGGTCTGGTTGTCTTCGGCGGTGGTAAAGACCTCGGTCTTCTTGACCGGGATGGTGGTGTTGCGCGGGATGAGCACGGTCATCACGCCGCCCAGGGTTTCCACGCCCAGGCTCAGCGGGGTCACATCCAGCAAGAGGACATCTTTTACTTCACCCGCCAGCACGCCGGCCTGAATGGCGGCTCCGATGGCGACGACTTCGTCGGGGTTGACGCCCTTGTGGGGCTCTTTGCCGGTCAACTGGCGCACCAGTTGCTGCACCATGGGCATACGAGTTGCCCCGCCGACCAGCACCACTTCGTTCAGGTCTGCGGGGTTGAGGTTGGCATCTTTCAGGGCGGCAAAGAAGGGCCCTTTCAGCCGTTCTACCAGGTCTTCGGTCAATTGTTCAAATTTGGCGCGCGTGATTTTGGTGACCAGGTGTTTGGGGCCGTCTTGGGTGAGGGTGATGTAAGGCAGGTTGACTTCGGTTTCCATGACGGTGGAAAGTTCAATTTTGGCCTTTTCGGCAGCTTCGCGCAGGCGCTGGAGGGCGTCGCGTTGCTGCCGCAGGTCAATGCCGTGTTCCTCCTGGAATTCGTCGGCCAGGTAGTTCACCAGGCGTTCGTCCCAGTTGTCGCCGCCGAGGTGGGTATCGCCGTTGGTGGCTTTGACCTCAATGACGCCGTCACCGACTTCCAGGATGGAGACGTCAAACGTGCCGCCGCCCAGGTCAAAGACCAGGATGGTCTCGTTGGTTTTCTTATCCAGGCCGTAAGCCAGTGCGGCGGCGGTGGGTTCGTTGATGATGCGCAGCACTTCCAGCCCGGCGATTTTACCGGCGTCTTTGGTGGCCTGGCGCTGGCTGTCGTTGAAGTAGGCGGGCACGGTGATGACCGCTTTGGTGACCGGCTCGCCCAGGTAGGCTTCGGCGTCGGCCTTGAGTTTGGCGAGGATCATCGCCGAGATTTCCTGGGGCGTATATTCCTTGCCGGTGGCGGGGATGTGGACCCGCGCATCGCCGGCGGGGCCTTTGACCACCTTGTAAGACACCATGTTGCGTTCTTCTTCTACCTCATCGTAGCGCCGCCCCATGAAGCGCTTGATGGAGTAGATGGTGTTTTCGGAATTGGTGATGGCCTGCCGTTTGGCGAGTTGCCCCACCAGCCGCTCGCCGTTTTTGTTGAAAGCCACAACCGACGGGCACAGCCGCGAGCCTTCTGCCGTTGGGATGACGACCGGGTTGCCGCCTTCCATGACGGCTACCACACTGTTCGTGGTTCCCAGGTCGATGCCGATGATTTTGGCCATAGAAAACCTCCTCTTTTTCGGGTTCAGGCCGGAGGGCCTGTTGTTTTCTTCTGTAAAGTGCACTTTTAGCATACCAGCACTTTGCAAGAAGTTTGTTAACGCACTGTAGGAAAAAGATTAAAGGAGGAACGGTGGAAAGCGTGGTAGACTTTAAGCGAGTGGCAACACTCGCTGCGTGCATCCGATGTTCCCAACCAAACCTCAAGGAGGAAGTGCAAGATGAAAGCCAAAAAGTTTCTCGCTTTGCTCGCCCTTCTGGCCTTCGTGTTGCCTGCCGTGTTGACGGCGTGTGGCCCGAAGGCCACGCCGACCGCCGCGCCGGTTAAGACCCAGGCGCCTGCGGCAACGGAAGCCCCCGCGGCAACGGAAGCTCCGGCTGCAACCGAGGCGCCCACGGCTGCTCCGCAAAGCCCTCTCGGGGTCAAGCCGGCAGACCTGCAGGGCGTGACCGTGACTTTCTGGCACGTCTGGAGCCGCGGCACCGGTGAACAGCTCCAAAAACTGGTGGATGAATTCAACGCCACCAACAAATGGGGCATCACCGTGAAGGCCGAAAACCAGCAGGGTTACGGCCAGATGTTCGACAAAATGAACGCCGCCATCAACTCCGGCGACCTGCCCAACATTGTGGTGGGCTACAACAACCAGATGGCTGCCTGGGACGATGCCGGCGGCGTGATTGCCGACATGAACCCCTACGTCAACGACCCGGTTTACGGCTTCACCAAAAAAGAACAGGCCGACTTCTACCCCACCTTCTGGAAACAGGACGTCATGAACGGCAAGCGCCTGGGCTTCCCGGTGATGCGCTCCGCGCAGGTGATGTTCTACAACGTCACTTGGGCCAAAGAACTCGGCTTTGATCACCCGCCGAAAACGGTGGACGAGTTCAAGGCGCAGACCTGCGCGGCAGCCAAAGCCAATAACGAAGACAACAACCCCGATAACGACGGCACCGGCGGCTACATCTTGAACACCGGCGCCTCGGTGATTGCCAACTGGATTTGGGCTTTCGGCGGCGATATTGTGGATGCTAACGGCAAATACACCCTCAACACGCCTCAGGCCGAAGAAGCCCTCACTTATTTGAAAGACCTCTATGATGGCGGCTGCATCTGGAGCGGCGTGAACAAATACCCCAACCCCGAATTTGCCACCCGCCAGGCGCTGTTCACCAGCAGCAGTATTGCCGGTTTGCCTTACCAGCAAAAGGCTATGGAGAAGAATAACAGCACCGACGAGTGGACCCTCATCCCCTTCCCCTCCAAGAGCGGCAAGCCGGTGATGGATGTCTACGGGCCTTCTTTCGCCATTGTGAAATCTACGCCCGAACAGCAACTGGCTTCCTGGCTGTTCATCAAGTGGTTCACCTCGCCTGAGAACCAGGCCAAGTGGGTGGAAGCCAGCGGTTACTTCCCCACCCGCAAAGCCACCTTCAAATACCTGGGCGACTACATCAAGTCGCACCCGCAATGGGCGGCCGTGCGCGCCATGGTGGAATCCGGTTACGGCAAGTTTGAGCCGCGTGATGCCTCCTGGAACGCCGTCCGCAAGGCCATGGGCGATGCTTACGCCCAGATTTTCCAGCAGGGCTTCAGCAAAGACCAGATTCCGCAGGTGCTGAAAGACCTGCAGAAGCAGGCTGAAGAGGCTTACGCCGAGGCGCACCAGTAATTTCTGAAAGCCGGAAACGCCAACGCCCCCGACCCTGAGGCCGGGGGCGTTTTTTATGAAAAAGCGTGGCTGCTGCTTATCCGCCGGAAGGCAGCCAGCCGCGGCTTTCTAAATAGTCCAGAACTTTTTGCACGCTTTCTTCTACCGTTTCTTCGGCCGTGTTGCAGACCACTTCGGGGTGCTCCGGCGGTTCGTAGGGGTCGGAGATGCCGGTGAAGTTCTTGATTTCCCCGGCCAGCGCCTTTTTGTAAAGCCCTTTGACATCGCGGCGGATGACTTCATCCAATGGCGCGTCGACGAAGACTTCCACGAAGTTGGGGATGCGCTCGCGTACTTTTTCGCGCGTCTCGCGATAGGGGGAAATCAGGGCGCACACGGCCGCCACCCCGTTGCGGCTCAGCACCTCGGCCACCCAGCCGACGCGCAGCACGTTGGTGTCGCGGTCTTCCTTTGAGAAACCCAGGCCCTTGCTCAGGTTGGTGCGGATGACATCGCCGTCCAGCACTTCCACTTTCATGCCGCGGGCGCGCAGCACTTCGGCAACCCGGCGGGCAATGGTAGATTTTCCGGCCCCCGACAGGCCGGTGAACCAGAGGGTAAAACCTTCGTGTTCCATAAAGTACTCCTGTGTCAGGTGTTGTGGTGTTTCAGCCCTTCAATCAATACCTCGCTGACTTCGGGGCGGGTGAATTCCACCGGCAGCGGCTCGCCGCGGCGCAGCATTTCCCGCACCTGCGTGCCCGAAAGGTAAACCCAATCCTCTTGACCGTGGGGGCAGGTTTTGGCGGTCACCACAGCCTGGCATTTGCGGCAATAGAACGCGTGCTCAAAGAACAGCGGCGTGATGCCGATGTCTTCCGGCGGGAATTCGTCAAAGATGCGTTGGGCGTCGTAAGTGCCGTAATAGTTGCCCACGCCTGCGTGGTCGCGCCCCACGATGAAATGGGTGCAGCCGTAATTCTTGCGCGCCAATGCGTGCATGATGGCTTCCCGCGGGCCGGCATAGCGCATGGCTGCGGGAAACACGCCCAGTACGACGCGATCTTTGGGATAGTAAGCCGCCAGCACGGCGCGGTAACTGGCAATCCGCACGTCGGCGGGGATGTCGTCCTTTTTGGTTTCGCCCACGAGAGGGTGCAGCAGAAGGCCGTCCACGATTTCCAGCGCGGTTTTCTGAATGTATTCGTGCGCCCGATGGATGGGGTTGCGGGTCTGGAAGCCGACCACGCGCCGCCAGCCGCGCTCGGCAAACATCTGGCGCGTTTGGGCGGGCGTGTAGCGGATTTCGGGGAATTCGGCGGCGGTGGCCGTTGGCCAGTCGAACAGCCAGAAGTCGCCGCCGAGCAAAAAGTCGCCTTGAGCGTAAATGCGTGCGACCCCCGGATGCGCTTCGTCGGTGGTGCGATAGACTTCGCGCGCTTCGTGGTGTTTGTGGTAAGGGTAGATTTCATCCACCACCATGATGGCCAGCGGGCGGCTGCCCTCGCACAACGCCACTTCATCGCCGGGTTTCAGGGCGCTGGCCTGGCGTTCCGAAACGGCCAGCGTGACCGGCACCGGCCATACCAGGCCGTCGGCAAGCCGCATTTCGGCCACCACGCGGGTATAGTCGTCGCTGCGCATGAAGCCGGTGAGGGGGCTGTACGCGCCGATGGCGATCATTTCCAGGTCGGCGAGGTTCATGCGCGAAAGGGGAATGCAGGGCAGCGTTTGGGCTTTCTCGCGGGCAGCTTCCCGCAGGCTGCCGCGCAAAGCGCGGTCCACCAGCGCCCCGCCGTGGGGAGGAATTAACTTTGGGGATTTCATGAACACACCTCATTGAGAAAATCTGCTGGTGGGCTTCAGACCAGCAGGCGGATACCCGCCAATAATACCAGAAAGCCGAGGAACAGGCGAACGGCACGGGTGGGCACCCGCGTGACCAGTTTGGTACCGATAATGGAACCGGGGATAGCCCCCATAAGCAATTGCGCCAGCAAAGGCCACAAAACGAAGCCGTGCCACGCGTAGGTGAGCATGGGGAAAAAGGCCAGCAAGGCGCCCACGAGCACATTAAGCCCCACCAGATGCTCGGCGGGGATAACGAAAAATAACAGCATCACGGCGACCAGCAGGGTCCCGCTGCCCACCGAGGTCATGCCGACTAAGAGGCCAATGGCGACCCCCAGGAGGACGTCTTGCCACCAGGACGGCCAGCGGTCGCGATGCTCGCCACCGCGGGCTTTGATCCAGCCCAGGGCGCGCCCCACCACCAACAGGGCGGCCACGGCCAGCATGATGCCCAACAGCCGCGGCAGGGTCTGTTCCACCCATCGGCGGTTATGCACCTGAGAAACCACAAACCAGGAAGCCATCAGCGAAGTTGGGACGCTTCCCAAAGAGATGTAAAAAGCCGGGCGCAGCCAAAGGGTGCCCTGTCTGCGGTGCTGCATGGCGCTGACCGACTTGGTGGCAAAGGCAAAGGCCAGGTCGGTGCCGATGGCGTGAATGGGGTTGAGATGGAGCCCCAGTAACAGAAAAGGCGTCATCAGCACACCGCCGCCGATGCCGGTAAGGCCCAGCAAGAAGCCGATGATCAACCCGGCCAACCCGTTGAAAAGCATGCCCGGTCATCCGCCTGCAGGTTGTTCCAACGCGGCTAAGGCGAATTCCAGCGCCCGGATGCCGTCCTCAAGGGTGCAAATCGGCTCGGCTTCGCCGCGCACCACGGCCAGAAAGTGCGCCATCTCGGCCAGGAACATGGCGTTGCGTTCCCACCCTTTGGGAAGGCGGGCGGTTTCCCATTGCCCCCTGGCGGCCTGCCAGAGCCGCGCCTCGCCGGTGGTGTAGTTCCATTGGATGGTGCCTTCAGTGCCCAGCGCCTCCAGCCAGTGGGCGGCAGGGCGCTGGTGGTAGTTCAGGTGCACGCTGCCCAACGCCCCCCCGGCAAAGCGCAGGCCGATTTCGGCGGTGTCTTCCACGCCCTGCAGTTCCAGGTCGCTCAGGCGGGCGGTATAAGCCCAGGCCACTTCGGCCTCGCCCACCAGGAAACGGAGGTAATCCAGAGGATGGCTGAGGGTGCGCACCACGCCGCCGCCCAGGTCGGCGCGGGCGGCGTAACTCTGGCGGTAGTCTTCCCACGGATGCCAGTCGGGCAGGTATTCGCCCCAGTGGGCGCGCACGAACAGCGGGCGGCCAATGGCCCCCTGCTGCAGCCACGCCCGCACCTGCCGCAGGGTGGGGTGAAAGCGAAACTGGAAGCCTACCAGCACCCGCGCACCGGTTTCCTGCGCCGCGCGGCGCAGTTCGTCCACGCCTTGCAAATCGGGGGCAACGGGCTTTTCCAGCAGCAGGTGGCAGCCTGCCTGCGCTGCAGGGATAGCGACTTCCAGGTGCAGGGAAGTAGGGCTAGCGACGATGACCGCGTCGGGGCGGTAACGGTTAAGGGCGGTGCGCAGGTCGGTTTCGGCGGGGAAGGCGGCCAGTTCGTCGTCGGGCAGGGTGGCGCGGTGGGTGCGGTAAAGCACGATGTCGCGCTGGCCTAAAGCCAGCAGGTTGCGCAGGTGGCGGCGTCCGATGGAACCTAATCCGGCGATGAGAAAGCGCATGAGAACTCCTTATCCCAGAAGGTTCAAGAAAAATGCCGCTGTGCGCCGGCCCGCGCTGCCGTCGGTGTAGGTGCATTCCCGCCGAATGAAGGCCCGGCGCGCCTCGGCTTCGGCTTGCGGTTCGTGGAGGTAGGCGTTGAGGGCTTCCCGCAGGCCTGCCTCGTCGTAAACCACTTTCCCCGCGCCCGAAGCGCGAAACCGGGAATGCGTCGGCCAGCCGCCGATTTGCGAAAGGGGCAGGTAGAAGTTGTTTTCCCACCCCGTGGGATGGTCAATGCACACGCTGACCACCGGCGTGTCGTGGATGGCGGTTTCCACCACCATGGTGGAATACACCGTGGTGAACACATCCGCGTGGCGCATCATGGACGATTTTTCGGGCATGTCTTCGCCGGAGTAGTAGCCCAGCGAGCCGCCCAGGGGCACCGGCTCGACCACGTGCACATGGGGAAGTTCCCGCGCCAGGGCGCGAATTTGCTCGCGTTCGCGGGCAAAGCGAGGGACGGCGTCAAGAAAGTGGTTGGGGTGCAGGCGAATCAACAACTGGGCGGGGAAGTCCAGCGCGTCTTCGGCGACCAGCCGGGCCAGGGCTTCCACGTTTTGGATGTTGGGCGAAAAGGTGATGAAACTGGCCGCGTAGGCTATCAGTTTCCGGTTGGGGGCGAGGCCGTGGAGGCGGAAGTAATCTTCCCGCGGCATTTCCCAGCGGCGCAGAAAGTAGCCGTCATAGGAAGGAATGCCGCCGATGTGCACACGTTCCGGCTGCCAGTCGGAGCCTTGTACCAGTTCCTCTTTCTGGATTTCCGACCAGCAGGTGATGTGAGCCACCGGCGCGCCGGGCAGGCTGTAACTGCTGGAATTATCCCAGCCCACGATGACCGCTGCGGTGGGGATGCCGGCCGCGGCGGCGTCGCGCAGCAGGTAGCGGTCGTCGCGCCAGCCGGGGGTGGCGGCAACGACCAGGTTGGGGCGGTAGCGGGCGAAAAGGTCGTCGTACAGGTGGGGCGTGAAGCGTTGTTGGAGGCGCACCAGCGCCTGCCGGGCGGCCTTGCTGCGCCGCAGCACGCCGACGGCGGCTTTAGCGGCGGGCATCAGGGCCTTGCGCTTGCCGTGGGCTTCGGCTTCCACCTGCCGGATGTAACTCTCCACGGCTTCCAAGTTGATGCGGTTGGAAGCGCCCGCCCGCCGGAAGAATTGCAGCCACCATTGCAGGCGGTAGTTTTCTTCGTGGAAGTACCGCCGCACCTGTGCCAGCCGCAGCCCTTCGAAAATCAGCCCCGGCCGGCCGAAGCGCTTTTCCAGCCGTTGGGTCAGCGTGTCGTCGGTGAGAACGATGACTTCTACCCCCGCTTCCAGCAGGCGGCTGACGACGTCGCTTTGCAAAAAATAGACCACGGCCAGGCCGTGATCGGCGCTGATCATGACGCGAGGCGTGCTCATTCGCTTACCCGTTTGTAGTAAAGTTGGAAAATGCGGTTGTAGAGGAACAACAACCCCCGCCGCACAAAGGGGAAGTCGGCCAGCGCGTAGAGCCAGCGACGGCCGCGGTGAGGCGTGCTCGGCGGTGAGGTGGTGGGCTTTTGCGCCAGCGCCAGGATTTCCGCGGAAGGCACATTGCCGATGTGTTGCACGTAGCGCCGCGGCAGGCAGAGGCGCAGGTAGCCCTTCGCGTTGATGCGGCGGTCTAACAGCCGCTCGTCACCCATCGCGTGGCGCATGGGCAGGGGCAGCACTTCCCGAAGCACCGCTTTGGGGGCGACGAACTGGAAATGCCCCGCACCGGCAAAGACTTCCATATCTTTGTAGCGCACGCGAATATCTTCGCTTTCGTGGTAAGTGCGGCGGGCTTCTTCTTCCGTGAAGCCCAGGCTGAGCACGTGGGCGCGGTAGTCTTCCCACGCTTGCAGCACACCATGCTCTATGGTGGCTTCCGGCTCGCGTTTGGCCCAGGCCAGCGTGCTGGAAGAAATCTCTACCGGCGGGCGGACGGGGGTGCCGGTCACCATGCCCACCCGAGGAAAGGTTTTCAGCACCTGCAGGTGGGCTTCCAGCCAGCCGGGGTAGAAGTAGATGTCGTAGTCGGCAAAGGCCACGAACTTGCCCGGTGCGGCCTGGAAGGCGAAATTCCAGGCGCCGGGAATGCCGACGTTTTTCTCCGAGAGCACCAGGTATTGAATGCGCCCCGCCTGATGCTCTTTGAGCAGGTAGTCGCGTACTTCAGGGCAACTGGCGTTGTCAAACACCAGCAGGTCAAAGGGCACGCGGGTGTTGGCCCACAGGCTTTCCAGGCTGATCTGGAGCACTTCCAGGCTGTGCTCAAAGTAGCCGCTCAGGTAGGGAATGAAATTGACCACCACCACCGTGACCTCTTGCGGCGGCGGCAGCGGCGGGCGGCTGACTTTGACCGGGTTTTGTCCCACGCGCATGGGGGCTCCTTGTGGAAAAAATGGGGGAAGACCTGACCGGTCGCCCTCGTTACTGCAACGCCTTCAGGCGGTTGCGGGCAAAGTTCAGCAGGGCAAGAGCAACTCGCGACCGCGGGTACCCGCGGCGCTGCAGGCCCAATTCGACCCGCCGCAAGAGGGCAATGTGCGGGCGGAAGTACCGCCGCAGCCGGCCGTTTTCCAGGCGGTGGGTGGCTTCCCACAGGCTGAACATGCGGCTGCGCCCCCCCGCCAGCCGGACATTGACCTGCGACTCTTCCACATCGTACACCCGCCGACCCGCGAGGTGGGCGTAATCGTGGTTCTGGTGCACGGCCAGGACGTCGGGTGTGGCGTCGATCACCTTCCAGCGCCGGGCGCGGGCGTGGTAAATCATCCAGTTATCCCATCCGGCGCGCCCCACGGCAAAGGGGGGCATATCGGCGTAGGCCGCTTTCGGGAAGACGAAGTAGTCAATGCCGAAAGGTGAGTGCAGGCGGCCGCGGCGGGAAACCTCCTCCCGCAGGCGGTCGGCCCAGCCCTGGCCGAAGGCCAGCGGGGTGGTGATGTCCACATCCCAGCGGCGGCCGACCATCAGGAAGCGGTCGGCCACTGCGGCGGTTACAGCCTGCACCGCCTGCAGGAAATCGGGCAGCACGATGATGTCGGCGTTGAAGTAGGCCAGGTAGGGGGCGCGGGCGGCTTCCCGGGCGCGGGCGAAAATGGATGAAATCAGCGGCGTGCCTTGCTCGTTGCGGGCCACTTCGGGCAGGTGGCGCACGCCCAGTTCGGCCGCGGTTTCGGCCAGGCCCGGCTCGTCGCCGAGGAGCAGCACTTCCACCGCCGGCCCCAACGCCAGCCACGAGCGGATGGCGTTGCGCTGGATGAGGGCGATGTGTTCCCGGTCAAAAGGCTTGGGGGCGGAAAAAAGGGTCAGCAGGGGAGAGGTCATGGCTTCACCGGCGGGCGGCAGTACAGCGCGCCGATGGTGTCGGTGCCGCAGGGCGTGCCGCCGTTGTGTTTCAAGAGCGCCTTCCACCACAGGCGGCTGCGGTCGGCGCCGGGCTGCCACAGCAGCACGACCACGCCGCCGCGCGCCCGCCATTGTATCAGACGCGTGTCGTGGTGAGAAGCCTCCGGCCACAGCATGTAGCGCGGCAGGTCATCCAGCCCGAAGGCGGAGCGTTCCAGCCAGATGAGCAGTGCGGGCCAGTTGTTGGAATAGAGCGGCGTTTCCGGCGGCATGGCAGCGACTTTGTGAAGCACGCCCGCGGCCATGCTTTGGTGCCAGGGGCGGGCGGTGTAGCCTTCGCCGAAATAGCGCAAATAGAGCAGCGTCTGGTGGGCGGCCGAGGTAGGCGATTTCATCCACGCCAGCAGCGCCACAGCCGCCAGCGCGGCGGCCACCTGCAGCGCCCGTTCCCGCCGCGGCCACGTGGCGCGCAGCCAGGTGGCCAGTGCGGCCAGCCCGCTCACCAGCCACATGACGAAGGCGGGTGTGTACATGCGGAAATCCAGCGCGGGCGGCGGGGCGATGAAAATGAACATGAACGCCAAAAAGGGAAACCAGGCGAACGCGTCCAGCGCGGCCAGCAGCGCCAGGGCGACCAGGGAGGCATTGGCCTCGGGCTGCCGTTGCCGGCGCAAAAGTGCAGCCACCCACCCTGCCGCGACCAGGGCAACCAAAACCCAGAACGCGGCCACGGCAGCCAGCGGCGGGTTCTGCCAGGCAGGGAACACGGCGGTCAGGAAGGTGTGCCCCGTGCGGCGCAGAAACACCCCCAAAGCGGGAAGCCATTGGGCCGGGGAAGTCCAGCCGCCCGGCGGCTGCCCCGCGACGCGGGCGTACACCATCCACGCCCCAAAGGGCAGCAGGAAAACCGCTCCGCCTGCCACGGCCTGTTTCAGCCGCGCGCGCCACGGCTGCGCCGGCCGGAAGGCCAGAGGTGCGAGTACGAGCACAAACCCGGCGTGCAACCCGGCATAGCGCACGCTCACGCTGAGCGCAGCCACAACCACCGCAGCCCACCACCAGCGGCTGCTATCTCGCTGCACACTGCGCCATAGCGCATACAGCCATGCCGCCAGCAACACCAGAAACGGCGGCTCCGACATCAGGCTGGTGAACGCCCGCGCCACCGGCAAACCGGTCGCCAGCAGCACCATGCCCAACAGCCCCAGGGCAGGCCAGCCAGTGGCTTCGTAGAGCCACCAGCCCACGATGAACAAAAAGAGCGCCAGCGAGGCCACATCCAGCAGGCGGCCGGCGGCGATCCAATCGTTGTGGGTGAGGCGCATGGCCGCAGCCACCAGCGCGGGGTACCCCGGCGGGTAATGGGTCAGCAGCGTGATGCTGCCGTCGCTTTGCAGGGAAACCACGCCCTGCCCGGCCAGGATGTGCCGGGCGGCGTCCACATAAGCGGCGCTGTCGGAATACGCCCACGGCCCCCAGGGGGCCAGGGCGTAGGCGTACGCCGCCGCGGAAAGGACGGCGGCGGCAAAGATGAGGAGCATTGGCAAGCGTTTGTCGGCGAAAGTGAAGCGTTGCATGGAAGGAGGCGGGGAGTCAAATCGTCGGATAGTCAGGGAGTCAGATAGTCGGGGCGAGGCGGCGGTAGAGGGCGAGCAGGCGCCGGAAGTTGCGCGGCCAGTCGGCGCGGGCTTCGGCGCGGCCGCGGGCGGCTTCGGCACGGGCACGCAATGTTTCGGGCGGCGTGTGGGCGGCTTCCAGCAGGGCAGCGGCCAGCGCGCCGACATCGCCATCGGGAAACAGCCAGCCTTCCTGCCCTTCGGCAACCCATTCGCGGTTGGAGGGGATGTCGGAAACCAGCACCGGCAGGCCGCTGGCGAGGGCTTCCATCAGGGAAACCGAGGAGCCGTCGCTGTGGGAGGCGCTGAGGTAGAGGTCGGCGGCGCGGTAATAGCGCGGCAGGTCGCGCTGGGAAACCTGCCCAAAGAAGTGCACGCGGTCGAGCAGGCGGGCTTCCTGAAAAATGCGGTGCAGCAGCGGCGCCAGCGAGCCGCCGCCGAGAAGCATCAGCCGCAGGCGGGGTTCCTGCCGGGCGGCGCGCACGAAAGCCCGCGCCATCACATCCACGCCATAAACCGGCTCCCACGAGCGGTTGTGGAGCACCACGAAGGCGTCTTCCCAGCCCAGGCGGGCGCGCAGGCCGTCGTCGGGGCCGGGCGAAAAGTGTTGCAAATCCACGCCCCACGGGAAGACCGTGACGTGCTCGCGGGGGAAGCCAAAATCGGCCGCGCGGCGGGCGACGGTTTCGCAATCGGCCACCAACGCGTCGCTGCGGCGGAGCACGAAACGGGTCAGGCGGCGGTAAAAGCCGCTGCGGTCGGCGTCGCGCAGCAGGTCAGAACCCCACGACATGCTCACCAGGGGGTGAAAGCCCAGCAGCGCGGGGAAGGCGGCCACGGCCTGAATCGGCCCGGCGTGGATGAGGTCGGGTTTGACCTGGCGCACCACCCGGCGGAAATCGGCGAACAGCGCCGGAAAATCGCGCCAGCGAAAGGGCTTTTGCCCGCCCCGCCAGCGGATTTGCCGCACCGGGGGCGGGAGGGGGCGGTCTTCGGTTTGCCGCCTGCCGCGCTGCAGCCGCAGGTAAGCCACCTCGTGCCCGCTTTCGGCGAGGGCGGCCAGAAAGCGGTGGTCGTGGGGGGTGTAGTCTAACGAGAAGTAGAGGAGGTGCATGGGG
>JALUXH010000050.1 GCA_027019065.1 Anaerolineales bacterium
CAAAGAGCAATTCTGTGTTTTCTGTGCCAATCTGTGAAATCTGTGGATTCCCTGCCAGGGCTGAGCAGTTACCGGAAAACACAGATTTTTTCTTTGCGTTCTTTGCCCTCTCTGCGCCTTCGCGTGACTTCCGCCGCCGATTCTCCCAGGGCTGAACAGTTACAAAATCCCAGGCGTGTCAGCGCTGCTTCCGGCAGGCCGCGGGGGCAACGCATGGGACGCGCACTTGCCACACGCCCGCGGGCGCGCTATAATCTTTCTCGCCCGCAAGGGCCGGTTGTGAGGATTCTGCTTCGGGACGAGGTGCATTATGCCGGTTTACACTTACCGCTGCGACGTTTGTGGTTTTACTTTTGATCAACGCCTGGGGTTCAACGACCCCCAGCCTGCCCGCTGCCCGGAATGCGGCGCAGAAGCATTACACCGCGTGTATAAGCCGGTGGGCATTGTTTTCAAAGGCTCGGGGTTTTACGCCACCGACCACCGCTCCCCCTCCGGCACCAAGAGCAACGGCAAATCTGCAGAAAGCCAGGCCCCCGCGGCAAACCAGGCCCAAGCCGAAGCCCCCGCTGCGGAAAGCAAACCCGCGGCGGCACAGCCCGCCCGGCCGAAAAAAACTGCCTCTGCGGCAGCCGAAACCGCCTGAGCGCAGCGTGGTATAATCTGCCGCATGGCTAAAAAACGACTTCCTCCCCCGAATACACAGCCGCTGGTGGTCAGCGCTTTTTACCTTCTGGTCGCGGTCGCCTTCGCCGCGGGGCTGTTCGCGGGTTTCCTGATTTGGGGGGCGGGGAATGCCGGCGCGCCGCAGCAGGCCGCGGCCGCCGGAGCACAAAGCCAGCCCCCCCAGCAAGCCGCCCGGGCCCAGGCCACCCAGGGGAAAACCCAACGCTACAACGTCTCTCCCGACGATGACCCGGTGCGCGGCCCTGCCACCGCGCCGGTCACCATCATTGAATTTTCCGACTATCAATGCCCCTATTGCCGCCGCTGGGCCGAGCAAGTGGAAGGCCAGATTTTCAAAACTTACGGCGACAAAGTGCGGCTGGTGTACCGCGACTTCCCGTTGACGAGCATTCACCCCGAAGCCTTTGCCGCCGCCGAAGCCGCCGACTGCGCCGGCGAGCAGGGCAAATACTGGGAATATCACGACGCCCTTTTCAAGCAATCGCAGGGGCTGGGGCAGCAAGCCTACCTTGCTTACGCCAAAGCCATTGGCCTCAATACCGACCAGTTCCAACAATGCCTCAAAGAACACCGCTACCAGGGTGAAGTCAAGGCCGATGCGCAATATGCAGCGCAGTTGGGCGTGCGCTCAACGCCCACTTTTTTCATCAACGGCATTCCGGTGGTGGGTGCGCAGCCGTTCAGCGTGTTCAAACAAATCATCGACAAGGAACTCGCCGGCGGGCAATAGAGCCGCCCGGCCGCCGAAAACAACCCTGCCCCGCAGCAAGCGGGGCGTTCGTTTTTCACCCCGCTGGGCTGCGGGGAAGGCAGATTTCCGCATACGCCGCCGTGAGCGCCACCCACTCGTCCAGTGAGAGGGTTTCGGCGCGGCGGCGGGGGTCCAGCCCGGCGGCTTCCAGCAAAGCCGCGGCCCGGGGGGGCTTCCAGCCCAGGCCCGCGGCGAGGGCGTTTCGCAGCGTCTTGCGGCGCTGGGCAAAGCCCGCTTTCGCCAGCCGGAAGAAGGCATCCATCTGCGCTTCGGGCAGGCGGAGCCGGGGGGCCACATCCAGCCGCACGACCGCGGAATCCACCTGCGGGCGGGGGTAAAATGCGCCGGCGGGCAGGCGCGCCGCCAGGCGGGCTTCCCCAAACACCTGCACGCTCAGCGCCAGCAGGCTCATGTGCGGCGGCTGCGCGGTGATGCGCCCGGCCACCTCTCGCTGTACGGTCAGCACCACCCGTTCAGGCCGCACCGCCGCGCCTAACAGGTGCCGGATGACCGCCGAGGTGATGTAGTAGGGGATGTTGGCCGCCACCTTGTAGGGCACGCCTCCCATCAGCGCGGCGATATCCTGTTTCAGGATGTCGCCAAACACCAAACGCACCTGAGGGAAAGGCCGCAACACGGCTTCCAGGGCAGGCCGCAGGCGCTCGTCCAGTTCCACCGCCACCACCCGCTGCGCCCGCGCCGCCAGCAGTACCGTCAGGCTGCCCACCCCGGGGCCGATTTCCAGCACCGCATCGTCGGGGGCAAGGTCGGCGGCTTCCACCACCCGCGCCAGACCGCCCGGGCTGACCAGAAAGTTCTGCCCCAGGCGCCGGTCAGGCCGCAGGCCGTATTGCCGCAGCAATTGGGGCACGTTCAGGGAAGGATCCACGGAATCTGATTGGGCGGGGGCGGCGGGGCCACGAAGCAAAGCGTTGTCCATTGATGCCACGACTGGTAATCGCTGTCGGTGTAGCCCAGGTCAATCCAATAGCGGCCGGGAATGCCGCCGCCGATGTCGGCAATGGTGCCAAAGCCATAGCCGGGCACGTAGACTTTTTGCCCCGCCATGTAGCCGTACCACGAGCGTTTGACCGCCACGATGCCTTTGCGCAGCGTCGCCCCGCTGAAGGTTTTGTCGGAACAGCGGTCCACCCCCAGGCGGCAGGGCGAGTAAGAGGTGGCGTACACCCGCAGCACCCGCCAGCAAGTGACCGGGCCATCGGGGGTTTGAAGCGTTTGCAGGGTGATTTTGGTACCATAGCCCACGATGCGCGGCCTGGGCGGGCGGGCCAGCCAGGTGTCTTCCACCACCCGCCCCACTTCCTTGCCATCCTCGTAACGCACCCGCACGCGCTGCACCTGCAGGCCGTAACTGCCCTGCTGCACCACCTTGATGGTATCCAGCGGCAGGTCGGCGCGCGCCTCGGTTTTGGAAGTAAACGCCACAGGCAACTGGCGCAGCATGATCTTTTCCCAAACGCGATGCAGCGCCAGCCGCGCCGTTTTCGGGGAAAGCGCCTTGTCGTCGGCGGGGGTGGTGGTTTCGAGGCCCTGGGGGGCAAGGTTCGCCGCGGCCAGCGCCGCGCCCACCGTCTTGGCCGCCGTGGTCAGCGGGAGGGTATGCTGCCCCACCTGCACGGTGAACCGCCGCGCCCGCCGGAGCGAAACTTTGGCCGCCGCAGCAGGCGGCAGCCAGGGGGAAAGCGTCAGGCGGTCAGCCGCGTGCAGGGTAATGCCCGCGCGCCAGAGCGCCTCGCCCAACGACGGGGCCGTAGTGTTCAGCACCAACGGCGCGCCGTCCACGGTAACATCCACTTCCACGGGCGGCTGCACCTGCACCACCGCCCAGCCCGCCGCGGGCAGCGGCCGGTGGGGCTTCCAGGGCCGGCCGTTCACCGTCAGCACCGCCCCTTCGGGCAGCGGCAGGTGAGCAGCTTCCAGGGCTTCGGCGGGCGTGGCGGCGTGCGCCACCCAGCGCACGCGCTCGGGCGTGACCACCCACGCGCCGGCGGGCGGGCTGCCCTCCGCGCGCGCCCACACGGGGAAGCCCAGCAACAGGGCAACCCCGAGCAGCCATCCCGCCAACCGCCACCACCGGGACATGGCCAGAATTACTTGATCAGGGTAATCACAAAGGAGAGGATAATCAGGCCGCCAATCAGGGCCATCACCACCTGCTGGCGGCGCATGGCACGCTGTTGTGCGCGGCTCATTTGGGGTTTCTTGCTTTTCTTGCGCTTCGCCATCACACACCTCCGGGGCGGTATTTTACCACGTCACCCCTCCCCCAACGCCTGCTCCAGTTCGTCCAGCGCCACCGGCTTGGTGAGGTAGCCGTTGGCCCCCAGCGCCAGCAGCCGCTCGCGCTCGGTTTCGGCAAATTCAGAAGTCAGCATAAACACGCGCACCGCATCCCAGCGGCGGCGGCTGCGCACGAATTTCAGGAATTCATCACCGGGCACCACGGGCATGTTCAGGTCAAGCAAAATCACGGCGGGCGGCGGCCCCTGCAGCAAGGCGCGCCCGGCAGCCTGGCCGGAAAGAAAAATGCGGTGCTCCCACCCTAACAACTTCAACATCAGGCCAATGGCTTCGGCCATTTCGCGATCGTCGTCCACAATCCAGGCGGTTTGGGTCATGCGGCTTGTCTCCTAAAATCGCAATTCGCCATTCGTAATTCGCGGATCGCTACTTCTCTTCGCCCAGGGCGTCCTTGATGACCTCTGCCAGCCCGCGGCTGATGCCCGGCACCGCGGCGATGGCTTCCACCGGTGCGGCGCGGATGGCCGCCACCGAGCCGAAATGCTGCAGCAGCGCCTGCCGCCGCTTCGGCCCCACGCCGGGAATGCGTTCCAAGGCGGAAGCCAGCCCCTCGCGCACCCGCCGCCCGCGGTTGGCGGTGATGGCGAAGCGGTGGGCTTCATCGCGCACCCGCTGCAGCAGGAACAGCCCCGGATGGTTGCGAGGCAGGCGCAGGGGTTCGGCGCGGCCGGGGAGGTAGATTTTTTCCTCGCGCTTGGCCAGGCCAATGGCGAAAATGCGCTCTTCCAGCCCAAACTGGGAAAGCACCTTCAGCGCCCGCGCCAGTTGCCCTTTGCCGCCGTCAATCAGCATCAGGTCGGGCAGGCGGGCAAAGGAAGGGTCGGGGCGCTTGCGGGGGGCATTTTCCGCGGCGAGGGCGCGGGCGGCTTCCCAGCGGCGGAAGCGGCGGGTGAGCACTTCTTCCATGCTGCCGAAGTCGTCGCCCGCCGCGGTGCGGATGTTGAAGCGGCGGTAATGCCCCTTGCGCGGCTGCCCCTGCACGAACACCACCATGCTGCCCACCGCCGCCGTGCCGTGGAGGTGCGAAATGTCATAGCCTTCAATGCGGTTGGGCGGGGAAGCCAGCCCGAGGGCTTCCTGCAAGGCAGCGAGAGCTTCGGTGACTTTCTCGGCCTCGGCTTCCTTGCGGGCCTGCAGCGCCCGCAGGGTTTCGGCGGCGTTCTGGGCGGCAAGTTCCAGCAGGGCTTCCTGCTCCGCGTCGGCGGGCAGGCTGATTTCCACCGTGGCGCGGCGGGTGCTGCTCAGCCATTCCCGGATGAGTTGGGCTTCTTCCACCTCGCGGGGCAGCAGCACCCTGGGCGGCACGTGGCTGCTCTGCCCGTAAAACTGCTTCAGGAAAGCAGCCAGCACCTGCGGGTCGGGGGCGCCTTCCGCGTTTTCCAGCAGGAAGTATTCCCGCCCGATGAGTTTGCCGTTGCGGATGAAAAACACCTCCACGCAGGCGTTGCGCTCGTCGCGGGCCAGGGCCAGGACGTCCGAATCCAGCCCGCTTTGGGAAACCACCCGCTGGCGTTCCACCAGTTGGTGAATGGCCTGAATCTGGTCGCGCAGGCGGGCGGCTTTTTCGTAAGCCAGTTGCTCGGCGGCGGCGCGCATTTCGGCTTCCAGGCGGCGGATGACCGGCTCGGTGCGGCCTTCCAGGAAATCGCACAGGTCGGCAATCATTCGGCGGTATTCTTCCTGGGAAACCGCGCCAATGCAGGGCGCGGCGCACAGCCCCAGGTCGGCGTAAAGGCACGCCCGCGGGTCGCGGCCGGTCATCGGGCGGTTGCAGGTCAAAAAGGGGAAAATCTTGCGCAGCACATCCAGCGTTTGATGCACCGCCCACATGCTGGTGTAGGGGCCGAAATAGCGGGCGCCATCCTGCACCACCCGGCGGGTGATGGTGACTTTGGGGTAGGGGTCCTGCCAGTGGACTTTGATGTAGGGGTAGCGTTTGTCGTCTTTCAGGCGGACGTTGTAACGCGGGCGGTGCTTTTTGATGAGGTTCATCTCTAATATGAGCGCCTCAAGTTCGCTGCCCACGGTAATCCATTCAATTTCGGCAATCTGGGAGACCAGTTTGCGGGTTTTGGGGTGTTTCTGGGCGCTTTTGTGGAAGTAGGAACGCACCCGCCGCCGCAGGTTGACTGCTTTGCCGACGTAGATGACCTCGCCGCTGCGGTCTTTCATCAGGTAGCAGCCGGGCTTTTCGGGGAGAGTGTCCAGCGTGGCGCGCAGGTGTTCGGGGATGGGCATGGGGGAAAGTCGGGGAGTCAGATAGTCAGGTGGTCGCTTAGTCGCTTGGTCTTCATCCGCAATTCCTTCATTCGCCATTCGCAATTCGCCATTCGCAATTCCTTCATTCGCAATTTTCTACACAGCGAGCAACCTCTGCCGCGGCGACGGGGCCAGGGCGCAGCACCCGCGGCGGCGTCGTGGTGCAATCCACCACGGTGGAAGGCTGGCCGCCTGGCGCGGGCCCGGCATCCAGAATCAACGCCACAGCATTTCCCAGTTGGGCTGCGGCTTCGGCGGCGGTGCGGGCCGGCGGCCGGCCCGACAGGTTGGCCGAGGTAACGGCCAGCGGGCCGGTGAGGCGCAGCAGCGCCAGCGCCGCCGGATGGTCGGGCATCCGCACGCCCACGGTCTGGGAGGGCGAAAGGCGCTCCGGCAGGTCGGGGTGCTTCGGCACCACGAGGGTCAACGCGCCGGGCCAGAAACGCGCCGCCAGGCAGCGGGCGCAGGGGGGCAGGTCAGAAGCCACACGGGCGAGGTGCGCTTTTTCGCCCACCAGCACCGGCATGGCCTTTTCCTGGGGGCGGCCTTTGGCGGCATACAGCCGCGCTAAAGCGGCTTCGCTCCACGGCCAGGCCGCCACACCGTACACGGTATCGGTGGGCAGCACGATCAATTCGCCGCGGCGCAGGGCTTCGGCGGCGCGGGAGAGGGCTTCATGGTCGGAGACAGGGAGGACAAGGGGCATGAGGGAGGGAAGCAGGAATGGCGAATGTATCTGTTCAGCCTCGTAAGAAAAAAACACAGATTACGCAGAAAACCTCCACCGATTTCACAGATTTGCACAGATATGCTCTTTGCGTCCTTTGCCTTCTTGGCGCCTTCGCGTTATTTTTTGCGTTCTGTGTGCTCATTGCAGATAGGCTGAACAGATACTGGCAAATAAGGCATTGCGCATCAGGCACCAGGAATTGCGATGGCCAGCACGCGATCGCGCCCGGCGAGGTCGGGCAGGACGCGCACCTCGGCTTTGGGGAAGGCCGCGAGGGCCGCGACGCGGGCGGCTTCCCCCTGGTCGGCGGCGATTTCCAGCAGCAGCAGGCCGCCCGGCGCAAGGCGGCTGCGGGCCTGGGCCAACAGGCGGCGGATGAGCGCCAGGCCGTCCGGGCCGCCGTCCAGGGCTTCCCGCGGCTCGTGGCGCGCCACCGGCAGGCTCGCCAGCGCCGCCGTGGGGATGTAAGGCAGGTTGGCGGCGATGAGGTCGTAAGAGCCGGGCGCCGCCGCGAGCAGGTCGGTTTGCAGCCAGGCGATGCGGTCGGCCACGCCGTGGCGGACGGCGTTCAGCCGGGCCAGGCCGAGCGCGGCGGCGCTGCGGTCGGTGGCCGTTGCCCGCAGGTCGGGGATTTCGGCAGCCAGCGTCACGGCAATGATGCCGCTGCCGGTGCCCACATCGGCGGCGCGCCGGCGGCCGGGATGGCCGCGCAGCCATTGGAGCGCGTGCTCAACCAGCGTTTCGGTTTCCGGCCGCGGGATGAGCACCGCCGGGGTGAGGGCAAACTCCCGCCCGTAAAAGTGCCAGCGCCCGAGCACATAGGGCAGCGGGATGCCCTGCGCCAGGCGGGTACAGGCGCGGTTCAGCCGCCGGTGCTGGCAGGGCGTGAGGCGCGCTTCGGGGTGCGCCAGCACCCAGGCACGCGGGCGGCGGGTGATGGCTGCGAGCAGCGTCTGGGCGTCCAGCGCGGCGGTTTCACTGTGGGGCGCCAGGGCTTCGCGGGCCTGGGTCAGGGCATGGCCGACCGTCAGCATGAGAGGCCAATTCAAAGAGCGTATTCACCCAGGGGAAAAGAACCACCGATTACACAGATTACACAGATTGCGCAGAGATGTTGTAACTGTTCAGTCAATGTAGGGAACGCAAAGAAACGCAAAGAAGGCAAAGGACGCAAAGAGCAGTTCTGTGCAAATCTGTGCAATCGGTGGATATTTTTCTGCGCAATCTGCGGTTTTCCTTACCAGGACTGAACAAACACGCAATTCATCTCCAGGTAAGCACCGGGCCGCCAGGCAACCAGGCAACCAACTCGTGAAGCCACGAATGCCTACGCGGCTTCCAGCGCGGCCAGGCGCTCGGCTTCCTCCCGCGTGGCGAGTTCGTCAATGAACTCGTCCAGTTCGCCATCCAGCACCGCGGGCAGGTTGTAAACCGATTTGTTGATGCGGTGGTCGGTGACGCGGGATTGGGGGAAGTTGTAGGTGCGGATTTTCTCCGAGCGCTCGCCAGTGCCCACCTGGGAGCGGCGGGCGGCTTCCTGCTCGGCGCGGCGGCGGGCTTCTTCCATTTCGTACAGCCGGGCCTTGAGAATGCTCATCGCCCGCAGTTTGTTCTGCAACTGGGAACGCTCGTCCTGGCAGGCCACCACGATGCCGGTGGGCAGGTGGGTGATGCGTACCGCGGTGGCGTTCTTCTGCACGTTCTGGCCGCCCGCCCCGGCCGATTTGTAAACATCAATTTTGATGTCTTTGTCGGGGATGTCAATCTCCACGTCGTCCACCTCGGCCAGCACGGCCACGGTGGCGGTGGAAGTGTGAATGCGCCCCTGCGATTCAGTGGTCGGCACCCGCTGGACACGGTGCACGCCTGCTTCGTACTTCAGGCGGGAATACGCGCCCCGGCCTTTGATGAGGAAGGTGATTTCCTTGAAACCGCCCAGGCCGGTTTCGTTGGCCGACATGACCTCCACTTTCCACCCTTTGCGCTCGGCGTAGCGGGTGTACATGCGGAAAAGGTCGGCGGCAAAAAGTGCGGCCTCTTCGCCGCCCGTGCCGGCGCGGATTTCAATAATGACGTTGCGGTCGTCGCGCGGGTCTTTGGGCAGCAGCAATCGCTTGATTTCGGCTTCCAGTTGCGCCTTGCGCGGCTCCAGGTCGTCCAGTTCGGCCTTGGCGAGTTCTCTGAGCTCGGGGTCTCCGCTTTCGTCCAGCATCTGGCGGGCTTCTTCCAGCTGCGCCAGCACGCGGCGATACTCACCGGCTTTCTGCACCAGGGGCTCCAGGTCGGCGCGCTCTTTCGCCAGGCGGGCGGCACGGCGGTAATCGTCGCCTACCTCGGTCAGTTCGCGTTCAATTTCGGCAAAGCGGTTCTCAATTCCGGCGAGTTTGTCCAGCATACGCGGGTTCTCCTCAACGCAGGGATGCGCGTTGATTATACCAGCGCGGCGGCTTCACAAGCTGAGCGGCTCGGCGCCGCGGCCGATGTTGGCCAAAAACTCGTGCCGGGTGCCCAAATTGGTGCGGAAACTGCCCAGCATGGTGGACGTCACCATCCGGGCGTCGTGTTTTTTCACGCCGCGGATCATGGCGCACATGTGGAAGGCTTCCATCACCACGGCCACGCCCTGGGGGTGCAGCAGTTCGTTCAGGAAATCGGCCACCTGGCGGGTAAGGCGTTCCTGCACCTGCAGGCGGCGGGCGAACATATCCACAATGCGGGGAATTTTGGAAAGCCCCAGCACCCGCCCGTTAGGAATGTAGGCCACGTGGGCACGGCCGATGAAGGGCAGCATGTGGTGCTCACAGAGGGAGTAAAACTCAATATCGCGCACGATGACCATTTCATCGTAGTTGACCTCAAAGAGGGCATCGTTGACCAGCGCGACAGGGTCGGTGCGGTAGCCGGCCAGCAGTTCGCCGTACATGCGGGCCACGCGGTCGGAGGTGCGCAGCAGGCCATCGCGCTGGGGGTCTTCGCCCACCGCGGCCAGAATGTCGGTCACGGCGCGGCGAACGCGGGCTTCATCTATCTCGCCGGAAAGCAATGCGGCGGCTTTGTAAAGGGAAGCATCGGAAGTGTTCATCATCTAACCTCTCCAACAGGTCTGACCCAACAGGGATGTGGTGCTGCCGGTCGGCAGCAAACTGCTGCCTATTCTACCATTTTTTTGTGATTGTTATGATAAAATTGGCAGGATTGCCCTGGCAGTCCATCACAACCATTCCCTCGGAGGTTTTTTGTGCTTCCAAGTTACCTTCTTGCCTTACGTGAAGGATTAGAAGCCGCGCTGATCATCGGCGTGGTACTCGGTGCGCTGCGGAAGACCGGCCGCAGCGCGCTGGCCATGCCGGTCTTGTGGGGAATCGGAGTGGCCGCGGCTCTGAGCACAGCCGCGGCCATTCTGCTCACCCGCTGGGGCCTGGAAATGGAAGGGAAAGCAGGCCTGGCGTTTGAAGGTGCGACCATGCTCATCGCCGCGGGCATCCTGACATGGGTGCTGTTCTGGATGAAAAGCCACGCTTCCACCCTGCAACGCACCGTCGCCAGCCGCGTGGCAGCGGCAGCCGGGCGGGGCAACGCCGGGGCGCTTTTTGGGCTGGCTTTTTTTGCCGTGCTGCGGGAAGGCCTGGAACTGGCGCTTTTCCTCACCGCCGCGGCCTTCACCTCTACGGCAGCCCAAACGGCTTCCGGCGCGCTGCTGGGACTGGCCACCGCCGTTGTGCTGGGATGGGCCCTGTTTGCCGCAACCGTGCGGATGGACATTCGGCGCTTCTTCCAGGTGACGACCGCGCTGCTCTTCCTCTTCGCCGCCGGGCTGGTCGCCAATGGCGTGCACGAATGGAACGAAATCGGCTGGATTCCCGTATGGGTAGAGCATCTTTGGAACACCGGCGCGGTGCTGAGCGAAGCCTCGCCCCTCGGCAGCGTGCTGAAGGCCTTGTTCGGCTACCGCGCCGCGCCCTCTTTGAGCGTGGTGCTGGCCTACGGAGGGTATGCAGGCCTCGTCGCGGCCGGGCTGTGGCTCACCCGCCGGCCGCCCGAGCGCTCCAACACCGCCTGAGCCTGCCGCAGGCGGTATAATGCAGCCATGCACATTCTGGTTACAGGCAGCACGAGCTTTGTGGGGCAGGCCGTCATCCGCCAGCTGGCACAGGCGGGGCACCGCCTGCGGGCGCTCATCCCGCCCGGGCCGGAAGGCCCCGCCCTGCCGCCCGGCATCGCGGTAGAAGCCGTGCTCACTGCGCCCGCCGATGTACGCGGCGTGCGCGCCGCTTTGGTGGGCGTGGACGCAGTCGTTTCCGTCGCCGGAGCAGGCAAGGCCGTCCCCGACGATGACCCCTTCCGGCTGGTGCGCCACATCCAGGCATTGGCCGAAGCCGCCGCCGACGCCCGGACGCCATACATCCTTCATCTCAGCACCTTAGGCGCCGAACCGTCCTCCGCCTTCCCGTGGTTCAAAGCCCACGGCCTGGCCGAACTGGCCCTGCAGCGCAGCGGCGTGCCTTTCACCGTTTTCCGCATCGGCCTGCCCTTTGGCCGCGGCGATCCTTTCACCACCACGCTGGCCCTGCTGCTCCACGCAACGCCGGTTTTCCCGCTGCCTGCGGGCGGCAAAACGCTGCTGCACCCCCTGTGGGTGGAAGACCTGGCCGCCACCATCGCCCTGACCGTGGAAAGCCGCCCGCCGCGGGGCGAAACCCTCGCCCTCGGCGGCCCCGAGCACCTCAGCCTGCGGGAAACCGCCGAGATTTTAGCCCACACCTTAGGGCTGCGCCGCCGCTTCGTGGGGGCTTCCCCGGCCTATTTGCGCCATCTCATCACCTGGCTGCGCTACTTTTTCCCCCGCCTGCCCGTTTCCCTTTTCTGGATGGACTACTTCGCCGCCGACCGCATCGCCCCGCCCGACGCCCTGCCCCGCACCTTCGGCCTGCTGCCCGAGCGCTTCGCCTACCGCCTGCAGCACCTGCAAGGCGTGCCGTGGCGCAGGCGCCTGCTGCGCACCCTGTTCGCGAGGTAAGCCATGCACCTCCGCGGGCATACCTTTGAAATCCGCTTTCTGGAAACCCCCGCCGAAATGGACGCGGTGGAAGCCATCCAGCGCGCCGTGTGGCCCGGCTCGGAAACCGACATCGTGCCTTCCCACCTGCTGCTGACCATTGCCCACAACGGCGGTGCGGCGCTCGGCGCGTACCACCTGGAAAGCGGGCGCATGGCGGGCTTCGTGTACGGCTTCCCCTGCATGGCCCGCACGGCCGACGGCTGGCAGTTCAAGCACTGCTCGCACCAGCTGGGCGTGCACCCCGATTTCCGCAACCTGGGGCTGAGTTTTCACCTCAAACGGGCGCAATGGCAGTGGGTGCGGCATCAGGGGCTGCCGCTGATTACCTGGACTTACGACCCGCTGCTCAGCCGAAACGCGCACCTCAACATCCGCAAACTGGGGGCGGTGTGCCGCACCTACCTGCGGGAAGTGTACGGCCAGATGCGCGATGGCCTGAACGCCGGTCTGCCTTCCGACCGCTTCCAGGTGGAACTGTGGGTCGAAGCGCCGCGGGTGCTGCGGCGGCTGGAAACCGAGCCGCCCCGCGCCCTGGACCTGGCGCACTACCTGAGCGCCGGGGCGCGCATTTTCAACCCCTCGGCGCGCGGCGAAGGGGCGTTCCCCGTGCCCATGCCCCCGCCCGCGCCGCCTGCAGGCGACCTGCTGCTGGTGGAAATTCCGCCCGACTTCCAGGCACTGCGCGCTGCCGACCACGGCCTGGCCCTCCGCTGGCGGCTGCACACCCGCAGCATTTTTGAAGACCTTTTCGCCCGCGGCTACCTCGTCACCGACCACATCTACCTGCCGCACCCATTCGCGCGCAGTTTTTACGTTTTTACCCGCGGCGAGGCCACATTGGGGGTATAATTGCGCCCGCGTCGGGGCACCCCCCGCGCCATTCCACAACCAGGCACGCCCACCACCTGCCATGCACATCGGCTTTGTCGCCACCCGCTTTGCGGGCACCGATGGCGTTTCGCTGGAAACCACCAAATGGCGCGCCATCCTGGAGCGTTTGGGGCACACGGCTTACTTTTGCGCCGGAGAACTGGATGAAGACCACCTCCCCGGCATGCGCGTGCCCGAGATGCACTTCCAGCACCAGGAAATCCGCGCCCTGCACGACCAGGCATTCAGCCGCGCCCCCCTGCCCGCCGATTTCTACGCCCGCCTGGAAGCCGCCGCCGAGACCATCCTCGCCGCGCTGCACCGCTTCGTCGCCACCTTCCGCATTGATCTGCTCATCACCGAGAACGCCCTCACCATTCCCATGAACCTGCCGCTGGGGGTGGCGCTGCGGCGGCTGATTGCCGAAACCCATCTGCCCACCTGGGCGCACCACCACGATTTCTACTGGGAGCGGGAGCGCTTCCTGGGCAGCCCGGCGGCGGATGTCCTTGAAGAGGCCTTCCCCCCGGCATTGCCGGAAGTGCGGCACATTGTCATCAACCGCCCGGCCCAGCGCGACCTGCAGGCCCGCCGGGGGCTGGAAAGCACGGTCATCCCCAACGTGTTTGATTTCAACCACGCCGCCGTCGGCATCACCGCGGCCAACCGCGACCTGCGCGCCCGCCTCGGCCTGAGCGACGACCACCTGCTCATCCTGCAGCCCACCCGGGTGGTGCCGCGCAAGGGCATTGAGCACGCCATCGCCCTGGTGCGGGAACTGCGCCGCCGCAGGCGTCAACTGCTGAGCAAAGAGCCGGTGTTGGTGGTCAGCCACCACGCGGGCGACGAAGGGATGGCCTACCTGGAGCAGCTGCAAACCCTGGCGCGGCGCTGGCGGGTGCCCTTCTATTACACCCCTCACCACTTTTACGCCCGCCCCCCCCGCGGCAACGGCGCCCCGGCCTACAGCCTGTGGGATGCTTACGTCCACGCCGACTTTGTAACCTACCCCAGCCTTTACGAGGGCTTCGGCAACGCCCTGCTGGAAGCCATCTACTTCCGCCTGCCGATGCTGGTCAACCGTTACAGCGTGTACGTGGAAGACATCGCCCCGCTGGGCTTTGATCTGGTAGAAATTGACGGTGAAGTCGGCGCCGAGGCCGTAGAAGCGGTGGTGGAAGTGTTGCGCGACCCGGTGCGCCGCCGCCGGATGGTGGAACACAACTACCAGCTGGCGCGCGAGCACTTTTCTTACGAAGCCGTGCTGCCGATCTTCGAGCGGATGCTGACCACGCCCTGTGCCACACCGGTAGCGTGAAACGGACAGGGGTCCGCGTTCCCCCAAAACCTTCAGCGGGGCGCACACGCGTGTGCCCCGCTGTTTTTTTTTGCCACCGCAGCGGGCTGTTTGGGGAAGCCGCGACGGCGTTGGCCCCGCCAGGGCCCCCAGGTTTGGCGGTTTTTTGAGTGACTATACGAAAAGCGTCAGCGGCGGCACGGCCGTCAGGTGCCCCCAGCGGGTGGTTGCCAGGAAATAGCACGCCAGCAAGATGAAGAGCACCAGCAAAACCACGCCGCAGCCCACGCCGCTGCACGAACAGCCCTTCCCAAAGCCGAACCGCTCTTCCAGAAACTCAAACAGCCAGGTGAGCAGCACCAAACGCAACAGGCCGCCCAAGCAGCCGGGACGATGGTCGTTCATGGCCTCACCTCCTGGGGGGTAGGCGTCGCCGCGGGTGCGGGCGTCATGCTGGGCAGCGGCAGCAGGTAAGGCGCATTGTTGGGCACCAGCATCACCTGCACGCCCGGCGCAAGTTTTTCAATGTACTGATAGGTCAGCAGATCGGGGTGGTCTTTCAACACCTTGGCGATCATTTCCAGCGCCTGGGCTTCAGCCTGCGCCTGAACGATGCGGGCCTGGGCATCCCCTTTGGCCTTGATAACCGCCGCGTCGGCCTGGCCCTGCGCCACCTGGCGGGCCTGTTCGGCTTCCTGCTTTTTCTGTTCCACCACAAACTTGGCCTGCAAAGCCTTCTGCTCGGCAATCTGCTTCTGTTCAATGGCCTGGGCGTATTCATCGGTGAAGGCAATGTTCCGCAGCACAAAGTCTTCCAGAATCAGGCCGTTATCTTTCAGCCGCCGGGCAAGATTGTTCGTAATCATCTGCTCCAGTTCAAACCGCTTGGTGCTGATGACTTCCTCAATGCGAAACTGGGACACCGCATCGCGGATCACGCCGCGCACCAGGGGGCGCACCAGTTCGTGGGCATAGCGGTTTTGCCAGGCAATATGCACTTCAACTACTTTGGCCGGGTCGATGGAAAAAATGACCGACGAATCCATGTAAACCAGTTGGCCGTCGGCCGTGCGTGCCTTGATGGAATCATCGCCTTCCACTGCGCCTTCGGCAGGGGTGGACGACATCGTGTAGGTTTGCTTGGAAATCGGGTAGTACACGACGTATTCCACATAGGGCACAACCCAGTGCAGGCCGGGGGTAAGGGCCTGCGAGCGGTAGCCTGTGGGGGAAAGCGCCGAAATGACCACGCCGCGCTCTTCCGGCGGCACGAACACCAGCCCCGCCCCCACACTCGTAACCAGCACGGCAGCAGCAGCCAAAGCCAGCAGCGCGCGCACATACGCCCTGACCGGCTGGCGGCGGGTGGCGCGCACCACCAGCACGCCCAGCACCCCCAATGCGCCCAGCCACAGCAGGCCGCTTAAACCGCGCACCACACTCACAAGGTCCACTTTTTCCTCCTCTCTATGCAGCAAACACGGGGTGGCGGGGTCATTCTATCACAAAGGGAACGCCACCGCGTCATCACAAAAAATAAAAGGCCCCGCATCCGGCGGGGCCTGTCCACGGCAACCGCAGAAGTTCAGAGGCTCTGGGCCATTTTCGCGGCCAGGTCGGCCACCCGGCAAGAGTAGCCCCATTCGTTGTCGTACCACGAAAGCACCTTGACCAGATTGCCCTGAACCACCGTGGTGTTCTGCGCGTCCACGATGGAAGAGCGGGGGTCGCCTTTGTAATCCGAGGAAACCAGCGGCTCGGTGGAAAAGCCGAGGATGCCCTGCATGGCGCCTTCCGCTGCCGCGCGGAGCGCCGCGTTGACTTCCTCCACCGTGGTGTCCTTTTCCACCACCGTGACGAAATCAATCACCGACACCGTGGAAGTCGGCACCCGGATGGACATGGCATCAAATTTGCCCCGCAGTTCGGGAATGACTTTGCCCAGCGCTTTAGCCGCGCCCGTGGTAGTGGGAATGATATTGATGCCCGCGGCGCGCGCCCGCCGGAAATCTTTGGGGTGGGCCAGGTCCAAAATGCGCTGGTCGTTGGTATAGGAATGCACCGTGGTCATGTAGCCCTTGACGATGCCAAAAGTGTCGTTGATGACTTTGGCCACAGGGGCAAAGCAGTTGGTGGTGCAGGAAGCATTGGAAACCACATCGTGTTTGGCCGGGTCGTAAAGGTGATCGTTCACGCCAAGCACGATGGTGAGGTCTTCGTTCTTTGCCGGTGCGGAGATGATGACCTTCTTCGCTCCGCCGTGCTCAATGTGGGAACGCGCGCCAGGGTCGGTGGCGGCGTCGCGGAACACGCCGGTGGATTCCACCACGATATCCACGCCGAGGTCTTTCCACGGCAGTTTGCGCGGGTCGCGTTCGGCGAACACTTTGACATGCCGGCCATCAATGACCAGGTCGCCGCCGGCGACTTCCACCGTGCCCTCGTAGTGACCATAGTTGGAGTCGTGGGCGAAGAGGTAAGCGTTCATCTCCGGCGGGAAAAGGTCATTGATGGCAACGACTTCCAGGGCGTCGCCGTGGCGTTCCATGATGGCTTTCAAAACCTGGCGCCCGATGCGCCCAAAGCCGTTAATGCCGATGCGTACGGTCATAACCAACCTCCAAGGGGAAAGTCAAAGACGGTTTGGCCTGTTAATCATACCACAGGGCAACAAAAAGCCCCGCCAACGCGGGGCTGTGTGGCGAGGGAGGGATTTGAACCCACAACCAAGGGCTTATGAGTCCCCTGCTCTACCATTGAGCTACCTCGCCGTGCGTGCCAAAGTATACGCGGAGGGGGAAAGTTTGTCAATGTTTCCGCCAGGGGGCGAAACCCCACGGCGCGCCGCACCTTCCCGCCCCACGGCTGCACCCACCCGCGCCACCGCTTCCACCAGACCGGCGAGGTCTTCCACCCGCAGCGACTGGGGGCCGTCGGAAAGGGCTTCCGGGGGGTTGGGGTGCACTTCCACCAGCAGGCCATCGGCTCCGGCAGCCACGGCCGCCAGCGCCGCGGGCAGCACCAGGTCGGCGCGGCCGGTGGCGTGGCTGGGATCGCCAATGACCGGCCAGGGCGCTTCCTGTTTCACCAGGGCAATGGCATTGGCGTCCAGGGTGTTGCGGGTGGCGGTCTCAAAAGTGCGAATGCCGCGCTCGCACAGCATGATGCGCTCGTTGCCGCGGCGGGCAATGTGCTCCGCGGCCAGCAGCCATTCCCGCACGGTGCTCATGAAGCCGCGCTTGAGCAGCACCGGCTTGTCGGTTTCGCCTGCCGCCCACAACAGCGGGTAGTGCTGCATGTTGCGGCTGCCGATCTGGATGATGTCGGCATATTCCGCCACCAGCGGCACATGCTCCACCCCCAGGGCTTCGGTAATCACCAGCAGGCCGAATTCATCGGCCACGGCGCGCAGAATCTGCAGCCCTTCCACCCCCAGCCCCTGGAAACTGTCGGGTGAGGTGCGGGGTTTGAACGCCCCGCCGCGCAGCACCCGCAACCCCAGGCGCGCCATCTCCGCGGCCACGGCGCGGGTCTGGGCGTAACTTTCCACCGCGCACGGCCCGGCCATCACCACCACCGGGCGGGATGCCCCCACCACCACATCAGAAGCCAGCCACAAAGGGGAAGCCATCGGAAACACCTCAGAAAGCGGGTTGTGCCACGGGGGAAGCCAGCGCCGCAGCCAGCGCGCGGCGCATGGTTTCCAGTTTGAGGGCGGTTTCCTGCCATTCGCGGGCGGGGTCGGAACCGGCCACGATGCCTGCCCCGGCGTAGAGCACCGCCGTATTGCCGAGGAGCAGCGCCGAGCGGATGGCCACGGCCAGTTCGCCGCTGCCGTCGGGAAAGACCAGCCCCACCGGCGCGGCATACCAGCCGCGGGGGTAGGGTTCGTGGGCGGCGATGAAATCCAGCGCCGCGGCGCGCGGCACACCGCCCAGAGCCGGGGTGGGGTGCAGCGCCGCGGCCACATCCAAAAGCCCGATACCCGGGCGCAACGGCCCGCGAATCGGCGTTTCCAGGTGCTGGATGTGCGGCAGGCGGCGCAGGCGGGGGGCCGGCGGCGCGGCCAGCCCGCGGGTGAGCGGCGTCAGCGCGCGGCGGATGGCCGCCACCACGGCAGCGTGTTCGCGCCGGTCTTTCTCGCTGGCAAGCAATTGCCGCCCCAGCACGGCGTCTTCGTGTTCCTCCCGGCCGCGGGCCATGCTGCCCGCCAGGGCCACGGTTTCCACCCGTCCCTGGCGCACCCGCGCCAGCAGTTCGGGCGTTGCTCCCACAAACGCCGCCCCCGGGCGGGGCTCAAACAGGAAGCAGTACGCCCCCGGCTGACGGCGTTGAAGGGCTTGCAGCACGGCCACCGGGTCGGGCGGCGCAGGCAGGCGCAAGACCACCGGCCGCGCGAGCACCACTTTCTGCAACGCGCCGGCGGCAATGGCCTGCAGGGCTGCGCGCACCGCGGCCTCCCACGCCGGGCGGGGCATGGCTTCTTCGGCAGGGGGCAGCGCGGCAGGCGGGGCCGCTTCGGCGGCAGCAGGCAGCGGCCAGGGGCCGCACACGCGTTCAGGGGCAGCCAGCAGCGCCGCGGGGAAGGCTTCCCACCACGGCGCGAGGTTATGGTCACCGGGGGCAAAGCCGAAACCGGCAAAGCGGGGCGCGTTCCCCTGGCGGGGGAGGGCGTTTTGCAGGGTGTGGAAGCGTTCCGGGCCCGCGGCGGCGACGCTTTCCCTCAGCCCGGCCCCCACCCAGGCAGTGCCGTCGTGCAGCCACGCCCAGCGGGGGCTTCCGGCATGGGCGCGCAGCCAGTCGTAAGGGGTCATGGCTTCTCTTCCAGGCCGATGGAGCGGAGGAGCATCTGCCGGAGGGCAGGCAGCCAGCGGCCGGGTTCCGGCCGGCCGGTGAGCAGCCAGCGCGTGACCAGTTCGTAGATGGCACCCACCCAGGCGTAGGCCGTCACCTCGGCATCCAGCGGCGGGATGTCGCCTTCGGCGATGGCCTGCTCCAAATGGGTGCGGATGAGGGCAGCGAAACGGTCGTTGATTTCCAGGCGTTTGCGCTCAAAGCGCTCGCCCAGCCCCACGGCCTGCACCAGAAAGATTTTCGCCAGCGGGCGGTATGCGGCGAAGGTGTCCAGGCCCGCTTCCAGGGCGGCCGTGACCCGCTGCACGCCGCCCCGCTCGGCCGCGATGGCTTCGGTAAGGCGCTTTTCCAGCAGGGCGGCAAACTGGTCAATGATGGCCAGGAACAGGCGCTCCTTGCCGGGGAAGTGAAAATACACGCCGCCTTTGGAAACCTGCGCTTCGGCTACGATGTCGTCCATGCGCGCCTTGTGATAGCCCTTGCGGGCAAAGACACGGATGGCGGCGTCAAGGATGCGCTGGCGGGTGTGGGCAGGGGCAGGGGAAGTCATCGGCCTTCTCCCGAAAGAGCGGGGGGAAAGTAATTACCTACGTGGTGGCAAAACGCCTCTGTCGGCAGTTTTTCTTTGGCGTGCGGCGACGAGTCGCCGCTTTCCAAAGCGGTGCCAAGGCACCGCACTCCAAAAAGCGCCTGCAAAAAAGGGAAGCGTGTGGGTGCCCTCTGTATGAGCGTTCACAGGCACAAGGCTATCCGTGGCGCTGTCTGGGTAGGTGATTACGGGGGAAATGTGGTAAAATGTCGTCCGACTGACCAGTCGGTCGCAGGCAGTAGGATACCACGGCAACGCCCATTCGTCAATTCGCGGCGCCAGCATGTTCGCGAGGCTGTTTATTGCATCATCAACACAGATACTTGGGATTAGGCTCTCTGGCCGTGCTCAGTCACCTGGCTTGATCTCTCCCTACCCCCGCTCCGGCGAAGCTTCGCTTTCGCTCATCCCGCCGGAGCAGCCCCCTTCACCCCACCCCCATCCCCTCCCCGCACGCGGGGAGGGGAGCAAGGGGA
>JALUXH010000051.1 GCA_027019065.1 Anaerolineales bacterium
TGGGGGGGGGGGGGGGGGGGGGGGGGGGGGGGGGGGGGCGGCGGGGGGGGGGGGGGGGGGGGGGGGGGGGGTACCTATGGGCACCGGCACAATGACCTGGTCGCCGGGGCGCGCCATGCCGGCGTCTTCCCGAAGCGGCAGGTCGGCGTTGGCGCCTTCCGTGGCAAGGGCAACTTGGGTTTGCAGGTCGGTATGCGTGGCATGGACGCGGGCGTAGGCGGCGGTGGCTGTGGCCACCTGGCGGGAGAGTTGCTGGACCAGCGTGGCGCGGCGGGCGATGGAGGTCAGCGCCACGAAGGCCAGCACGACCGCCGCGACCCAGAGCGCGCCTTTGCCGTATTTTGTCATCAGCGCACCTTTTCCCTCGCGAAGACGTTGCCGTTCATTCTCGGCCGGGAGAAACCCCAGATGACGCAGATTCTGCAGAAAAACATCCACAGATTTCACAGATGGGGTGAAAAACGGTAATGACCTATCCAAATCGCTGCGATGGCAACCCTGGGCATGGGTTCCCACCGCGTGTTCCTGTGGCACCGCCGCCGCTGGGTTGACCCCGCCCTCATCCTCTCCCCACATGCGGGGAAGAGAGCCAGGGGAAGGCTACGCCAAAGGCGCAGCGCACCAAAACGCATGGGGAGCACAACAGCGGAGGCAGTGACACGCGAAGACAAAAAAGGGCTGACGGCCGTCAGCCCTTTTGCAGGGTCAGGGTTGGATTTTGCCGTTGATGGCTTCGTGCAGCCATTGTTTGTAGCGCTCGTCCCAAAGCAGCACGTCGCGAAGGTCCTTGACCTGCCCGGCATAGACGCTTTCGGCGGTTTGTTTCAGAAGGTCGTTCGGCACGGCATAGAAGTGGAAATGGTCTTTCGGGTTGTCCATTTTTTGCAGCAGGCAAATGAGTTGAGAGATTTGCTGGGGCGAAAGGTCGGTGATGACCAGTGAACTGTAAAGTCTGGCCATTTGGGGCAGGCGGGGGAGGATGGCGGGGCTGGTGACCCGCTTCAGGAGGGCTTTTAAGATCATGTTTTGGCGTGCAATGCGCCCGAAGTCGCCGCCGTTGTTGTGCCGAATACGGGCGAGCAGCCAGGTGTGGTAGCCATCCAGGGTTTGCGGCCCTGCGGGGAAGTTCGCGTGGGCCTGACCTTCGTCGACCACCGGCGCGGGCAGGTAGACCTGCACGCCGCCCACGGCATCGACCAGGTCGCGAAAGCCTTTTCCGCTGACAATCACGTAATGGTCGGTGGTGATGCCAAAGTTGTAGGCCAAAGTTTGCGCCAGGAGGGCTGCGCCGCCGCTGCGGGGCGCGCCCCATTGCCATAGAGGAGTGCCCAGAAAATAGCCTTCGTTGATCTTTTGAGGGCTGGGGTAGGTGGTTGCTTTGGGCGGCAGGTTGACTTTCAGGTCGCGCGGCAGGGGGACGACGTAGACGTCGCCGGTGACAAAATCAATGTGGATGACCCGGATGACGTCGGCAAGGTCGTAGAAGCCGCGATTGGTGCCTATGGCCAGGATGTTCATGCTGGCCGGGCCGCCGCACATGGGTTCTGGGGTGGGGGTGGGGGTGTTGGTGGGCAGAGGCGTGGCCGTGGCCGCGGGGGCTTGTGTGGGTGTGGGGCCTTTTGTGGGCGTGTCGGTGGGGAGCACCCCTTGCGTGGCCGTAGGCACCAGGGTGGGCAGGCTGGGCGCGAGGGGGCGCGTCCACAGTTTCATCAGGAAGACCCCGACGGCGATGCCGATGATAAGGCTTCCTCCGGCAATGGCTGCACCTAAAAGCCATGTTTTACGTTGCATTTTTCACCTCTGTTGGCAGGCATGCGGCCCCATTATACCGCAAAGCAAGAAAGCCCACCCGGCAAGGGGTGGGCGATGCCGAAGGTGGGAGTCGAACCCACATGGGCGCAAGGCCCACTGCGCCCTGAACGCAGCGCGTCTGCCAATTCCGCCACTTCGGCGTGCGGGAAAATTTTACCCTAAAGGCTCCATTTGTCAACCTTTTGACGGCTGGTGATCAGGGCAAACGCTAAAACAGGCCACATGGTCATGCCCTGGCCGAATCGCGGCCATGGCAATGCCAGGCGAATTTTCATCATCAGGCGTTCCCCCGTTTGGGGCTCTCTTGCCTCGGGCCGCCCATGACGCGAGGGCAGGCAGGCGGCAGACGGCCCATATCCGTGACATCTGTCCTATAACTTCAGGGGTATAATTGCCCGCACTCCCCGCCGTTTGCCTGGCGGGGTGGACCCTCACTTAACTCATGGAGGTAGGATGATGTCTTTGAAGCAAAGAGTGTTTTCCCTTGCGGTGTTGTTGTTGGTGCTTGGCCTGGCCCTGGCCGCGTGCGGCTCCAAGGCCACGTCTACGCCCGCGCCGGCTGCCACGCAGGCCCCTGCAGCCACCGAGGCCCCGGCAGCCACTGCGGCGCCCAAGCCCGTGACCATTGAAGTTTACTACCCCGTGGCGGTGGACGCGCCGATTGCCAAGATCCTCAATGGCTATATCGCCGACTTTGAGAAAGCAAACCCCAACATCACCGTGAAACCGGTGTTTTCGGGCGGGTATGGCGATGTCAAGACGACCATCCAGACCACCATTGAGGGCGGCGGCAAGCCCCCCGTGCTGGCCGTGATGCTCGCTGCCGACCTGTACGACCTGGTGAACGCGGGTTACGTCGTGCCGCTGGATGATTTCATCAAGGCCATGCCCAACGGCAGTGCTTATATCAACGACTTCTTCCCGGCCTTCATGGCGAATTCCAGGTACGACGGCAAGATCTGGAGCATTCCCTTCCAGCGCAGTGTGGTGGCGCTGTATTACAACGCCGACCTGTTCCAGCAGGAAGGCATCCAGCCGCCCAATAGCTGGCAGGCGCTGGCGGAAGCCGCTCAAAAACTCACCATCCCCAACAAGCGCTGGGGCATTGAGTGGCCTTCCGGCTGGCCTTACTGGCTGTTCCAGCCGCTGGCCATCGGCAGCGGCCAGAACATCGTGAAGTCGCCCACCGAGGTGGTTTTCAACGACCCCAAAGTGATTGCGGCCGTTCAATATTACATTGACCTCTCCCACAAATACCAGGCCATGCCCGAGGGTGTGCAGAAGAACTGGGGCAATGCTCCGGCCGACTTCGCCAAAGGCGCGGCCGCGATGATTGTGCATTCCAGCGGCAGCCTGAGCGGCATCCTCTCGCAAGCCAAATTCAAGGTCGGTGTGATGGCCGTGCCGGGCAAAGCGCCGGGAACTTACGCCACCGTGACCGGCGGCGGCAACTTCTACATGCTCAAGGGCGCCACGCCTGAACAGCAGCAGGCCGCCTGGAAATTCATTGAGTTCATCACCCAGCCCAAGTACGCCGCCGATTTCAGCATCCAGACCGGCTACATCGCCACCCGCAAGAGCGCCTACGATACCGACGCGATGAAAGCCTACATTGCGAAAGTGCCGCAGGCCGGGCAGTTGAAAGACATGCTGCAATACGCCGGTGCGGAACTCTCGTGCATGAACCTGGGCAAGGTGCGCAACATCTTCCACAAGTACCTGCAGGCCGCCTACAACGGTCAGATGACGCCCGAAGAGGCCATGCAGAAGGCCCAACAGGAAGCCGACAAGGCGCTGGAGATGTTCAAGTAGCGCCAGGCGTGATTTGTAAAGCGTGATGAGTAGGGGCGAGGCGCCGCCTCGCCCCTACGTGCATCTTTCGCGTCCATCTTCTGGAGCCCGCCATGTCTGCTGCTGCCCCTCCGCTTTCCCACCGCAAAGCCCCGAAGTGGCTGCCTTACCTGCTGGTTTCCCCAACGCTGGTGATTGTGCTGGTGTTCACGGCCTGGCCGACGGTGCAGGCCGTGTACATGAGTTTCTTCCGCCAGTACCTCAACTTTGCCAAATTCCGTACGCCCACTTTCATTGGCCTGCACAATTACCGGGAACTCTTCACCAGCCCCGATTTTCTGCAGGTGTTGAAGAACACGGCCATTTACGTCGCCGGCACCGTGCCGGCGAGCATCGTGCTGGCCTTCCTGTTTGCGCTCCTGGTGAACCGTGCCGTGAAAGGCATTGGGCTGGCGCGGCTGGGTTTTTTCTACCCCACGATCTTGCCCATGGTGAGCGCGGCCACCATCTGGATGTTCTTTTTTACGCCTGATTATGGCCTTTTCAATTCGCTTTTGGAAACCCTCGGCTACCACGGGCCGGAAAACTGGCTGGGGAACCCTCACCTGGCGCTGCTCGCGGTGATGATTGTCGCCATCTGGAAGAATGCGGGGTATTTGATGATTTTTTACCTCGCGGGGCTGCAAAACCTGCCGGAAGACGTTTTCGAGGCGGCTTCCCTTGACGGGGCGAGTTGGTGGACGCAATTGTGGAAAATTGCCTTCCCGCTGCTGCGCCGCACCACGCTTTTCGTTTCCACCATTGCCATCATTGATGCTTTCCAGGTGGTGGATCATATCTTCGTGATGACCCAGGGCGGCCCCAGTGGTGCCAGCACGGTGCTGTTGTATTACTTGTGGCAGGTGCGCTTCGAAGACCAGAACGTCGGGCTGGCTTCGGCGCTCACGGTGGTGCTCATCGTGATCATGCTGGCGATTACGATCACCAACTTTGTGCTTTCCGAGCGGGAGGGGGCGTGACGATGAACAGCGCAAAACTTCGCAAACGCCTGACGGCAGTTTCCCTGAACGCGCTCACGGCAGTGCTGGCCGCGGGATGGGCTACCATTATCGTGTGGGCGGTAGTGGTGTCGTTCCGGCCTTCCAGCGAGCCGTTGGGGCGCGGGGATGTCTGGTTCGGGCACGCGCTCACTTTTGCCAATTACCTCAAGGCGTGGTCGTTGGCGCCTTTCGGCATTTATTACCGCAACACCATCATCATCGTGGGCATGATTTTGATTGCCCAGTTGATGACGATTACCCTCGCGGGCTTTGCTTTTGCCCACCAGGAGTTTTGGGGCAAAAAGGCGATTTTCTTCTTCATCTTGCTGCAACTGATGATTCCCGCCGCGGCGCTTTTGGTGCCCAACTTCTCCACCATCCGCAAACTGGGGTTGTTTGACACCACCCTCGCCGTCGCGCTGCCTTACTTCGGGTCGGCATTTGGCACGTTCCTGATGCGGCAGGCCTTTCTGGAAGTGCCGCGCGACCTGGTGGACGCGGGCATCATGGACGGCTGTTCATGGTGGCAGTTGTTGTGGCACATTTACCTGCCGCCTTCGGTGCCCACGCTGGTGGCGTTTGCGCTTTCTTCCATCAGCTGGCACTGGAACGAATTCCTCTGGCCGCTGGTGGTGACGCTGACGGAGCGCTCCCGCCCGCTGACCATTGGCCTGGTGCGCTTCACCCAGTTGGGCGAAATCGGGGCGCGCTGGCCGCTGCTCGCCGCCGCCACCATCACGGTGATTGCGCCGCTGTTCCTGCTCTTTTTGATTTTCCAGAAGCAGTTCATCCGCAGTTTTCTGCATTCCGGGCTGAAATAAACGCCGATGTCCCGCCGCTGGTTTGCCAACAGCCTTTTGCTCATCACGGCCGCGGTGTGGGGGCTGGCGTTCGTGGCCCAGCGGGTGGGGATGGACTACATCGGCCCCTTCACCTTCAACGGCCTCCGGTTTGCGCTGGGGGCGGCGGCGTTGGGGCTGATCGTGCGCCTGCGGGAAGGCCGTCCCTTGCACCGTGCCTTGCCGCGAACAAGCGTACGCCGCGGGCTGGCGCTGGGGGTGGTGCTTTTCGTGGCCTCCTCTTTCCAGCAGGTGGGCATGGTTTACACCACCGCGGGGAAGGCGGGCTTCATCACCGGCCTGTATGTGGTGCTGGTGCCGCTTGCGGGCGCACTGCTGCTGGGGGAACGCCACGGCGCGCAGGTGTGGCTGGCCGCGGGGATGGCGGCGGCGGGGCTTTACCTGCTCAGTGTGACCGGCGGCTGGCGCATGGAAAAGGGCGATCTGCTGGTGCTGGTGAGCGCCTTTTTCTGGACGGCGCATGTTATGCTGGTGGGGCGGTGGGCGACCGAGCACGATAGCCTGACGCTGGCGGCGCTGCAGTTCGCCGCCGTGGCGGTGCTCAGCGGCGCGGTGGCCGCGGGGTGGGAAAGCGTAACCTTCGCCGGTCTGCAAGGCGCGCTGTGGGCGATCCTCTACGGCGGCCTGATTTCCGTGGGTGTGGGCTACACGCTGCAGGTGGTGGCGCAGCAATATGCCGTGCCCGCCCATGCGGCCATCATCATGAGCCTTGAGGCGGTCTTCGCGATGCTGGGCGGGGTGGTTTTGTTGGGGGAAGGCGTGACGGTGCGCGGGGTGCTCGGCGCGGCGTTGATGCTCGCCGGGATGGTGGTTTCCCAGCGCTGATAAAGGGGGGCAGGGCAAGGCGTGGATGACGCGATGCAAGGGGGGCACTGCAGGCTGTTGGAAAAAGGCCAAAGCAAAGCATTGCCGGCCGAATTGCAAGAAGGGGAAATTTGTCAGGAAATGCCGGTTTGGGATCGCCGCGAAGGGCATTTTGCTGCTACAATTGAAGAAAAGCACGGTTGGAGAAGTTGATGATGTGGTTAAGCCTGTGCCCTTATGAGCGAATCGGCAAACTGGAAATCGGTCTCTGACGACTTTCCCCTGCTTCTCACCAAGATCCAGGTGCCTCGTCGGCCCCCGGGCGTCTTGCGCCGCGCCCGACTGGTGGAGCGGCTCCATCAAAACCTTCATCGGCGCTTGACTTTTGTCACGGCCCCTGCCGGTTTCGGAAAGACTACGCTGTTGGTTGACTTTGCAGCGGAAGTGCCTGCCAAAGTAGGGTGGTATCACATTACTGCGGAAGACAAAGACCTGCGCCGTTTTGTGCGTTACGTGGCAGGGGCTTTTGCTCAGACTTTCCCCGCGTTGCGGCCGGTGTTCAAAGAGCTGTTGGAGGGCGTGCTGCCGGCGCAAAACCCCGCTGCGCTGGCGGGGTGGTTGAATAACCTGCTGGCGGAGCACGTGGATGATTTCACTCTGCTGGTGCTGGATGATTACCACCTCGTGGGGGAAAAGCAGGAAGTCGTGGACTTTGTGGAAGCGTGGCTGGAACACCTGCCGGACCAGGTGCGGTTGGTGGTGGCCTCCCGCAGCGTTTATGGTATTCCCACTACCCGCCTTTACCTGCGGAACGAACTGGGGCTGATAGGCCCGGAAGATTTGCGCTTTACGGCGGAAGAATTGCGCGCCCTCGCTCGCCTGGCTTATGATGTTGATCTCCCTATGGAATACGCGGCCGATCTGGCCGCGCGTACCGATGGGTGGATTATTGCCATGTTGCTGGCGATTCGCCTGCGTACAGAGGGCAGCCTGCCCCTCATTCGCGGCGAGCGCGAGGAGTTGTATGCGTTCCTGGCCGAGGAGGTTCTCAGGCATTTGCCCTCCCACCTGGTGGCGTTTCTCTTGAAGACCAGCATTTTTGATGAATTCAGTGCGCCGCTGTGTCGGGAAGTGTTGGGAGAACCGGCGGCAGCAAAATATTTGCAGGAGATTGAAAACCGTAACCTCTTCGTTACCCGAGTGGATACGACAGAGGGGGCCGCTTATCGGTACCACCAGTTGTTTGCCGATTTTCTCCAGAGCCGGTTGCAAGACGAGGAGGCAGAAGAGCGGCAGAGGCTGCATGCGCGTGCGGCGCGCTGGTTTTGGAAGCATGGTGATATAGAAAGAGCCGTTGCTCACCGATTGGCAGCCGGTGATCGGGAGGGCGCAGCGCAGTGGATGGACGCGGCAGCGCGTGAAGTCTTTTTGAATGGTCACTTGGAATTGTTGTCTCAGTGGGTGGGTGTCTTGAAAGCGCCGGAGGACCTCCGTAGTCGTGCGCCGCGTTTGTTGTTGTATCATGCCAAGGCTTTGAGCAATCAACAGCGATTTACCGATAGCGATGAATTATTGGCCCTTGCGTTCCCAGTTTTGGAAGGTCAGCAAGACTATTTACTGTTGGCCAATCTCTTTGAGGCCCAGGGATTCAATGCATATATGCAACGAGAGTATGCTCTGGCGGTGCAATTGGCTCGTAAGGCAACCAAAGTCTTGGAAAACTTTGGAGAAAAATTGTGGGAGAAAGCACTCCGGTTGGCACAATCTCAGCGCGTGGAAGCTTTGGCAAGGTATTACTTGGGGCAACGAGAAACCGCTGTCAAGGAGTTGGAGGAGATTGTGCAGAACTTGCGGGATTTAGGGGAAGAAACTTCTCGCCAGAAGCAGGAAAAAGCCTACAACTTGGCAATGGTTTTGCAAGATTTAGGAGTCTTTTACTTTCAAGAGGGCCGACTTGGAGATGCTCTTCGCTCTTTTGGTCAGGTGAGAGATATTTGGCGTCAGCATCATTTGAACCCCGTAGAATTTCCTGCCGTGTTGAACAATTTGGCGTTTTTGTATCACCGGAGCGGGGATCAAAAAACGGCTCTTCAAACGTATCTGGAAGCCGCAGAGGCGGCGCGCAAGCAGGGTTCTCCCAACCTGGCGGCTATTCTCTCAGGCATTGGGGAGATCTATTACGAAGAGGAACGCTGGGAAGAGGCCCAGAAAACCTTCGCGGAAGCCCTTGCTGTGGCGCACCGGAGTCAATCGGTAGATTTCCTGGCTGCTGCCCACCGCGGCATGGCCAAACTGGGAGCAGCGCGTCGGCAATTTGCTTTGGCTTTTGAGCATCTGCGGCAGGCTGCAGTATTGCTGGGGTATTCGCAGGAAAGCGGCTGGTACGCTATCTGGAAGGGACGCTTGTATTGGCTGTTGGGCGATGAGGAATCTGCCCTGGAGACCCTTTTGCCATTGGTGGACCGGCCCGACGAGAGCATTTCACAGGAAGACCGCGTCCGCCTCTTGCTTTTGGTGGCGGCTTTGCTGACCGACAAAGGGGAAACCGAGCGCCCAGAGCGCCTGTTGCAGCAAGCCCTGGAAGAAGTCGCGCGACTGGGCTACATTCACTTTTTGCGCGTGGAAGCGCGCCGCCTGAGAGACTTTCTCAGGCAGATGACAGCCCGTCTCTCCCATCCTGTTTTGGACGAACTGATACGCCTGGGCCAACCGCCGCTGGTGCTCTCTTCCGACACTGTGCAAAGAGAGGCATGGCCCATATTAGTGGTGCGCGGCTTCGGGCGTGGGGCTGTATGGCGGGACGAGAAACGCATTTCGCGCGCCGATTGGCGGGCGATGGGCGCGCGGGCGTTGTTTTTCTTTATCCTGGATCGCGGGCCGGTGCAAAAAGAGGAAATCGCTCTGGCCTTTTGGCCGGACTTTTCACCGGCGCAGGTGAACAGCAACCTCCATGCGACTTTGTGGCGGGTACGACGGGCACTGGGAAGCAAGCATTTCATTCAGGTGCAAGAAGGGCAGTATCGCCTCCATCCTGAGCTACAGGTGCGCTACGACGTCGCCACCTTTGAGGAATTACTTCAGCAGGCTTCCCAGAGCGAAGATGCTGCTGCCCGCCGCTCCCTTTTGGCACAGGCGATTCAAACCTACGGCGGCGATTTCCTGCAAGACATGGATTTTCCGTGGGTGAGTGAACGGCGCTATGAGTTGCAGCGCCGCTACCGAGAAGCATTGGATTGGCTTATTGAGGACGCCTTGCAGCGTGCCGACTGTGCCCAGGCCTTGGTGTGGCTGGAACCTGCCCTGGAGACCGAACCTTACAGTGACCGCTGGCACCTTTACCGCTTGCAGTGCCTTGCTGCGACGGGCACACCCTCGCTGGCGCGAGCCTATTATCGGGACTATCGCCGCCGTCTCAAGCGAGAATTGGGTGTTGAGCCCGATGAGGCCCTGCGGCGTTTTATCGAACAGCTATAGTTCGCGCCGTTCTTTTCCCGCTTTGTTAACAACTCACGTTACGCAGCGGTGATTGACAGGCAACAATTTCAAAACCATTGAACATTTGGCTTTTTCGCCCTCACCTATCCCCCAGAGCGGCGGCTCAGCCTCCTTTCCTCTCCCACTGGGAGAGGAAGGGGGCGCGCAGCGGGGGTAAGGTGAGGGCGTTCAGATGCGTTGATGCTCAACTGCGGTAACTGCTCAGTACATCTGCTTAGAAAGGGTGACGCTCTGTGGTGTCATTGCGAGCGAGCATCAGTGAGCGAAGCAATCTCCTCCGTGGGTTTGCGGGGGATTGCCACGCCGCCTTCGGCGGCTCGCAATGACAACTGCTCAGGTTCAGGTTAAGCAATTACAAAGGAATTTGTCAATTCGGCACAGCCGCCTCTGTGTTTTCTGTGGTACTTCTGTGCCTTCTGTGGTTTTCCTTCATTGGGCCTGAGCAGTTACCAACTGCGTAACATGAGTTAACAAGCCGCCTTTAGGCGGCTTGTTTGTTCAGAAGGTTGTTCATAGGGAAGGGGGTAAGATGCAGACAACAAACGATATTGCTCTTGTGTATAAGCCTTGAACCTATCCTGCATTTGCTTTAGGAGGACTCCCATGTTGAACCAATTGATGACCCGTGCTGCGATTGTATTGGCCGACCCTCGGCGGCGGACGCTCTTGCGTGTGGTGGTGGTGGTACTGGCGCTGTTGGCCAGTGGGCTCATTCCTCATCATTACGCCTGGGCAGAAGGGGTTTTGATTCCTGGTGGGCAAGGCGTTAACTGATAAGGAGTCCTGCGATATGTGCAAGTTGACGCTGAACGCGGTTGTAACCCGTGCATTGATGGATGAACACTTTTGCCAGGCGCTTTTGGCGGGGCGCACCGACCAGGTGCTGAGGGAGTTCCCGCTGGGAGAGGAGGAGCGCCAGGTGCTTGAGCAAGCCCGGGCGGCCACGCTGGACGGTTTTGTGGCGCAGGTGCATGCTTTGATGCATCAACAACTTCCCGAAGCAAGCCCTCCAGCGGGTGTCTCCGCCGTGTGGGCTTATGAGGCTGTCGGTGGAGCCTGAAAAACGGCGCGAAAAGCCTTGACCATGCAGACCTGGCTCCTAACGCTGGAGGAGAACAGCGTGGCAAGGCTCTTGTGAGCCAGAGGTGGGCGCACATCGCTTTCCTGACTGTGCGACAAGGAAAGGCGCCAAGCCGGTGATCAGTGAATGCACACGGAGCGATGAGAATGGTGCCCACGAATTCTTTGCAGGCGTTGCGTGGAGAGGAGGCAGATAGAAGCGCCCTTCTGAGGCTGGTGCGGCATGAAGGCGGAGAGGTCCTGCGAGCCTATTTGACAGATCTTTTCGTCCAGGGGTGGGTGGCGGTATTGCATGTGCGTGATCTGGAAACCAGTGACCATACTCATCGGGTTGCGCGCGCGACCGTGGCCTTAGGAAGGGCGCTGGGGCTTGACGAGTGGACACTGCGTATTTGGCGCTGGGGAGCGCTGTTGCATGACATTGGCAAAGTTGCTGTGCCGGATAATATTTTGCACAAGCCTGGGCCGTTGACGCTACAAGAATGGCGCGTGATGCGTCGGCATCCTCTGTTGGCGCGAGAGATTTTGGAAAAGGCCTCCTTTGTGCCTCCGGCTGTGTTGGAAATTCCACTGTGCCACCACGAACGTTGGGACGGGAGCGGTTACCCTTTTGGCCTTCAAGAGAGCACAATCCCCCTGTCGGCGCGCGCTTTTGCCATTGTGGACGTATGGGATGCTCTCCAAAGTGAGCGGCCTTATCGGGCGCCGTGGCCGCGAGAGCGGGTTGTGCGTTACCTGCAGGCCAATGCGGGGGGGCTTTTCGACCCTTACCTGGTTGATCTTTACATTCGCTTGGTAAAGCGCGGCGGAGAGGTGCTTGTCGGGGCAGATGCAAGAGGGGTATAGCGCCCTCACCTCTGGGAATTTGGGGGTGCTGGCTGGGGGAAGTGTATAGCGTTTTAGCAGAATAAGGGGAGAAAACCTTCCGGGTGCCAAAAAGGCGGGGAAGGCATTAATTTCCCGTTAAAGGCGGTTGACTTTTCTGCCAACCTATGCCATACTGTTGGGCAACACGACCCACGATGTGTAGCACGTCCCCCCGGTCGCCCGGTCTCCATCCCTGCGCGGTTCTATTTCCCCATTCGTCCCGAAGGATGTCTTCGAGAGGCAAGGAGTTGCTATGCTGAGAGGTTTCCGCCATACCCTCAACAGCAGCCGCCTCAAGCCCGGCGAAACCCAGTTGCTGGTGGAAAACCTGCATCTGAGTTTCGGCGGCGTCGCGGCCCTCACCGGCGTAAGCCTGGAAGTGCGTCAGAGCGAGATTTTCGCCATCATTGGCCCCAACGGCGCAGGCAAAACCAGCCTGCTCAACAGCATCAGCGGCCTCTATAAACCCCAGCGGGGGCGCATTACCTTTTACGACGGCACCCGCGCCCATGAACTCATCGGCAAGCGCCCCTATCAAATTGCCCGCCTCGGCATCGCCCGCTCTTTCCAAAATATTGAACTCTTTCGTAACATGACGGTGCTGGATAACCTGTTGGCGGGTTGTCATGTGCATATGAAAAGCGGCTTGCTCAGCGCCATGCTTTACTGGGGCCCTGCCCAACGTGAACAAATCGCCTTCCGGGAATTCGTGGAAGACATCATTGATTTACTGGAAATAGAATCCATCCGGAACAAAAAAGTGGGCGCCCTGGCCTATGGCTTGCAGAAGCGGGTGGAGTTGGGCCGCGCCCTGGCGATGAAACCCGCCATCCTGTTGCTCGACGAGCCGATGGCCGGAATGAACAGCGAAGAAAAGGAAGACATGGCACGCTTCATCCTTGACGTCAACGAGGAGCACGGCGTCACCATTGTGCTCATTGAACATGATATGGGGGTTGTGATGGACATCAGCGACCGGGTGGCCGTGCTCAACTTCGGCCAAAAAATTGCCGAAGGCACCCCCGACGAAATCCGCAAGAACCCGGTGGTGGTCCAGGCTTACCTCGGCGAAGAACAGGCGGCCTTCCCCTTTGCCGCCGGTGCAGCAGGAGGCCCCCATGCCTGAGACGCTTCCCCAATACCTCGCCATGCACGCCGAGCGCACGCCCAACAAGGTGGCGCTGCGGGAACGCATCTACGGCATCTGGCAGCCCGTTACCTGGAAGCAGTATTACGAACACGTCAAATACTTTGCCCTCGGCCTGCACGCGCTGGGCCTCAAGCCGGAAGACACCGTAGCCATCATCGGCGACAACCGCCCCGAATGGCTCTTCGCCGAACTCGCGGCCCAGTCCATGGGCGCAAAATCTGTAGGCATTTATCAGGACTCGGTGAGTGAAGAGGTGCTCGACATCGTCAGCCGCTCTGACGCCACCTTCGTGGTCGCCGAAGACCAGGAGCAGGTGGACAAATTGATAGAAGTGTGGCCGCAACTGGAAGGCCAGGTGCACAAGGTCATCTACTACGACCCCAAAGGCTTGCGAAACTACACCGAAGACTACCTGATGTACTTCCTGGACGTGGAAGCCCTGGGCAAGGAATACGAAAAAGAACACCCTGGCCTCTACGAAGAGAGCGTCGCGCGCGGCAAAGCCTCCGACCTGGCCATCCTTTCCACCACCTCGGGCACCACCTCGCGCCCCAAACTGGCCATGCTGACCCACGGCAACCTCATCAGCATGGGCAAAAACCTCATGGCCGTCGACCCGATGGAACCGGACGATGAATTCGTCTCCTTCCTGCCGCTGGCCTGGATCGGCGAACAAATGAGTTCGGTGGCCTGCGCGCTCAATGTGGGCTTCAAAATCAACTTCCCCGAAGCGCCCGAAACCGTGCAGCACGACATGCGGGAAATCGGCCCCCAGATGGTCTTCAGCCCGCCCCGCATTTGGGAAAGCCTGGTCAGCCAGGTGCAGGTCAAAATAGAAGACACCACCCGCTTCAAGCGCTTCATGTACAACTGGGCCATGCCCATTGGCTACCGGATGGCGGAAACCCGCTTCCGCAAAGAAAAGCCCTCGTGGGGGCTGAAAATTCTCTACTTTTTGGCCGATTGGCTGGTGTTTGAAAACATCAAAGACCAGCTCGGCCTGCGGCGGCTGAAGCGCGCTTACACCGGCGGCGCAGCCCTGGGGCCGGATATTTTCCGCTTCTTCCACGCGATGGGCGTCAACCTGAAGCAGATTTACGGCCAGACCGAAATTGTGGGCATCGCGGTGGTGCACCGCGACGGCGACATCAAGTTCCAGACCGTGGGGCTGCCCATCCCCGAAACCGAAGTCAAAATTGCCGAGAACGGCGAAATCCTGATGCGTTCCCCCGCGGTCATGGTGGGTTATTACCACGACCCCGAGGCCACGGCGAAGGCCATTGATGAGGAAGGCTGGCTGCATTCCGGCGACGCGGGCTACCTGGACGAAGACGGCCACCTGATTGTGATCGACCGCGCCAAAGACGTCATGACTCTGGCCGACGGCACCAAATTCAGCCCGCAGTTCATTGAAAACAAACTCAAATTCAGCCCTTACATTCGGGAAGCCGTGGTCTTCGGCGGCGACTGGCCTTTTGTTACGGCCTTCATCAACATTGACTTTGCCAACGTCGGCAAGTGGGCAGAAAAGCACCAGGTGCCGTATACCACCTACACCGACCTGGCGCAAAAACCCGAGGTGTACGAAATCATCAAGGCGCATGTGCTCCAGGCCAATGCCGACCTGCCGCCCGCCGCGCGCATTCGCCGCTTTTTGCTGCTGCACAAGGAACTGGACGCCGACGATGCCGAACTCACCCGCACCCGAAAGGTGCGCCGCCGCCTGATTGCCCGGCGTTACGATGACCTCATCGGCGCGCTGTATAGCGATGCCCGAAGCGTGCCTGTGGAAACCACCATTACCTACCAGGACGGCCGCACGGCCACCATTCGCACGAATTTGCGCATTGAAGACGTGGATACCTCCGACTGACCGCCGCCGCCAACCGCTAACTGCTAACTGCCAACTGCTAACTGCCAACTGCCAACCGCTGACCCACCGAGAGGCAAACTATGGATTTGTTCATCCAACTCACCCTCACCGGCCTGACCAACGGCGCCATTCTGGCGCTGGCTGCCCTGGGCTTTGTGCTCATCTACAAATCCAGCGATGTCATCAACTTTGCCCAGGGTGAGTTTCTGCTCATCGGCGCGTATGTCATGTTTTCCATGCTGGTGCAGTTTTCGCTGCCGTGGACGATTGGGCTGGTGCTCACGCTGCTGGTGGCGGTGGGCATCGGCGTGGTGGTGGAACGGCTGGTGCTGCGCCCCCTCATCGGCGAGCCGATCATCTCGGTCATCATGGCGACCATTGGCCTGAGCAGCCTGCTGCGGGCGATTGTGAGCACCATTTGGGGCAACCAGCCGCGCGCCTTCCCGTCCTTCATCCCCAGCAAGCCGGTGCATGTGCTCGGCGCAACGGTGGGAGCCGACCGGTTGTGGGCGATCGTCATTGCCGGGGTGATGCTCTTCCTCTTCAATCTCTTTTTCACCCGCTCCAAAGAGGGCATTGCCATGCGCGCGGTAGCCGACGACCAGCAGGCTGCCATGAGCATGGGCATTAGCGTGAAGCGCATCTTTGCCTGGGCGTGGTCTATCGCCGCCATGACCGCGGCCATCGGCGGCGCGCTGGTGGCCAACATTGTGGGCGTGGGGCCGGAACTCGCCGGTTTTGGCCTGCAGGTGTTCCCTGTGGTGATTTTGGGCGGGCTGGATTCCATCCCCGGCGCCGTGGTGGGCGGCGTCATCATTGGCCTGTTGGAAGCCTATGTCGGCGGTTACATCGGCATGGGGCTGAATCAGGTGATTGCCTTTATTGTGCTCATCCTGATCCTGATGGTGCGGCCCTACGGCCTCTTCGGCCAGGAAATCATTGAACGCGTGTGATGGGCAAGGCTTCCCCTGCAGAGGAGTAAGCGGTTATGGTTTCTGGTGTTTTCCATACCTCGTATGAATCGGATATGGCGCTGCGGCGCACGCCGGCGCAGAAAATCCGCATTGTGCTGTTTGTGCTGTTCATTTTGGTGTTCCCCTTCTTCGCGAACAAATACACCCTCACGCTGGCCAACCAGATTGCCATTGCCACCATTGGCGCCATTGGCCTGAACATCCTCACCGGCTATACCGGCCAGATCAGCCTGGGGCAAGGCGGTTTCATGGCTGTGGGCGCCTATACCGCCGGTTTGCTGACCGTGCGCTGGGGTGTGCCGTGGTGGGGTTCCATCATCATTGCCAGCCTGGTCACCGCGGTGGTGGGGGCTATTTTCGGCATTCCTTCGCTGCGGCTCAAAGGGCTGTACCTTGCCATCGCTACCCTTGCCGCCCAGGAGATTATCCTCTGGACGGTGACGCACTGGAAAGCCCTCACCGGCGGCGTGGAAGCGCTGGTGGTGCCCGACCCCAAATTCTTTGGCCTGCGGATGAATGCGGATTTCAATTTCTACTGGCTGGCCTGGGCGCTGGCGGGCATCACTGCGCTGGTCACGCTCAACCTTTTCCGCACCCACTACGGGCGCGCGTTCATCGCCATTCGCGACCAGGATATTGCCGCCGAAGTCATGGGCGTAGATCTGTTCCGTTACAAACTGCTGGCTTTTGGCATTTCTTCCTTTTTCGTCGGCGTTTCGGGCGCGCTGCTGGCGCATTACCGCAGCATCGTGACATGGGAGCGCTTCACCCTGGACGTTTCGGTACTCTACCTTGCCATGATCATCATCGGCGGGATGGGGTCGGTTTCCGGCTCGCTTTTCGGCGCGTCGTTTATGACGCTGCTGCCGGCGCTGTTGACCAACATGGGGCGCTCCCTGCGCAAGGTTTTTCCGGCCATCAATTCCATTATGCCGTTTTTGCAGGAAGCCACTTTCGGCCTGGTCATCATCCTGTTCCTGATTCTGGAACCGGAAGGGCTGAAAAAACTGTGGGAAGACATCAAAGATTACTTCCGGCTTTGGCCTTTCAGTTACTGAGAGTGGGCTGCTGTTGTCGCTGCCTGCGCCCGCAGGGCCTCCCTGTGTAGCAACTGGGCGGCCTTGTGAAAACGGCGCCTGCACGCCCGGAATCCGCGCTGCGTTGACCCCGCCCCCGTGCCCTCCCCGCTTGCGGAGGGGAGCCAGGGGAGGGGCACGACAAAGGCGCAGTGCATCAAAAAGCATGGAGAGCACAACAGCGTCGGCAGTGACGCAAAAACGCCACGCGTGTTTCTGTGCCATCGGCCGTTGGGCTTTGGGAAGGCGTGCCCCGGACACTGTGAAAGGAGGTGGTATGGGAGATTGGTCGGACTGAAAATTGCCCTTCGTTCTGCTTTCTTGTTGGACCGACTCAGGAGGTAAAAGATGCGTAAGTGGTTTTTGATGATTGCAGTGGTTGTTTTGGCCGCGGTGGCGCTGGCTGCCTGCGGTGGCGGCGGCAAAAGCGCCTCGGCCGGCCCCATCAAGGTCGGCGGTCTGTTCGACCTCAGCGGCCCGACTTCCGATGTCGGCACGCCCTACAGCGAAGGCGTGCGCGATTATGTGGCCTGGCTGAACGCCAACGGCGGCATCAACGGCCGCAAAATCGACCTGGAATGGGCTGACTATGCCTACAAAGTCGACCAGGCCGAGCAACTCTATTCCCAGTATGTCAACGATGGCGTGGCCGCCTTCATGGGCTGGGGCACCGGCGATACCGAGGCGCTGCATTCCAAAATCGCCGCCGACAAAATCCCCTACATGTCGGCTTCCTACTCTGCCAGCCTGGTGAAGAACGTCAACGACGCCCCCTACAACTTCCTCATCGGCGTTACCTATTCCGACCAGGCCATCATTGCCATCCAGTGGGCCATTCAGGACTGGAAAGCCTCCGGCCATGACGGGATGCCGAAAGTGGCGCTCATTCACCACGACAGCCCCTTTGGCGAATCGCCGGTGGCCGACGCCAAAGCCTTTGCCGATTCCAAAGGTGTCGCTTTCATGCACCTTGCCATGCCCAAAGGCGCCACCGACTACGTGGCCGAACTGGCGCAAATTCAGCAGTTTGGCGCCAATTACGTCATCGTCCACACCGTATCCAGCCCTGCCGCCGTGCTGATTAAAGACGCCAAAAACCAGGGCCTGATGGGCAAGATCAAATTCATCAACCTGAACTGGGCTTCCGACGAGATCTTCCTCAAACTGGCCGGCGACGCTGCGGAAGGCGTCTACGGCGCGTTCCCCTTCACGCCGCCCACCGACCCTGTGCCCGGCCACGACGCCCCCGCAAAATGGCTGAAAGACCACGGCTCCAGCCTGGAAGCCAAAGGCGTGCACTACGTGCAAGGCTGGTGGACCATGGCCGTGATGGCGGAAGGCATCAAGCGCGCTGCTGCCAAAGGCGATGTGACTGGCGAAGCCATCAAGGCCGCCCTGGAAACCATCAAGAACTTTGACACCGGCGGCGTTACTGCCCCCATCACCTTCACCCCGCAGAGCCATCGCGGCAACAAAGCGTTGCGCATCTACGTGGTGAAAAACGGCAAATGGACGCGCGTGACCGACTACATCCAGGCGCCGTAACCTGCGCTTTTGTGACGAGGGGAAACCCGTTTTCCCCTCGTCACTTGGGGTAACTTGAGACCGCCTGCCACGCAAACCCAGGCCCGAAGGAACGCCGTGGCGTGCAGCCCTGCTCCCCCCATCCGCCCTACCAGCGAGGGTGTTATGCTCAGCCTCAATAATGTGGAAGTCATTTACAACAAGGTAATTCTCGTGCTCAAGGGCATGTCTCTGGAGGTGCCCGACGGCCAGATTGTAGGCCTGCTGGGCGCCAACGGCGCGGGAAAAACCACCACCTTGAAAGCCATTTCCGGCCTGCTCAAGCCCGAAGACGGCGAGGTCACCGACGGCTCCATTGAATTCATGGGGCAGCCCATCCACAATCATGACCCCGAAGAGATCGTCCGTATGGGTATTTTTCAGGTGATGGAAGGCCGCCGCGTGTTTGAGCACCTCACGGTGGAAGAAAACCTGATCGCCGGCGCTTATACGCGCCGCGAGCGCGGCAGCCTGGCCGCCGACCTGGAGATGGTCTATGCCTACTTCCCGCGCCTGAAAGAGCGCCGCAGGCAGGTGGCGGGTTATCTTTCAGGCGGCGAGCAGCAAATGCTGGCTATTGGCCGCGCCCTGATGGCGCACCCCAAACTGATGCTGCTGGACGAGCCCTCGCTGGGGCTGGCGCCGCTGCTGGTGCAGGAAATTTTCGGCATTGTGCAGCGCATCAACAAAGAAAAAGGCACCACCATCCTTCTGGTGGAACAAAACGCCAACCTCACCCTTCAGGTTGCCGACTATGCCTACATTATGGAAAACGGGCGCATTGTGCTGGAAGGCACCCCCGACGAATTGAAAGAAAACGCCGATGTGCGCGAATTCTACCTGGGCCTCACCGAAGTCGGCAAGCGCAAATCGTATCGGGAAGTCAAGCATTACAAACGCCGCAAACGCTGGCTGTCGTAACCGCCAACCGCCAACTGCCAACTGCCAGCCGCTAATTACCAGCCGCCCATACCCCCGCGAGAATGCCTCTCATGACGCTCCCTGACCTCATTGCCCACCTGGCCGCCCGCGCCCCGGCCTTCGCCCGCAGGCTGGAAGCCGCCGGGCTGACCGCCGCCGATATCCGCACGGAAGACGACCTCGGCCGCATTCCCGTGCTGCGCAAGGACGACCTCATCGCCCTGCAGGCGCAAAACCCGCCCTTCGGCGGCCTGCTGGCGGTGGAAATCGGCGCCCTCAAGCGGGTTTTCCAGTCGCCGGGGCCGATTTACGAACCCGAAGCCGACCGCCCCGATTACTGGCGCTGGGCTTCGGCGCTGGAAGCCGCCGGCTTCCACGCAGGCGATGTGGTGCTGAACGCCTTTGGCTATCACCTCACCCCCGCGGGCGCGATGTTTGAAGAGGGCCTGCGTGCCGTGGGCTGCACGGTGCTGCCGGGCGGCGTAGGCAACCAGGAACAGCAGGTGCGCGCCATGCACGCCCTGG
>JALUXH010000052.1 GCA_027019065.1 Anaerolineales bacterium
GGCGCTGGATAACGTGGAACTGCCCTTGCGCTACGCCGGAATGCTCGGCGGCACCCGCGAAAAAGCCAGAGCCGCGCTGGAAGCCGTCGGATTGGGCAACCGCCTGACGCACAAGCCCAATGAACTTTCCGGCGGGCAGCAACAGCGCGTGGCCATTGCCCGCGCACTGGTCAACAACCCGGCCATCATCCTGGCCGACGAACCGACCGGCAATCTGGACACCCGCTCCGGGCAGGAAATCATGGCGCTGCTGGTTGCCCTCAACCGCGACCAGGGCACCACCATTGTGCTGGTGACGCACGACCCCGAAATTGCCGCCTATGCCGAGCGGGTCATTCACATCCGCGACGGCCAGATTGAACGCATCACCGGCGGCAAACAAGTGGAGGCAACACCATGATGGCCACCTTCTGGCTGGCGCTGCGCGATGCCGTGCGCAGCCTGCTGGCAAACAAAATGCGTTCCCTGCTGACCGTGCTGGGCATTGTCATCGGCGTTGCCGCCGTCATTGCCATGCTGGCCGTAGGCCACGGTGCAGAAAACGCCATCACTTCATCCATTGAAGGCATCGGCACCAACCTGCTCTTTGTCATTCCGGGGCGCATGCGCCCCGGCAGCAACCCGGCGGCCATTTCCCGCCACCTGACGCTCTCCGACGCCCGCGCGCTGGAAGACCCCCTCGCCGCGCCCGCGGTGGCGCAGGTCGCGCCGATGGTAACCAAAGACGGCATCGTCACGGCTGCCGGAGAAAGCCACGTCACGACGCTGGTAGGCGTAACCCCCAACTATGCCACGGCGCGCAATTATCACGTCACCGAAGGCCGCTTTATCAACGATACCGACCTGGCGGGGCGCGCTTCGGTGGCTTTGCTCGGCCCGGATGCTGCCCAGGCCCTTTTTGGCCGCACCGCAGGGCTGACAGGCACAACCATCCGCATCGGCGGCCAGCCTTTTCGGGTGATCGGCGTGCTGGAAGCCAAAGGCGGCGGCGCGCTGTCGGGTAATCAGGATGACCGCGTGCTTATTCCCCTGACCACGGCCATGGCGCGCATCACCCACAAACCTAACCGGGTGGATATCATCATGGTCTCGGCCGCCTCTGCCGATGAAGTCAACGAAGCCCGGCAGGAAGTGGAAGCCGTTTTGCGGGAACGCCATCACCTGCGCCCCGACCAGGACAACGATTTCACCATCTTCACGCAGGAAGAATTTCTCGGCACCTTTCGCACCATCACCCGCGTGCTCACCATATTCCTGGGCGGCATCGCGGGCATTTCGCTGCTGGTCGGCGGCATCGGCATCATGAACATCATGCTGGTCAGCGTTACCGAACGCACGCGCGAAATCGGCCTGCGGAAGGCCTTAGGCGCCCGCAAGCGCGATATCCTCATCCAGTTTCTCACCGAGGCCATGCTGCTCAGCCTTGTGGGCGGGCTTTTAGGCATTGGCGTGGGGTGGGGAATTTCCGCGCTGGTCGGCAAAATTGCCGCCGCGTCTCACGCCGATATTGTGCCCGAGGTGGGGCTGAACGCGGTGCTGCTGGCGACGCTGTTTTCTGCCGCCGTGGGCGTGTTTTTTGGCCTTTACCCGGCCAACCGCGCGGCCGGGCTGGAGCCGGTGGAGGCTCTGCGGTACGAATAGCGAGCAAGCGCCGTAATGGCCCGCCCCGCGATTGGGGTGGGCCATTACGGCGCTTTGGTCAGGCGGTAAAGCACCATGTGTTTCAGCGGCAGCGTTTCTATTTGAACAAACCCCAGGCTTTGGGCGGCTTCCACAACCTGCTGCGGGCGCAGCCGGTGGGCCAGGGGCGGCCCCATCGGCTCATCCCGGTAAGGCCATTCCAGAGCGGCCACGCGCCAGCGGGCGCAGCGGGAAACCTCGGCCAGTGTTCCGGCAAGGTCGTGGGTTTCGTGCAGCGCGTGCCCCAGAAACACCAGGTCAAAGGCTCCGGCAGGGAAGGGCAGGGCTTCCATCAGCGCCTGCCGGAAAAGCACCCCGGGAACGGCCCGGCGGGCACTTTCCAGCATCGTTGCCGAAACATCCACGCCGACCACCTCGGGCACCTCTCGGGCGAAGGCTTCCGCAAACACCCCGCTCCCCGTTCCCACGTCCAACACTTTTTCCACGGGGGCAGGGCTGCCTTCCAAACACAGGGAGACCACCCGCGCCACTTCCAGCAAAGCCAGGCGCTGCGGCTGACGCAAAAATTCGGGGGAACCGTGAAAGCGTTTCTCGTGCATGGGTTTATCCTTTGGAGGAAAGCCAGGCCAGTTCGGCAGCGAAAATTTCTACCGGCGGGCGGGGCGCGGCGGCCGGGCGCACACACCCGCCCGGTGTGGAAAGCAGCAGGTCGGCATCATCTAAAGTGATCCGTCCCTCATCGTCCAGATCCAGCGGGTGCAGCACGCAATAAAACGGCTTCAGCGCCCACGGATGCCTGCCGTGCTCTTCTGCAGCCCGCTGAAGCGCACAGTGGCCTTCCGGAGGAAGCCAAAACACGCACGCCGTGCCCAGCGGATGTTCCGGGCGTTCCAGCACCCGCGTGTGGCGCACCCGCCCGGAAGGGGTGTGGGGATCGTCTTCTTCCGCGGCGGTGAACCAGCGGGCCGGGTCGGCGGCATCTTCCGGCAGCAGCGGCCGAATCCACGCCGCGGCGCGCAAGATGGCTTCCACCTCTTGCAAATCCACCCAAACCCCGTGCACACAGCACGTGCCGCGGCAGGCCGGGAAATCGCAACAGGCCAGCGGCACCGGTTGGAACATGCGAGGCGATAAAGGGAAAGGCCTGGGGGAACTCATAAGGGTAACGCAAAGAGCGCAAAGGGAGCAAAGGCGCAGTGGATTTTTCTGCGGAATCTGCGGTTTGGTTTCTCCTTACCGGGGCTGAACAGTTACAGAACGCGAAGCGTTACGCAAAGAGCGCAAAGGGAGCAAAGGCGCAAAGGAAACTTCGGAATCGGTAGATGTTCTTCTGCGGAATCTGCGGAATCTGCGCAATCTGCGGAATCTGCGGTTGTTCCTTGCAAGGGCTGAACAGTTACGCGGGTTTTTCGTAAAGTTCCACCAACACGCCGTGCGCGCTTTTGGGGTGCACAAAGGCGTAACGGACGCCGTTGGGCTTTTCTACCGGTTCATCGTGGATAAGCCGCACGCCGCGGGCCTTCAGGCGGGCTAACATGCCGTCCAGGTCTTCCACTTCCAGGCAAAGGTGGTGCATGCCGGGGCCGCGTTTTGCGAGGAATTTTGCCGTGCCGCTGTCGCCGGCGGTGGGCTTGACGAGTTCAATTTCGCTGCCGTTGACCGGCAGGAAGGCCACCACGGCTTTTTCGGCCGGTTCTTCTTTCAGGGCCGCAATGGGCAGCCCCAAAGCATCTTGCCAGAAAGCGGTGGCTTCATCAAGGTCGGCCACTACCACGGCCACGTGGTCAATGCGTTTTATGCGAGGCATAGGAAGGCTCCTGAGGTGGTTTTTGCGCGGGCGCCCTGCCCGGGTGATTTTTTGTAACTGTTCAGCCCCGGCAAGGGAAAACCGCAGATTGCGCAGATTGCGCAGAAAAAACATCCACCGATTTCACAGATTGGCATAGATTGGGTGAAAAACGCGGAAGCGGCCGGGATGGTTCATTTTCCCAGAAAATTACCTGAACACTTTTTGCATGCACCAAAAGCCGGTCATATTCCCGCTCTCGCCCTCACCTATCCCCCGAGCCTTGCTTCGCGGCGGCTCAGCCCCCTTTCCTCTCCCAGTGGGAGAGGAAAGGGGG
>JALUXH010000053.1 GCA_027019065.1 Anaerolineales bacterium
GAAAGCCCCACCGCGCCGCCCAACCTCGCGCTGCCCCGCGCCGCGCGCCTGCCGGTGGCGGTGGCGCTGTGGAAGGCGTTGGGGGTGCCCGTGGTCTGGCTGACCCACCGTGCCGATTACCTGCTGCTCGCCCGGCGGGAACTCGGCCTGTGGCTACCCGAAGCCGACGCCGCCGACCTGCTGACCTTTCCCGAACCGCCCAGCCCTTTCGACCCGCCCGACCGGTGGGACGAGCGCACCCGCACCGAGCGGCTGCAGGCGTTGAGCGCGCTGGCAGCCCATTTCGTACCTGCCGCCGACCGCCAAACGCCCTTCATCCTCACCACCGCCCGCGCTCTGCTGCCGCCCTTGCTGCCCCGCCGCGACTTCCTCAAAGCCGCCCGCCGCCTGAAACCCGGCCAGCGCCTCAACCCCACCGCCTTAGCGCGCGATCTGGTCGCCCTGGGCTACGAACCCGTGACCACCGTGACCGCCTGCGGCCAGTTCGCCCGCCGCGGCGGCCTGCTGGATTTCTGGCCGCCCACCGCCCCCCAGCCCATCCGCCTGGATTTCTTCGGCGACGAACTGGAAACCCTGCGCGCCTTCAATCCCGCCACCCAACGCACCACCGAACGCCTGCCCGCCGCCCTGCTGGCGCCGGCGGTAGAGGCGCCTCTAAGAGGCGCCTCTACCGCCACCCTGTTGGATTATCTGCCCCCGCGTTCGGTGGTGTTGTTTGACGATTGGGACGCGCTGCAAACGGCCTGGGAAAAGGCTTACCACGAAGCCCGCGCCCTGGAAGGCGCCGCCGACCGCATCGTGCCCCCCGAAAAACTGGCCTCGTTAGAAGCCTTCCCTGCGGCGGTGCGGCGGCTGGCGTTGGGCCCCGCCGGGGCTTCCGACGCCCTGCCGCCCGACGCCCTCGCGCGCGCCTTCCAGCCCGAAGAACGCTACGGCGGGCAGGTGCGCCCCTTCCTTGAGGCCGTCCACACCTTGCTGCGGCAGGGGGAGCAGGTCTTCATCGTCTCCCGCCAGACGCCCCGCCTGCGGGAATTGTGGCAGGAGGAATTTGGCGGGAAGTGGCTCCCCTCTCCCCCTGGGAGAGGGGCCGGGGATGAGGGCGGTCAAGCCACCTCGCCCTCACCTCCCCCAACCCCTCCTCTCCCAAAGGGCGAGGCGGGGCGCGCCCCCACCTTCGTGGAAGGCGCCCTCAGCGGCGGTTTCACCTTCCGCACGCCCCAGGCCGCGGTGCATCTCTTCACCGACGCCGAAATTTTCGGCTGGCGACCGCCGAAGGTGCGCCGCCGCCCCCGCCCCAAGCCCCAGCCCCCCGAAGCCGCCTACGCCGACCTGCAGCCGGGCGACTATGTCGTCCACGTTGACCACGGCATCGGGCGCTTCATGGGCATCGTGCGTCGCACTTTGGAAGGCAAAACCCGCGACTACCTGCTGGTGGCATACGCCGAGGGCGACCAGCTCTTCGTGCCCATCCATCAGGCCGACCGCCTGACCCGCTACATCGGCCCCACCGACCGCCCGCCTTCCATCACCCGCTTAGGCAGCGGCGACTGGCAGCGCACCAAAAGCCGCGTGCGCGAAGCCGTGCAGCAGATGGCCGAAGAGCTGCTGGAACTCCACGCCCGCCGCAGCCTGGCGGAAGGCCACGCCTTCGCCCCCGACACCGACTGGCAGCGCGAACTGGAAGCCGGCTTCCCCTACCTGGAAACCGAAGACCAGCGCAAGGCCATAGAGGCCGTGAAGCGCGACATGGAAAGCCCCCGCCCCATGGACAGGCTGATCTGCGGCGACGTCGGCTACGGCAAAACCGAGGTCGCGCTGCGAGCAGCGTTCAAGGCCGTGATGGATAGCAAGCAGGTCGCCATGTTGGTGCCCACCACCGTGCTCGCCCAGCAGCACTTCCGCACCTTCCGGCGGCGGCTGGCCGCCTTCCCCGTGGTGGTGGAAATGCTTTCCCGCTTCCGCACCCCCGCCGAGCAGCGCAGCATTTTGCACCGCCTCGCCCGCGGCGAAATCGACATCATCATCGGCACCCACCGCCTGCTTTCCGGCGATGTGGTTTTCAAGGATTTGGGGCTGGTCATCATCGACGAAGAGCAGCGCTTCGGCGTGGCACACAAAGAGCACTTCAAGCGCCTGCGCACCGCGGTGGATGTGCTTACCCTGACCGCCACGCCCATCCCCCGCACCCTTTACATGGCGCTCACCGGCGTGCGCGACATTTCGGTCATCGAAACCCCGCCCGCCGAGCGCCTGCCGGTCATCACCCACGTTGGGCCTTACGACCCCGAACTGGTGCGCCGCGCCATTCTGCAGGAACTCGACCGCGGCGGGCAGGTGTTCTTCGTGCACAACCGCGTCCAGACCATCCAGGCCATGCGCCGCCACCTGGAACGCCTGGTGCCGGAAGCCCGCATTGCAGTGGGGCACGGCCAGATGCCCGAAAAGCAACTTGCCGAGGTTATGGAAGCCTTCGCCAACGGCGAAGTGGATGTGCTCTTGAGCACCACCATCATTGAGTCCGGGCTGGATTTCCCCAACGCGAACACCCTCATCGTGGACCGCGCCGACGCCTTCGGCCTGGCGCAACTTTACCAGCTGCGCGGGCGGGTGGGGCGCGGGCCGGTGCAGGCTTACGCCTATTTCTTCCGCCACCGCAGCAAAGCCCCCACCGAGGAAGGCCGCCTGCGGCTGGAAACCCTGGCCGAGCACACTGCTTTGGGCGCGGGCTACGCCATCGCGATGCGCGACCTGGAAATGCGCGGCGCGGGCGAAATTTTAGGCACCCGCCAGCACGGGCACATGGCCGCGGTGGGCTTCCACCTTTACACCCGCCTGTTAGCCGAAGCCGTGCGCCGCCTGCGGGAAAGCCGCGGCCTGCCCGCCCAGGGCGATTTGAGCGCCGCCGAAGCCGCCCTTGCCGCCATGCCCAGCCCGGTGAGCGTGGAACTGCCCCTGGAAATCGGCCTGCCGCCCGACTACATCTCCGACGAGGGCACCCGCCTCGCCCTCTACCGCCGCTTAGCCGAAATCCGCAGCGCCGAAGCCCTGGAAGCCCTCGCCGCCGAACTGGAAGACCGCTTCGGCCCCCTGCCGCCGCCCGCGGCAAACCTGCTCTACCAGATGCAGGTGAAACTGCTGGCCGAGCGGGCAAGCATTCCCGCGGTGCGCACCGAGAGCGGACAGGTGGTGCTGCAGCCGCCGCCCCCGCCGCACGGGGAAAAGCCCCGCCTGCGCCCCCTGCCCCCGCCGTGGCGCACCGGCAGCCGCGCCTACTGGCTGCCCCTGCGCGAAGGGTGGCGGGAGGAAGTCATCAAAGGGTTGGAAATGCTGGGGAAGTCGGATAGTCGGGAAGTCGGATAGTCGGGTGGTCGGGTGGTCAGGGAGTCGGGATTGCTGTCCGCTCCCTTTCATCCCAACTTTCCCCGCCTCGCGCCGCAATAATGTTATAATTCCGGCATGTCTTCAACCCCCGGTCTCACCCATCTGGATGCCGAGGGGCGGGCGCGCATGGTGGATGTCGGCCACAAACCGCCGACCGAGCGCATCGCGGTAGCCAAAGGCGAAGTGCACATGCGCCCCGAAACCCTCGCGCTGATTCGTGCAGGTGCGCTCAAGAAAGGCGATGTCCTCACCGTGGCCGAAATTGCCGGGGTGATGGCCGCCAAGCGCACCAGCGACCTTATTCCCCTCTGCCACCCCCTGCCGCTCACCCAGGTGACGGTGGAACTCACCCTGCGGGACGACCTCCCCGGCGTGGAAATCACCGCCACTGCCCGCACCGTGGCGCAGACCGGCGTGGAAATGGAAGCCCTGACCGCCGTTTCGGTGGCCGCCCTGACCGTGTACGATATGGCCAAAGCCGCCGAGAAAACCATGCGCCTCACCAACATCCGCCTGGTGCGCAAACACGGCGGCCAGAGCGGCGACGTCATCAACGAGTAACCCCATGCCTGCTTACCGTGTTCTCCTTTTTGCCACCTTACGCGACCTTGCAAAGCAAGAGGCGCTCACCCTCACGCTTGCACCCAACGCCACCGTTGGGCAACTGCGGGAAGCCCTGGCGGCCATCCCCGCACTGCAGCCTTATGCCGAGAGTGCCGTCATTGCCGTCAACCACGCCTTCACCACCGACGACACCCCCCTCACCCCCGACGACGAAATCGCCGCCTTCCCCCCCGTGAGCGGCGGCTGATTTTTCGCCCTGAGGAACACCCATGCCCCAAGTAACCGTAACCTTCTTCGGCGCGCTGCGACAAATTACCGGCGAGCCGCGCATCACCCTGGAAATTCCCCCCGGCACCACCGTGGCGCAACTCAAAGCCCTGCTGCTGGAACGCTACCCCGCGCTGGAAAAGTCGTTCCAGGGCATTGTTACCTCCATCGGCGAAATCACCGCCGAAGACGACGCCCCCGTGCCCGACGGCGCGCGCATCGCGCTTTTCCACCCCATCGCCGGCGGCAGCAAAGCCGCGCCGGAAAACGCCTTCCCCACCCTCACCCTCGTCACGGAAGAAGCGCTGGATCTAAACGCCCTGGTCGCCGGCATCACCGCCCCCACCACAGGCGCGGTGGTGTTCTTCACCGGCGTGGTGCGCGGCCGCACCGGCGAACAGGAAACCGCTTACCTGGAATACGAAGCCTACCGCGAAATGGCCGAAGCCAAACTGCGCCAGGTGGCGGCCGAAATCCGCGAGCGCTGGCCTAAAGTGGAAGGCATCGTGCTGGTGCAGCGCATCGGGCGGCTGGAAGCCGGCACGCCCACCGTGTTGACGGCCTGCGCCGCGCCGCACCGCAACGACGGCGCTTTTGAAGCCGCCCGCTACGGCATCAACCGCCTGAAAGAAATCGTGCCGGTGTGGAAAAAAGAAGTCGGGCCGGGCGGTGCCCATTGGGTACACGGCCATTACCACCCCACCGCCCGCGACGAACGCACCGCCGCACCCCCTAAAAACACCCCCTGACTTCCGGAGCCCTGCCCCATGAGCATCCCCTGGCGCTGCGCTTCCTGCGGCACCCCCTACCCCGACGATGCCCTGCCCTACCGCTGCCCGAAATGCGGCGGGGTGTTTGACCGCGCCGACCTCCCCACCTTTCAGCCCGCCGCGGTGGACGAAGCCCTGCCCGGCATCTGGCGCTACCGCCAGGCCTTCGCCCTGCCGCCGGAAACCCCGCCCGTCAGCCTGGGCGAAGGCCGCACCCCGCTGGTGTGGGACGAAGCCTTTGGCCGCCGCGTGGCCTTCAAACTGGAATTCATCAACCCCACCGGCTCCCACAAAGACCGCGGCGCCGCGCTGATGGCCGCCTTCCTGAAAAGCCGCGGCGTCACCACCGCGGTGGAAGACTCTTCCGGCAACGCCGGAGCCGCTTTTGCCGCCTACGCCGCCCGCGCGGGCATCCACGCCCGCATTTACACACCGGCTTATGCTTCGGCCGCCAAGCGGGCCCAAATGGCGGCCTACGGCGCCGAAGTGGTGCCGGTAGAAGGGCCGCGTTCCGCCGCTGCCGAAGCCGTGAGCCGGGAAGCCGAACGCGGCACGCCCTACGCCAGCCACGCCTTCCTGCCGGTGGGGCTGGACGGCTATGCGACCATCGCCTACGAACTCTATGAACAGATGGGCGCGCCCGGCGCCGTCGTCGCGCCGGTGGGGCACGGAGGCCTGCTGCTGGGCATCGCGCGCGGCTTCCTGGCGCTGCAACAAGCAGGCCTTTTGGAAGACATCCCCCGGCTGTTCGGCGTGCAGGCCCTGGCCTGTGCGCCGGTGTGGGCGGTGGCCCGCGGCGGGCGGGAAGCCCTGGGCTGGGTTACAGACCAGGTGCCCACCGTCGCCGAAGGCGTGCGCGTGCGCTGGCCGGTGTGGGGCGACGCCCTGCTGCACACCCTGGAAGCCCACAACGGCACCTTCCTCGTGGTGGAAGAAGAAGCCATCCTGCCCGGCCGGGACGCGCTGGCCCGGCGCGGCTTCTTCGTGGAACCCACCTCGGCCATTGTGTGGGATGCCCTGCGCCAGATCGCCAACTGTGCCCCCGACCCCATCGCCGTTGTCCTCACCGGCAGCGGCTTTAAAGCCCCTCAAATCACCCCTGTTTCCGAAGGAGAAAACCAACCATGACCGAACGCGTTGTCATCACCGGCATGGGCACCGTCAACCCGCTGGGCCACACCGTCGCCGAAACATGGCAGGCGGCGCTGGAAGGCACCTCGGGCGTCGCGCCGATTACCCTTTTTGACTCTTCATCGCTGAAAGTGCACATCGCGGCCGAAGTCAAAAACTTTGACCCGACGCGCGCCATAGACCGCAAAGAGGTGCGCCGCACCAGCCGCTTTGAGCAGTTTGCCCTCGTCGCCGCGCAGGAAGCCATCGCCCAGGCTGGCCTTTCTGCCGATGAAGAGAACCCCTACCGCGTCGCCGTCATCGTCGCCTCGGCCATCGGCGGGCTGGAACGGCTTTCCGAAAACATCCTGATTGCCCACCAACGCGAACCTTCGCGCATCAGCCCGTTTGTGATTCCCATGATGATGTCTAACGGCGCGGCGTCGTTGATTGCCATGCACCACGGTTTCCAGGGGCCTTCGTTTTCCACCGCCTCCGCCTGCGCTTCCGGCAACGATGCCATCGGTGTAGCCTGGCAGATGATCCGCTCCGGCATGGCCGATGCGGCCATCACCGGCGGCAGCGAAGCCACCATCACCTTCACCGGGGTGGGCGCATTTGACCGGCTGGGGGCGCTTTCCCGCCGCAACGACGACTGGAGCATGACCCCCCAGCCCTTTGACAAAAACCGCGACGGCCTGGTGATGGGCGAAGGGGCGGGCATTCTGGTGCTGGAAAGCGAGCGCCACGCCAAGGCCCGCGGCGCGGAAATTCTGGCCGAACTGGCCGCGTACGGCGCCACCGCCGACGCCTACCACGTCACCGCACCGCACCCCGAAGGCGCGGCCGGGGCCAAAGCCATTTTGCTTGCCCTGGAAGCCGCAGGCATTCCGCCCGACGAAGTGGACTACATCAACGCCCACGGCACGGCCACCCAACTCAACGACGTTTCCGAAACCCGCGCCATCAAGCGCGCCTTCGGCGAGCAGGCCTACCGCATCCCGATTTCCTCCACCAAGTCCATGACCGGCCACATGATGGGCTCCACTGGCGCGCTGGAAGCCATTTTCTGCATTCAGGCCATCCGGGAAGGCATGGTGCCGCCGACCATCCACTACGAAACCCCTGACCCCGAGTGCGACCTGGACTATGTGCCCAACGAAGCGCGCGAACACCCTGCCCACGTCGCCATCAGCAACGCCTTTGGCTTTGGCGGCCACAACGCCATCCTGGTTTTCCGCAAATACGGCGGCTGAAGCCTCTTTTTCACCGCCCGCCCCGCCCCACACCCAGAACGCGGCGAGCATCGCCCGCTCAGCCTGATCTGAGCGGGCGGCGCGCTTCGCGTTCCACGGAGGAATGTTTCCCCATGGCCACGCGCCCCACTGAAACCCCACAAGCCTTTGCCCAACGGCTGGGGCTGCAATTTCACGACCTGCGCCTTCTCATTCGCGCCTTCACCCACCGCTCATACATCAACGAACACCGCGACGCGCTGGAAGACAACGAGCGGCTGGAATTTCTGGGCGACGCCATCCTGGATTTTGTGGTGGGGGAATGGCTTTATCACCACTTTCCCGAAATGGACGAAGGCGCGCTGACCCGGCTGAGATCGGCGCTGGTATGCCGCGAACAACTGGCCGCCTTCGCCCGCCAGATCGGCCTTGACCGTGCCATGCTGTTAGGCCACGGCGAAGACGCCAACGGCGGCCGCGAGCGCGACACGCTCCTTTCCGCCACTTTTGAAGCCCTCATCGGCGCCCTGTACCTTGATAGCGGCCTGCAAGCCGTGCAGCAGTTTTTCTTCCCGCTGTTAGAACCCGCCGTCCGCTACATTCGTCAACAACGGCTGGACGAAGACCCCAAAAGCGTGCTTCAGGAACGCGTCCAGGCCATGGGCTACGCCTCGCCGACTTACAACACCGTACGCGCCGAAGGCCCCGACCACAACCGCCGCTTTGAAGTAGAAGTGCTGGTCGGCAATGTGCCCTGGGGGCGCGGCACAGGCCCCAGCAAACGCGAAGCCACCAAAAACGCCGCCCGCGAGGCCCTGCAGCGGCTGGCGAGCGGCGAACTCCCCCCGGAATAAAACATGCCCCAACCCCTCTCCCCCGCTTCCGCGGCGCCCCTGCTGCTTTTTGTCGACGACGACACCGAACTGACCCACATTCTGAGCGAATTCTTCCACCAGCAGAACTACCGCACCGCCGCCGCCCACAGCCTGCAAGAAGCCATCCGCGCCCTGCACCGCGAAATCCCCGCGCTGCTCATCGTCGACATGCGCCTGCCCGACGGCAACGGCAACGACCTCATCGCCTACCTCCGCCGCCGCCCCGAAGGGGAAGCCGTGCCCGTCATCGTGGTTTCAGCCCTGGCCGACACCCCCAGCATTCACACTGCCCGCCGTTCCGGCGCCGATGAATACCTGACCAAACCCTTCAGCCCCGCCGAACTGCTGGATATGGTGCGCAACAGCCTGCGGCGCCGCCGTGCCGTGGAACAACTCGTAACGCGAGAAGCCCACCTGCAAACCGTCACCATGCTGGCCAAAACCATTGAGGCCCGCGATGCCTACACCGGCGGGCATGTGGAACGCGTCAGCGCCTATGCCCGCAAACTGGCCGAAGCCCTGAAATGGAGCGAAGAAGACCGCACCCTGCTGGAATTCGGCGCCCTCCTGCACGATATCGGCAAAATCACCATCCCCGAACACATCCTCAACAAACCCGGCCCCCTGACCCCCGCAGAGCAAGCCGTCATGCGGGAACACCCCCAACGCGGCGCCGAAATGCTGCGCCAGGTCAGCCACCTGCGCCCTGCCATCCCCTACATTCTTTACCATCACGAGCGCTGGGACGGCCGGGGGTATCCCGAAGGGCTGCAAGGTGAAGCCATCCCCCGAGAAGGCCGCCTGCTGGCCATCGTAGACGCTTACGACGCCATGACCACCCGCCGCCCCTACCGCGCCCGCCCACTAAGCAAAGCCAAAGCAGCCGCCGAAATTCTGCGCCAGAGCGGCACCATCTTTGACCCCCACATGGCCAAAACTTTCGTGCACCTTGTGCAGAAAGGCAAGATCTAAACCTCTATCCAAAAAACATGGCGGCACACATGGCGAGGAACCCCGCCGGGACAAGCCATCCCCTTTACGGCGGGCAGGAGCCTCTTCGGGGCCGTGCCGTCCGGCATCTGAGCGCAAACCACCCGCTATCTTCCCCACCAAAACCAGACCGCATACGCCGAGGCCACGCCCAACACCACGCCCCAGAAGGCTTCCCACTGGGTGTGGCCGAGCACTTCGCGCAGGGCTTCCCCGGCAGGCAGGTGGCCGTCTTGCAAATCGGCCACGATGCGGTTGAGCAAAGCCGCGTGCTCGCCCGCCTGACGGCGGATGCCGGTTGCGTCGTAAATCACGATGAGGGCAAACGCCACCGCAACGCCAAACAGCGGCGAGCCTAAACCCTGCCACAGCCCTGCCGCCCAGGCCGCCGCCGAAACCAGTGCGGAATGCGAACTCGGCATCCCGCCCGGGCTGACCCACAGGCCCCAATCCCACTTCCGGGTGCGGAGGTAAGCCAGCGGCACCTTCCCGCCCTGCGCCAGCAGCCAGGCCAGGAAGGCGCTCCAAAAGACTCCATTGTGCAGCAAGGCGCTCATGCGCCTTCCTCCGCGGCCTCATCATCGGCGGCAAAGGGCTGCAACGCCCCGCCGCTCAAACGCTGCACCTTCAATTCGGCCTCTTCCAGCAGGCGGCGGCAACGCTGCAAAAGCGCCTGGCCGCGCGCATAAAGCGCCAGGGCTTCTTCCAGGGGGTGCTCCTGCTGTTCCAGCGCGGCGACCACGGCTTCCAGTTCGCCAAAAGCCTGCTCGTAGGTCAGGGTTTCAACCGGCGGGGGAGTGGTTTTATCGGCCATCATCGGCATCCTCCTCAAAAACATAGCCTGCCTGCAAGAGGGCACGGCGCGCCGCGCACCAGCGGTCGGCAGGCACCCATAGGTAATCGGTATCGTAGGTGGAAACCGCCAAAATCGGAATGCCCGCGGCAGCCAGCACCTGACTCAGCCCCGCCAGCACACCCACCAGCGAAAAATCCAGCGCGCCCGCCACACGGAAGCCGCGCCACGGCCCTTCGCGGCGGGAATTTTCAGGGGCGGGGAGGCTTTCCGGAAGCAACAGCGAAACCTCGCCGGCGGTGCGGGCACAGAAGACGCCGCCTTCGGCCTGGCACAGTGCTGCCGGCAGGGCGGCTTCCGGCGGCAGGCGGTAAATAAAATACGCCGCCGGCAACGCGCTCAGCCGCAAAGATTCAGCGGGCAGGGTCGTTTTCATGGGCTGTCACCCGGGCGCGCAGGCCGCCTTCCGCCAGCCGAACGCGAATCTCGGCATCCACGGGCGCTTGCGCCGGCTGCCGCACGACCTGCCCTTTAGCGTCGGTCACCAGCGCATAGCCGCGCTGCAGCACGGCCAGGGGGTTCAGGGCTTCCAGCCGTTGCGCCAGCCCTTCCAGCCGCATCCGCCGGAGGGCAAAGGCATGTTGGGCCGCGGTGTCCATCTGGCGGGTCAGTTCATCAAGGCGCTGCGCCTGCGAAAACAGGCGGTAGAGCGGCGCATGGCGCTGCAGGCGCACTTCCAGCGCGGTCAAAGCCGCCCGGCGGGAAGCCAAAGCCGCCATTGCAGCGCGGTTCAGGCGGGTTTCCAGCCCCCGCAGCACCATCAGCAGGTCGTCGCGGTGCGGCACGGCCTGTTCCGCCGCGCCGGTGGGTGTGGGGGCGCGCAGGTCGGCGGCGTAATCGGCCAGGGTGAAGTCGGTCTGATGCCCCACGCCGGTAATCACCGGCGCTTCGGAAGCCGCCACCGCGCGCGCCACGGCCTCGTCGTTGAAAGCCCACAGGTCTTCCAGCGAGCCGCCGCCGCGCGCCAGGATGATGAGGTCGGGGCGGGCATGGGCGTTCAGGGCGCGCAGGGCTTCCACAATGGCGGCGGGGGCTTCCTGCCCCTGCACCAGCGCGGGCGCAAGCACCACCTCGGCCAGCGGATAGCGGCGGCGCAGGGTGTTGAGAATATCGCGCAGGGCGGCGCCTGTGGCCGAAGTTACCACGCCAATGCGCTGTGGAAAGCGCGGCAGGGGGCGCTTGCGCGCTTCATCAAACAGCCCTTCGGCCTCCAGTTTGGCCTTCAGGCGCTGGAATTCCCGATAGAGTGCGCCTTCCCCCACCGGCCGAAGCACATCGGCGTAAAACTGGTAGCGCCCTCCGGCTTCGTAGACGTCAATATGGCCGTGGGCTTCCACCGCGTCGCCGTTGCGGGGCAAAAAGTGGCGCTGCTGGCGCAGCACCTGGGGTTTCCACATCACGCAGGGCAGTTGGGCCTTGCCGTCTTTGAGGGTAAAGTAGGCATGCCCCGAGGAAGCCACTTTGAAATTGGAAACCTCGCCCTGCACCCACAATTCGCGCAGGTTGTCATCGCCGGCGACAAGGTCGCGGATGTAGCGCGTGAGGTCGGCAATCGTCCAGACCGGGGGGCGGAAGAATTCTTCAAACAGCATGACCTAATGATAACAGAAAACCGCCTGCGCGGGGCAGGCGGTAAAGTCAAACCACAGATTACACAGATTTGCACAGAAAACGTAATTACCTACCCAGACAGCGCCACGGATAGCCTTGTGCCTGTGAACGCTCACACAGAGGGCACCCACACGCTTTCCTTTTTTGCAGGCGCTTTTTGGAGTGCGGTGCCTGGGCACCGCTTTGGAAAGCGGCGACTCGTCGCCGCACTCCAAAGAAAAACTGCCGAGTTTTCTGTGGTTTCTCGTGTTATTTATCCACGAGGGGATTGGGCACGCCTTTGGGGTTTTCGCGGTAATCGTAAAAGCCGATGCCGCTCTTGCGGCCTAAGTAGCCCGCGTCCACCATCTTGCGCAGCAAATAGGCCGGGCGGTATTTGTCGTCGCCCAGGTCGCGCTGGAGCACTTCCATCACGAACAGCACCACATCCACGCCGATCAGGTCGGCAAGGTAAAGCGGCCCCATGGGGTGGTTCATGCCGAGTTTCATCACGGTATCGATGGCTTCCACCGAGCCGACGCCTTCTTCCAGCGCAAACACGGCTTCGTTGATCATCGGGCACAAAATGCGGTTGGAGATGAAGCCCGGGCGGTCGTTGGCTTCCACAGGCACCTTGCCCATGACTTTGGAAACCTCAAACACGGTGGCGGTGGTTTCGTCGGAGGTCGCCAGCCCGCGGATGACTTCCACCAGCCGCATCAGGGGCACCGGGTTCATGAAATGCATCCCGATGACCTTTTCAGGGCGCCGGGTGACCGAGCCGATTTTGGTAATCGGGATGGAAGAGGTGTTGGAAGCCAGAATCGCGTCGGGGCGGGTGATGCCGTCCAGGTCGCGGAAGATATCCAGTTTGATGGCGGGGTTCTCGGTGGCCGCTTCAATGACCAGGTCGGCATCGGCGGCATCGGCCAGCGTGTCGGTGGTGCGGGTGTTGAGGGCGGCTTCCCGCTGCTCGGCGGTGATTTTGCCCTTTTCCAGCAGTTTGGCCGTGGATTTGTCAATGGTCTTTTTAGCGCGCTCGATCTGCTCGGGCACGACGTCCATCATAGTCACTTCAAAGCCGGAAACCGCGGCGGTTTGGGCAATGCCGTTGCCCATGGTGCCCGCGCCGACGACAAAAATTTTCTTGATGGTCATTTTCCTTCTCCTTGGTGACTTGGTAGCCCTGCCGTTTCGGGGCAACGCCCGATGAGTGGGCCACCTGACTTTGCGAAGTCCCAACTAACCGACCAACTCCACCGCCATCCCCACGGCCTCGCCGCCGCCGAGGCAGAGGGCGGCAATGCCGCGCTTCAGGCCGCGGTCTTTGAGGGCGTAAATCAGGGTGGTGAGGATGCGCGCCCCGCTCGCGCCGATGGGGTGGCCGAGGGCAATCGCACCGCCGTGGACGTTCACCTTGTCCCAATCCCAGCCCATGTCGGCGAGTTCTTTGCCGTTGGCCACGGCCTGGGCGGCAAAGGCCTCGTTGAGTTCAATCAGGTCCACATCGTCCAGCGTCCAGCCGGCCTTTTCCAGTACCTTAGGAATAGCCTTCGCCGGTGCGGAGAAAATCCACTTGGGTTCCACGGCGGCGTAGCCGTAAGCCACGATGCGGGCCAGGGGCTGCGCGCCGATTTCCTCGGCATAGGCCTGGCTGGCGATCACCAGGGCTGCCGCGCCGTCGTTCAGGCCGGGGGAATTTCCCGCGGTGACCACGCCGTCGGGCTTGAAGGCCGGGCGCAGTTTGGCCAGGATTTCCAACGAGGTGTCGCGGCGGGGCGTTTCGTCGGTGTCCACCACCGTGACCTTGCCCTTGCGCCCGCGAATTTCCAGCGGCACGATTTCGGCTTTGAACTTGCCGGAATCTATGGCCGCGATGGCTTTCCGGTGGCTGGCATAAGCGAATTCGTCCAGTTCTTCGCGGGTGATGTTGAACTGCTCGGCAATGAACTCCGCGCCATCGCCCATGTGCCAGTCTTCAAAGGGGCACCACAGGCCGTCTGTGAGCAAGGCATCGGTCAATCGGGCATGGCCGTAGCGCAGTTCACCCAGCCGCCCCCACACCAGAAAAGGCGCGTTGCTCATGCTTTCCATGCCGCCCGCCACGAACAGCCGGCCATCGCCGGCTTTCACGGCCTGGGCAGCCAGCATCACGGCCTTCAGGCCGGAGCCGCACACCTTGTTGACGGTGAACGCACCTACGGTAGGCGGCAGGCCGCCAAAAATGGCCGCCTGACGCGCCGGGTTCTGACCTTCGCCCGCCGTGACCACATTGCCCATCACCACTTCTTCAATCGCGGCGAGGTCGGGAAGGCCGGCGCGCGCCACGGCTTCCCGCACCACGGCCGCGCCGAGTTTCACGGCGGGGAGGGGCGAAAGCGCCCCGCGGAAGCGCCCCATGGGGGTACGCACGGCGCTAAGAATGACGGGAACGGTGTTTTTGTCCACAAGTGCCTCCTGGGTGATAAAAATAAACCGAGCCTACGCCCGGTTTTGTGCTTCGGTTGCCCACGCCTCCCGCACCCGCGCGTAGGTGGTTTCCAGCGATTCGGGAAGGACGCGCGTCTGCGCCAGGGTGGACATGAAATTGGTGTCGCCCGACCAGCGGGGCACAATGTGCATGTGCAGGTGAGCGGCAATGCCTGCCCCCGCGGCGGCGCCCAGGTTCATGCCTACATTGAACGCCTGGGGGTGATAAATGGAGCGTAACACACGGATGGCCTGGGCGGTGAGTTCCATGATTTCGGCGCGCGTTTCGGGGGAAAGCGCCACCAGGTCGGCCTCGTGCCGAAAGGGGATGACCATCAGGTGGCCGCTGGTGTAGGGGTAACGGTTGAGCATGACGTAAGCCCGTTCGCCGCGATGCACAATGAGATTTTCGGGGCCGTCGGGCTGCTGCTGCGCCTGACAAAACACGCAGCCTTCTGCGCGGATGTGATTTTCTATGTATTCCATGCGCCAGGGAGACCAGAGGTAATCCATGAACACCTCATGAGGGATAATGATCACGCAGCCTTTGGAAGCCTGCGCCTCCTATTGTAGCAGAAAACAGCAGATTTGCGGCTCAAGAAAGATGGCTCACGGCGACTCGCCCACGGTGATGTAAGGGCGCAGGGTTTCCAGAAGAGCAGGGCCGATGCCTTTAACGGCCACCAGGTCATCCACCTTCTGAAAAGGGCCATGGGCTTTGCGGTAGGCGATAATGCGCTGTGCCAGTGCCGGGCCAATGTGCGGCAGGGCTTCCAGATCCTCGGCCGTTGCCGTGTTGAGGTTCACCCGCGCGCCCGGCGAGGCCATCGTGCCCACGGGGGCAGGGGTCGGCGTGACGGCACGGGGCGTCGGCGTGCCCTTGAAAGGCACATAAATCCACATGCCGTCGGTGAGCATGGCGGCCTGGTTGACCACCTCCTGCGCAGCGTCAGCACGGAAGCCGCCCGCCGCGGCCACAGCATCGCGCACGCGGCTGCCCGGGTGAAGGGCATAAACTCCCGGATGCCGGACGGCACCCTCCACATCCACCATCAGCGGATGGAGGGTCGGCGTCGGCGGCGGGGGCAAGAGCGTGACCGGCTTCCCCCGCGGCGGCGCAGCCACCGCTACCGCCACGCCGGAAAGCACCACGCCGACCAGGATGCCTAACGCCATGTCCACCCAGCGCTTCATCGCATCACCTCCCCAACACTTTTCGCAAAACGAACGCCTGCCCAGGCCCTTCTATTTTACCCCTTCGTGGCCGCGCCGCGCAGGGAAAAGGTTTATAATTTCCCTACAGTGGCTCCTTTCCCCATTGTGTTGCTAACCCCGCAAACCGGAGATTTCCCCATGACCCACGACTATCTTTTCCGCGGTTCTCTTAAAGACCTTGACCCCGCCCTGTACGAACTCACGCAGGTGGAAGCCGAGCGGCAGGTGCGGCGGTTGATTCTTATCCCCAGCGAAAGCCAGGCGCCGTTGGCCGTGCGCGAGGCCATGGCTTCCGCTTTCCAAAATATCTACGCCGAGGGCTACCCGCCCGAACACTGGCGCTGGCTGGACGACGAGGCCATTTTGGACTACAAGGAACGCCTGCCCGAATACCGCCGCCTGGCCGACCCGCGCTACTACAAGGGCGTGGAATACGCCGACATTGTGGAATCCCTGGCCCGCCGCCGCTGCGCCGAGGCTTTCGCCGCCAACGGCGTGAGCGCCGATGACCTGTTCGTCAATGTGCAGCCCCTCTCCGGCGCACCGGCCAACAACGCCATCTATCACGCCCTCATCCAGCCCGGCGATACCATCCTTTCCATGCACCTGGTCCACGGCGGGCACCTTTCCCACGGCTCGCCAGCCAACCGCACGGGCAAACTTTACCATCCGGTGCATTACACGGTGGACCCCGAAACCGAGCGTCTGGACTATGACCAGATTGAGGCCTTAGCCCTGGAACACAAACCCAAAATTATCGTCGCGGGCTACTCGTCCTATCCGTGGAGTGTGGACTGGGCGCGCTTCCGCGCCATCGCCGATAAAGTGGGCGCGTATTTGATGGCCGACATTGCCCACGTGGCCGGGCTGGTGGTCGGCGGCGCGTACCCCTCGCCTGTGGGCTATGCTCACGTCATTTCTTTCACCACCCACAAGACCCTCGGCGGCCCCCGCGGGGCGGTCATTCTCACCACCAATCCCGTCATCGCCCGCAAAATTGACCGCGCCGTCTTCCCCGGCGAGCAGGGCGGGCCGCATGTCCACATTTTCGCTGCCCTGGCGCTGCTGTTCAAACTGGCGAAGACCGAGCAGTTCAGCCGGTATGCCCATCAGGTGGTGAAAAACTGCGTTGCCTTCACCGACCGGCTGGCCGAGCGCGGCTTCCGCATTCCTTACGGCGGCACCGACACCCACCTGATGAATCTGGACTGCAAGAGCGTGCGCGGCGCCGACGGCACGCCGCTTTCCGGCGACCTGGCCGCCCGCATTCTGGATGTGGCGGGCATTGTGGTCAACCGCAACACCATCCCCGGCGATAAGGGCGCCAAGAACCCCTCGGGCATCCGCATGGGCACACCGTGGCTGACCCAGCGGGGCTTTGACGAGGCCATGAGCCGAGAACTGGCCGACGTGATTGCCGACCTGCTCTTTGCGGTGAAACCCTACACCGTGGACGGCAAGCAGCGCGCCAAGGTGGATTACGACGCCCTGCAGGACGCCCGCCTGCGGGTGCGCGACCTGGCCGAGCGGGCCGGCCGCGATTTCGAGCCCCAGGGCTTCGGCTACCCCCACTTCTACTACCCCGACGACCGACCCCAACGCCCCGGCGACCGCACCGTGTTGGAAATCGGCGGCGAGCGGGTGCGCCAGTTCCTCAACTTCGCCCTGGCCTCGGATGTGGAAGCCCTGAACCCCGGCGCAACGCAGCCCACCCGCCTGCACACCCCCAAGGGCTGGGTGCAGGGCGCGCTGCGCTGTGTGGAACCCCGCCGCTTCCGCCTGACCGTGGCCGCGGCGGACGCCCCCGTGGTGATGACCTACCTGCGCGACCTTTCCGACGGCTACATTGATTTCGGCGACCCCGACCCCAGGCGCAAAATCCCCGGCCCGGTGTGGGTGCTGGAAGCCCTGGATGGGGAACCCGACGTCCTGCCCGCCGGTGAGGTGGCCGCAGCCGGGGAGAAGCCGTATTTCGTAGGGCTGGATCTCACCCCACCCCCCAACCCCCTCCCCTCCCTTAGTAAGGGAGGGGAGGGGGAGGCCGCGGCCCAGGGCCGCGGCGGGGGCGGGGAGAAATCTCCCCTCCCCGCCTTCCACTGGGAAGAAACCGAACCCGAAACCCTGCGCCGCACGCCGCTCTTTGACCTGCACAAGCGCCTGGGCGCGAAAATGGTGCCCTTTGCCGGGTGGGAAATGCCGGTGTGGTATTCCTCGGTTTTGGAGGAACACCTCGCGGTGCGGCAGGCTGCCGGGCTGTTTGATGTTACCCACATGGGCGTGTATCAGGTGGAAGGCCCGGACGCGGCGGCTTTCCTGGACAGCGTGTGCGCCAACGACATCGGCAAACTCAAGGTGGGCGAGGCGGAATACACCCACTTCCTCACCCCCGACGCCGAGGTGATTGATGACCTGTATGTGTACCGCTACGAGCCGGAAGCCTATCTGGTGGTGGTCAACGCAGCCAACGATGACAAGGACTGGGCCTGGCTGAACGCGGTCAAGGCGGGCAAAGTGAAGGTGGATAATGCCCGCCCGTGGGTGCGGGCATTTGGCCGGGGCGCGGTGCTGCGCAACCTGCGCGACCCCAAAGAAGGTGCGGACATGCGGGTAGATCTGGCGCTGCAGGGGCCGCGTTCCCGCGACGTGCTCTTTGCCCTGGGCGTGGATGGTGCCACCGAGCGCCGCATCCGCCGGATGAAGCGCAACCATGTGATTCGTGCCACCGTGGGCGGTTTTGACCTGATCCTTTCCCGCACGGGCTACACAGGCGAGAAAATGGCTTTTGAACTGTTCGTGCACCCCAACCGGGCGGCGGAACTCTTCGCGGCGCTGTTGGCGGCCGGCGAACCCTTCGGCCTCAAGCCGTGCGGGCTGGGCGCGCGCGATTCGCTGCGCACCGAGGCCGGGCTGCCCCTCTACGGCCACGAGATGGGCGGCACGCTCAACCTCGGCGTGGGCGAGGCCGATTTCGCCAGGTTCGTCAAGACCTACAAGCCGTGGTTCATCGGCCGCGAGGCCTTCCTGGCCCGCGAGGCCACGCGGCAGCAGGAAATCGTGCGCTTCCGCTTCACCGACAGGCACGTCCGCATGGCGCACCTCGGCGACCCGGTGCTGGATAAGCGCGGCAAGGTCATCGGGGTGGTGAGCAGTTGCGCCATTGACCGCGAAGGCTACCTGACCGGGCAGGCGGTGGTGCTGCGCAAGTACACCGCCGAAGGCACGCCGCTGTTCATCCTGCAAGGGGCCGAGCGGCTGAAGAAAGCCCCCAAAGCCCCGGCCGAATTGCAGCCGGGCGACAGCCTGCCGCTGCCTACTGCGGCGGTGGTGGTGAGGCGGTTCCCGAAGTAAACCGCCCGCGTCCTGCAAGCCCGGAAACGCCGCGGCGCGCTTTCCCATTCAGGCTGCCTCGCGGCGTAACTGCCTACGCTGTGGTGCTCTCCATGCGTCTTGACGCACTGCGCCTTTGTCATACCCCTCCCCTGGCTCCCCTCCCCGCATGCGGGGAGGGGACGGGGGTGGGGTCAACGTAGCGGCGGCGGTGCCAAAGCAAAACACGGCGGGAACACAAGCCCAGGGTTGCCGTCGTCGCGATCTGGGTAGGTAATTACCTCGCGGCAGCATTTTCGTTTGCCCGCGCGCCTTCCCATGCTATAATCACCCCGCCGCGCCGCGGCAAATTCCGGCTGGAGGTTTCCCAATGTACAAAACGCATACCTGCGGCGAACTGCGCGCCGAACATGTCGGCCAGGAAGTTGCCCTCGCGGGCTGGGTGCACCGCCGCCGCGACCACGGCGGCGTCACCTTCATTGACCTGCGCGACCGCTTCGGCCTTGTGCAAATCGTCGCCGACGAAGCCACGCACCCCGAAGCCCACAAAGCCCTGGAAGCCGCCCGCAACGAATGGGTGCTGCAAGCCAAAGGGCGCGTCCG
>JALUXH010000054.1 GCA_027019065.1 Anaerolineales bacterium
GTGGGGGGATGCCCGGTGAGGGGATGCCCGGTGGGGGGATGCCCGGATGCCCGGTGCCTTGATGCCCGGTGGGGTTAGCGGCGGTGGCTTTTTGCCGAGCGGCGGCGGATGGAAGCCAGCAGCCCACCGCTCAGGGCTTTGGTTTCTTCAGCAAGGCGGTAAAGTGTTTCAAAATTTTCGCGGGAGAGATACCCCGCGTCCAGTGCCACATACAGCAATGACTGAACCTCCGCGGCAGAAGCGCGGGCATAGGCCAAAAAGCGGGAAAAATCGCCATCCGTGCCGCTCTCAAAGCCTTCGGCGATGTTGCTCATGGTTGAAACGGCAGCCCGTTGAATCTGGTCGCGCAGGCCAAAGTCGCGGGCAAAGGGCTCCTGCCGTGTGGCAGCGTACACGCTGCTGACCAACTTGCGGGCGCTTTGCCATGCGCGCAAATCTTCAAACCGCTTCACCAGCGTCATCGCTCACCTCTCCACCGGGCATCAAGGCACCGGGCATCAGGGCATCACGGCACACACCCTCAGGGCATCCCCACATCCACCCACCGCACCGCATCGCCCTTCGGAATGTCGCGCAGGGCTTGGGTGCCCACCACCGCGTCCATTTCCCATGACTGGATGGCGCCGATGACGTTCGGGCGGAGCACATCCAGCATGTCGCGGGTGATGGTTTCGCCGGCTTTGATGTCGCGGGCGGCGCGCACGCAGCGGCGCTGGACGAGGTAGGTTTCCTTTTCGTTGCCCGCAACGAATTTGTCGCCAGAGCCGAGGGCGCGTTCCAGTTTGCGGGTTTCTTCCACCATCAGCGCCCATTCGTCGGGGTTGGTGGCAAACTTGTGGTCGGGGCCTTCGCGGTCGTTGTCGTCGGTAAAGTGGCGTTCCACCACGCGGGCGCCCAACGCCACCGCGCCTAAAATCACCGCCAGCCCGCGGGTGTGGTCGGAAATGCCCAACACCGCGTCAGGCCACATCTGGCGGTAGGTTTTCAGCACGTTGAGGTGAATGTGGTCAAAGTTTTCTTCGCTGGCGGTGTAGTTGGTATTGCACTGCATCAGCACGATCTGGTCGTTGACTGCTTTCACCATGCGCATCGCCCGGGCCACGTCGCTGATGTCGGACGCGCCGGTGGCTATCATGATGGGCTTGCCCTTTTTCGCCATGTAAACCAGCAATTCCGGCCACGACATCAGGCCGGAACCCGCTTTGTAAACCGGCACGTAGGGCTCTATGTGGTCCACCGAGTCGAAATCGTAGGGCGAGGAGAAAAAGTCAATGCCGACCTTGTCGCATTCCTCTTTGAGGTAGGGCGTCCAGTCGCGGGGCAGGGAAGCCTCTTCGTAAACCTGATAAACCGATTTCTTCCAGGAAGCCTGGTGGGAAAGCTGCTTCCCGAAGGCGCGGAAGCCGTAATCGGAGACGATTTTAGGGGCGAGGAAGTGCTGGAATTTGGCGGCGTCCGCGCCGGCTTCCCTGGCAAGGCGGATGAGCATTTTGGCGCGTTCTAAGGAGCCATCGTGGTTGGCGGCGATGTCGGCAATGAAATAGGTGGGGTGGCCGTCGCCAATCAGGCGGTTGCCAATGCGGATTTCGGGCATGGGAACACCTCCGGGGTTTTCGTGGGGTTCTTGCAGGGCGTTATGTGCCCCAGTCGCGCAGGTAAAGGAAGTCGTAACCGATGGTGCGGTTGGAAAGTTTGGCAATCGGGGGCATCAGGCGCTTGAAGTGGTTGCGGCGCATCCGCCGGACGACGGCTTGCACAAAGGCTTCGTTGAAGCCCTCTGCCACGCATTCCTGGGGGGTGTAGCGCCGGTCCACCAGCAGGTAGAGCAGCCGGTCGGCTTCCCGATACGAAAAGCCGAGTTCCTGCTCGTCGGTTTGGCCTGCCCACAGGTCGGCCGTCGGGGCTTTTTTGATGATGACTTCCGGCACACCGACGGCTTCGGAAAGCTGCCACACCTGCGTTTTGTAGAGGTCGCCGATGGGGTTGATGGCATAGGCCGAATCGCCGTAAAGGGTGGAATAGCCCAGCAGGATTTCGGTTTTGTTGCTGGTGCCCACGACCAGGCCCCCGAAGGCCGCCGACTGATCGTAGAGCACCATCATGCGGGCGCGGGCCATCATATTGCCGCGGCGGCGTTTATCCATTTCGGGGAAGCGGGCGAAATAAGGCTCCACCATCTCGGTGATGTCGGCCGTGAGCGAGCGCACGCCCGTGGCGTCAATGACCATTTGGGCGTGTTCCAGCGATTCGCGGGATGAGGTGCGGTAAGGCATCCGCACGGCGAGGACGTTTTCGGGGCCGAGGGCTTCGGCGGCCAGGAAGCAGGAAAGCGCGGAATCCACGCCGCCGGAAAGCCCCACCACGGCGCGTTTCAGACCAATGCGGCCGATTTCGCTGCGGATGAAGCCGGTGAGAATGCGGCGGGCTAAATCGGTGTTGATGGTCAAATCAATGGAAGGCATAGGCGATAGTCTCAGGTAGTGGGGTAGTCGGGTAGTCAGGTAGTCAGAGAGTCGGATGGTCGGGTAGTCGGAGAACTATCTGACTACCCGACTATCTGACCAGAGACTTCCCGGTGACTTCAACGTAGACGGTTGGGTTGCGATAAAATGCGCGCCAGTTCGCGCTGCACCAGCGCGGTGCGCTCATCGCGCAGCAGCGGCAGGCGGGCGCGCACGCGGTGCAGTTCCCGCAAATCCACTTCATGGAAAATGAGGGCTTCTTCGTCGTAGGGGGCTTGGGCCAATAATTCGCCTGCCGGGTCGAAGAGGGTGCTGCCGCCCCAGAAGTGCAGGCCGTCTTCGTAGCCGACGCGGTTGGCGTGGGCGACGAACACGGTGAACAGGCTGGCGTAGGCGCGGTTGATGTGTTCTACCCAGCGGGCCGATTCCAGTTGCGGGGCGGCGCTGAGGCCGCGGCCGGGGGAAGCCGAGGTGAAGAGCAGCATATCGGCGCCATCGAGCCAGAGCAGGTAAGGGGGCGACGCGTGCCAGAAGTCTTCGCAAATGAGCATGCCCATGCGGCCAAAGCGGGTATCAAAGGCGCGCACCTCGTCGCCCCAGGCAAAAAAGCGGCCTTCATCAAACAGGCCGTAGGTGGGCAGGTACACCTTGCGGTGGACGTGGACGACTTCCCCCCCGGCGAGGTAGGCGTCGGCGATGTAGAAGCGGTGGCGGGGGCCTTCTTCCACAAAGCCGACCACAATATCCAGGCCGCGGCTGGCTTCCAGCAGGGGGGCAAACAGCGGGTCGTCGGGCGCGGGGCGGTGCGCCACCTCGGGTGCCAGGTCTTGCAGCACGTAACCGGTGAGCGAAAGTTCGGGGAAGACGAGCAAATCGGCGCCCGCCCCTTTGGCTTCCCGGATGCGTGCCAGGTGGGTTTCCAGATTGGCCTCGGGCACGCCCAGGCGGGTGTTGATTTGGGCCAGCCCTACAGTGAATTTGTGCATGTGCGCCTCGCAGTTGAAAGTGGTTAAATCATACCACGGTGACGGCTTGTCGCTTGGGGTGCGGCGGGCTTTGTTGTATACTGAAAGAGCAATTGCTTGGTGTTCTTTCAGGCAAAGGAGCGCGTGATGAGCGTTTATGTGGTCAACGGCCAGGCCATCCACGTGGTGGAAGAAGGCCCGCCTCAGTACCAGACGGCGTTGTTGGTGCACGGCTGGTGCAGTTCGTGGTATGCGCTTTCGCCCCTCCTCGGCATGTTGAGCCAGCGCTTTCACTGCCTGGCGGTGGATCTGCCCGGCTATGGCAAGTCGCCGCCTTTCCCGCATCGCGCCACCATTCCCGCTTATGCTGATTTGCTGGCCGAACTCATCCGCCAGACCAGCGAGGGACCGGTGGTGTATGTGGGGCATTCCATGGGCGGCATGATCGGCCTGACCCTGGCGCTCAAATACCCGATGTTGATTGAACGCATGGTGCTGATTGACCCCACCGTGACGGGCAAACTCTCTACCTTCATCAACCTGTTCGTTTCGCCCGTGACCATGCTGGAACGTTTTGGTTTGGGGCAATGGATTGTGTGGCTGGTGGAGCGGATGTTTGTAGGCATTACCGACCGGCTGATGCGCCCGGCTTCTTTTGCCGAGCGTTCAGGCATCACCGAACGCGACTATCTCCGCCTGCGGGAAGACGCCCGCCGCCCGGGGCAGGGGCGGGTACGCGCCGAATGCTTTCTTGCCATGCGGGAAAACGACCTGACCGGCCGCCTGAAAGCGCTGCATGTGCCCGGCCTGGTGCTTTTTGGCGCCGAAGACAACACCGTGCCCCTGCGCGACGCCGGAGTGGTGGCCGATGAATGGGCGGAAGCCGACTTGCGGATTTTGCCCAAGGCGGGGCACTGGCCGCACTTTGAACGCCCCGACCCCGTACGGCGGCTGGTGGCGGCCTATCTGGGGCTGCCGCGCAGCAGCCCCTGGCTGCTTCCTCTTGGCCCGCAAGAGGTCACCCGCCTGGAAGCCGCAGCCCGCTTTTTGCAGCGCGCCGACCTGGGGCGCGGCCTGAACGAAGCCCAGCGAATGCGGCTGGCTTCCCGCCTGGAGGTGCGCCGCCTGACGCCGGGCAGCGTGCTGGCGCGCCGGGGAGCGCCGGGGGACGAACTTTTTATCGTGTGGGAAGGGACGGTGGAAGTTTGGGCAGAAGAAGACAGCCGGCGGATTCGCCTGGCCGTGTTGCCGCCGGGCAGAATGACGGGGGAATTTGCCGTGCTGGACCAGGAGCCCCGCACGGCCGATTTGCTGGCCGGGCCGGAAGGCGCAACCGTGCTGGCGCTTTCCCGCAAGCAACTGCTGGCTTTGGCCGAAGAGGACGCCGTGCTCGGCAGCCGGTTGCTCCTCAACCTGGCCATGGCGATGTCGCAGCGCGCCCGTTACATCTTGTGGCAACTGGAGCAGGAGCGGGAAGGAAAACACCGGCGCCCGCATTATGATTTTCTGCTTGCCGGGGAAACCCTGCCTGCCGCCGATGGCCTGCAGCCCCCCAAGGCCGTCATGTAGCCGTTAAAAGCGTCAGACGCCTGAGTGAGGGGGGCACCCAGGCGTCCGACGCCCATGATTATACCCGAAAACGGCCGGAGAAACGTTGCAGTTTCGTTGCAAAAAGCCGGGCAGCAAAGGGGGAATAAAAAACGCAAGCGCACTGAGTGAGGGGGGCACCCAGCACGCTTGCGCCTTTATTGTAGCATGAATTTGCCTGAAATGCAAATTTTTGTGTAACTGTTCAGCCCACCTGTGATGAAAACGCCAAGGCACACGGGAGACCCAAAGGTTACAACAGCATCACGCCAAGCGCAAAGGGAACAAAGACGCAAAGTCAACTTCTGTGTTTTCTGCAACGCTTCTGTGCTTTCTGGGGTTGCAATCGGTGCGAATCTGTGGAATCTGGGGATGATTTTCTGCGGAATCTGCGTCATCTGTGGTTTCTCCTTGCCTGGGCTGAACAGATACATTTTTGCTGTCTAAAATCGCGGTTTCTGCCCGCTCCCGCAGGGGAAACCCGTTGCCATGCCCGGCGGGGTTATCGCTTGATGGTGTAAGTGTCGATGACCTTTCCATCCACGGTGATGAACTGGAACGTCAGGTGGTGGGCGTCGGCTTCTACTTTCAGCGCGCCGTAGTTGGCGGCGTAGCGCTTCACGCTGCCCTTGACCGGCGTTTTGTGGGGGAAAGGGTAGAGACTGACGCCGCCAAGCCCGTTGACAATGTAAACGATGCCGTTGCGCATGATGCGTTCATAATCATGATCGTGGCCGGTGAGCACGGCCGTGGCGCCCCATTGGGCAAAAGGCCACTGCATCCGCTGGACATTGCCGTGGCGGCCGGAAGAGTAAGGCGGGTGGTGGAAGGCCACGATTTTCCACGGCTCGGCGGCGAGGGCCAGGTGTCGCTTGAGCCATTGGGCCTGTCGGCTGTCGGGCGCGGCGCCGTCGGGTTCGTGATAGTCGCTGTCGACCACGAAAATGTGCGCCGGTCCCCAACTGAACTGATAGTAACGCCCGTTGCCGCGCGGGTGCATGGTGTGCAGGTAAGCCCCGATGCTGCCGGTGCCCCAATCGTGGTTGCCCAGCGCGGGGAAGAAACGCCCGGCGGCGATGTCTTGCCCGTAGTATTGCAGCACGTTGGCGGGGAGGGTCTTGGCTTCGCCTGCCGGGTAGTCGTTGTCGCCGACGGAGAGGATGAAATCGGGATGCCAGGAGTGGACCAGGTGGGCGACGGCGGCTTCGGCTTTCCCGGCTTTGCCGAAATCGCCGATGACGGCAAAACGCACCGTGGGGGCAACGACGTGCACCGGCCTGGCGGTGGGGGTTGGCGTCGGGCGCAGGAAGGCCGGGCGCGTCAGGCCGCATGCTGCCAGCAACAGGGTGAGAGCGAGTGCAAAAAAGACCGACCGGAAAGGTGTTCTCATCATTTTGTACCTCGGGGGTCAGCGGCTGTCGCCGCGCAGGCTTTCTTTTTCTACCGTGGGGTTCCAGTTCATGTAGGAGGTCAGGTTTCGGTAAAAATAACCGCGGCCGCGAAAGCGCACAAATTTGAGGGGGTAGCGGTTGGCGCGCACGTGGATGCGGTCGCCGTCTGCCAGCGAAACGGGGTCGTGGCCGTCCACGCTGACCACGGCTTCGTGGCTGACGCCGACTTCCAGCGTTACCGTGCTGCCTTCGGAAAGCACCACCGCGCGGTCCACCGAAAGATGGGGCGCTACGGGCATGAGCAGAATGTTCCGCAACTCGGGCGGCAGAATCGGCCCCCCCGCGGCCAGGGCGTAAGCCGTTGAGCCGGTGGGCGTGGCTGCGATCAGCCCGTCGGCGACGTAGCGCGCCAGCAGCAGGTCGTCCACAAAGGCGGTCACTTTGATGGGGCGCACGTATTGCCCGCGGCTGACCACGACCTCGTTGACCACATCCCAGCGGTGCAGCATGGCTTTCCCGCGGTAGAGGTGGGCTTCCAGCATCATGCGTTCTTCCAGCCAGGCTTCGCCGAGCAGCAGCTGGCGCAGGGTGTTGCGCCATTCGCTGCGTTCCACCTCAATAAGAAAGCCGAAGTGCCCCATGTTGATGCCGAGCACCGGCACGCCGTGGGGGGCGCAAAGGTGGCCGGCGCGCAACATGGTGCCGTCGCCGCCGAGGGCGATGAGCAGGTCGGCCTGGCCTTCCTGCACCCGGCGGCGCAGGTCGGGGGCGTCGAGCAGGCCGGCGTAGGCTTCCACGCCATGGCGCTGCAAGAAAGATGCCACTTTGCGCCCTTCGGCCAGGGCTTCTTTGACCAGCGGGTGGGCGGCTATGACGATGTGCTGAAAGGGGGAGGCATTAGAAGGGCTCATCGGCATATCCTCGCGGCGTCAGGCCAGGCGCTGGTCGCAAAGTTCGCGGAAGCCGCAGGCGCGGCAGCGGGCGGCGGAGGCGTGGGAGCGTTCGGGCAGCCCGCCGCGGCGCTCGGCACGCCGGATTTCGGCCAGCACTTCCAGCAGGCGGTCTTCGGCTTCGTAGGTGAAGTCAATGCGGAATTCGCGGTCGGCGTACCGCAGCAGGCCGTAGGGCGGGCGGGTGCCCATTTGCCGCGCCACCAGCAGGCAATAGGCCAGCACCTGGAAGACGTGGCTGTCGTAGGGCACCGGAGGAGCGGCCGCCGATTTGACTTCCACCGGAATCAGGCGTTTGCCCTGCCGCACAAGGTAGTCGGGGCGGCCGGTCAGCCCCAGGCTGCGGTCGTAAAGCGGTTTTTCCAGTTCCTGGCGGATGCCGGTGTCGCTGTAAACGATTTTCCCCGCGGGCAGCCCCAGCCGCTTGTGGCGGCGGGCGCTGACCCAGAGCAAAAGCAGCCCCAGCAGGCCGGCGAGGCCGATCAGCCCAACGGCCATGGCTCAGCCTCCGCTCAACTGCCAGGCCCACCAGGCGGCCAGGGCGGCGAGGGCCAGCAGCACCAGTGCCCAGCCGGCCATGCGCAGCACGGTAACAAAAACCACCGCTTCGCCGTGGCGGTGGTGGTATTCGGTTCCGGCTTGCATGGCCGGGGCGTTGGCCGAGGGGTGCCCCTGCCGGGCGTAGCCCCAGGCGCGGGCGCAGTAGAGGTAGGTGCCGATTTCAGAGACGCGAAGGGTGCGCATGGGTCAGTCGGGGGGCAGGCGGTCTTCCAGGCGGCGCAGCGAGCGTTCCAGCGCATCTTGCCGCAGGCTGAGGGTGACATCGCCGCGGGTGCGTTCCAGCAGGCTGCGGGCGATGTCGGTCAGGCGGCGCAGGCCGTAGGTGACGGCGTCGGGGTAGTCCATCGTGACCAGCACGGCGTAGATGTCGTCCATCAGGCCGAGCAGGCGCTCGGTTTCGGGGGAGTAGCCGTGGCGCAGCAGGTCAAGGGTGCGGCGGCGCAGTTCGCCTATGGCTTCGGCCAGGCCGCGCACGTAGGCCGAGGCGGGAATGCCCAGGTCTTCCGGCGCGGGCAGGTCGCCGCCGTTGACCAGGGCGTGTACGATGCTGGCTTCGGCGAATTCTTTGAGGGCGTCCTGGGTGTAGCCGGCGAAGTAGAGGTCGGGGAAGGCCGCCAGGTCGCGGCGCAGGGCGTCGGCGAGGCTGCGGGCGGCTTCCAGGCGCTCGGCGGCCTGGGCGTGGTCGTCGCGGTGGTCGGCGCGGATGGCGTGGGCGCAGGCCCGCACCAGTTGGCGTGCGCGGGTCAGGGCGCCGTCGCGCGCCGCGGTACGGGCTTCCAGGTCGCGGTGGAGGGCTTCGGCGATGGCTTCTAAGGTGGGCACGGGGGCCTCTCGGGGCGTCGGGTGAGCCGCATGGCGGCCTGATGAAGGTTAGAAGGGGATTTCGTCTTCGGCGGCGGGGAGGTCGTCTACCGGCGCGCCTTCCTCACGGCGGAGGGCTTCGTTTTCTTCGCGGGTGTTGAGGAAGCGCACGGTGGAGGCGCTGATTTCATAAGACGCCGCGGCTGTGCCGTCTTGCCGTTGCCAGATGCGCGGGCCTCCGGTGTTGGGGTCGGGCACCAGGCGGCCTTCTACCAGCACCCGGCTGCCTTTGCGCAGGTATTGGTTGGTGGTTTCGGCCTGTTTGCCCCACACCGAGACGCGGAACCAGATGGTTTCCTGCACCCGCTCGCCGTTGGCGTTGGTGTAGGTGCGGTTGGTGGCCACGGAGAAGTTGGTCACGGGCGTGCCGTTGGGGGTGTAGCGCATTTCGGGGTCGCGGCCCAGGTTGCCGACGATGATGACGCGGTGATACATGATGTCCTCCTTTCGCACAAAAAGAGCGGTCTGGGAAAATTGTACCACGCAGGCGGCAGGCGGCTATTTACGCCGCCATTTTGCCAGCCGGTGGGCGATTGCGCGTTCGTAGCCCTGGCCGGAAGGCGTGTAGAAGCGTGCACCTTGCAGGTTGTCGGGCAGGTATTGCTGGATGACGAAGTGTTCCGGCGCATCGTGGGGGTAGCGGTAGCCTTGGCCGTGGCCGGTGGCTTTGCCATCGCGGCTGGGGTCTTTCAGGTGGTTGGGGACGTCGTCGGGGTTGGTGTTCTGGCGCACGGCGTCGCGGGCGGCGAAGTAGGCTTTCGTGCTGTTGGATTTGGGCGCGGTGGCAAGGTAGAGGGTGGCTTCGGCAAGGTGATACACGCCTTCGGGAAGCCCCACCCATTCAAAGGCCTGGGCGGCGGCGTTGACCACCACCAGCGCCTGCGGGTCGGCCAGGCCGATGTCTTCCGCTGCGAGGATGAGCAGCCGCCGGAGGATGAAGCGCGGGTCTTCTCCGGCTTCCACCATTTTGGCGAGCCAGTAGAGCGCCGCGTCGGGGTCGGAGCCGCGCACCGACTTGATGAAGGCGGAAATCGTGTCGTAGTGGGCATCGCCGTCTTTGTCGTAGAGCACGGCGCGCTGCTGGAGGGCTTCCTGAACGGCCTGCAAGGGGATGGTGCGGCGGCCGTCGGGTGCGGGCGGGGTGGTTTCCACCGCCAGTTCCAGGGCGTTGAGCGCGCTGCGGGCGTCGCCGCGGGCGGCCTGGGTGAGGAAATCCAGCGCTTCGGGGCTCAGGCGGATGTTCTGGCCGCCGTAGCCGCGTTCGGGGTCGGTGAGGGCGGCTTCCACGATGCGGCGGATGTGCTGGGGCTCTAATGGCCGCAACTGGAAGACGCGCGAGCGGGAAACCAGCGCCGAGATGACTTCAAAGTAGGGGTTTTCGGTGGTCGCGCCGATGAGGGTGATGGTGCCGTTTTCCACATGGGGCAGCAGGGCGTCTTGCTGGGCCTTGTTCCAGCGGTGGACTTCGTCGATGAAAAGGATGGTGCGCCGGCGGTGGTATTTGCGGCGTTCCTGCGCGTCGGCGATGACTTTGCGCAGGTCGGCTTTGCCGGCCAGCACTGCCGAGAGCGTGGCGAAGTGTGCGCGGGTGTGGCGGGCGATCAGGCGGGCGAGGGTGGTCTTGCCGCACCCCGGCGGCCCCCACAGGATGATGGAAGAGAACAGCCGGTCGCTTTCAATGGCGCGGCGGAGCATTTTGCCCGGGCCGAGGATGTGCTCCTGCCCGACGAACTCGTTGAGGGTGCGGGGGCGCATCCGCTCGGCAAGGGGCTGGGCGGCGGTATCGTGGGCGAGGGCATGATCAAAGAGGTCGGCCATGTTTCCATTGTAGCACGGCTTGAGGAAAGCGGGGCCGGGAGAGAATCTTTAATCTTTTTCGTGCACCTCTCGGCTTTCTGGGGTTGAAGCGCGGCGGTAAGGGTTATAATGAAGACGTTTCAGCCCCCCGATGCCTTGAGGAGATTTCATGACGCTGGATACCCAACTGGCTTTTGTGCTCGGCGCGGGCCACGGCGATGGCAGGGAAGCCGCCCTCAGCCTGGCCGAAGCAGGCGCGTTTGTGGCCTGTTTTGACTTCAGCCCGATGCACGCCGAGCAAACCGTGCAGGAAATCATCGCCCGCGGCGGGCGCGCCAAAGCCTACGGCGGCGATGTGGTCAAGAAAATCGCTTTTCAAACCACCCTGAATGCCGTGACCGACGACTGGGGCCGTGAGGCCGTGGACATCCTGGTCAGCGCGGTGGATGTGGCCCCCACCGCACACCTGCTGCGCCTGGATGAGTGGGACTGGCACCGCGCCCTGGACAGCAACCTCACCCTGCCCTTCCTCGCCGCGCAGACCGTGGGGCGCATCATGCAGGCGCAGGGCGGCGGCGTGATGGTGTTCCTCGGCGCACAGCCCGACCAGCCCGACAGCGTGGTCTATCAGGCCGGGAAAGCCGGGCTGCTGGCCCTGGGACGCCATGCGGCGCGGGTGCTGCAGCCTGCCCACATTCGGGTGCACATGCTCTGGCCCGACCGCGCCAGCGCGCCCCCCGAAGCCCTCTCTTTCGCCGAAGCCGGCCGTCAGGTCGGGGAAACCGCCCCCGCCGCCATCGGCGAGATGGTGCGCTGGCTGGCGGTCTCCCCGCGCGAGGCGCTCTCCGGCGCGGTGCTCGTGCCGTAAGTGCCGCTGTAGGTCGGGATGCCATCCCGGCCTACACTCCACACCCCCAAAGCCATGCCCGCCTTTGCCGAACTCTTCCGCTACCGTCGCGGCCTGCTGGCCGCGTGGCAAGCGCAGCCGGAAAGCCTGGCCCGCGCCTGGCACGCCCTGCCGGAAGCGGAGCGGCAGCCCAAAGGCGCGGCTTTCCGCCTGCTGGCGGCGCTGTGGTGGTGGGAACAGCGGGTCGGCATCCCCAACCTGGAAGCCTTGCTGGCGCACCGCCCGCCGCAGTTTGTGCCCGCGCCCCCGCCTGCCGCTTTCCCCCCGCCGGAAACCATGCTGCACGACTACCGCGCCCGGCGGGAAGCCGCACTGGCCCGGGTGGCTGCCCTGGATGGCGCGGGGTGGTCTTACGCCGACCGCCACCCCCGCTTCGGCATCCGCACGGTGCAGTGGTGGGTGGAGCGCAGCCTGGCCGCGGGGGCTCATACCCTGCGGCAAATCATCCGCAAGGAGGATTCCCCATGACCGCTTACGAAACCATTTTGACCGAAACCCGCGGCCGCGTTGGGCTGATTCGCCTCAACCGCCCGCGGGCGTTCAACGCCCTCAACAGCCGGTTAATGCGCGAACTGACCGACGCTCTGGCCGCCTACGACGCCGATGACGGCATCGGCGCCATTGTGATTACCGGCAACGAGCGCGTCTTTGCCGCCGGCGCCGACATCAAGGAAATGTCGGGGGCGACGCCGGTGGATATGCTCACCAGCGGCTACATTGACCTCTTTGACCGCATCCGCCGGGTGAGCAAGCCTATCATCGCGGCGGTTTCCGGCTGGGCATTGGGCGGCGGCTTTGAACTTGCCATGACCTGCGACATGATTGTGGCCTCCGAAAGCGCCAAATTCGGCCAGCCGGAAATCAACCTCGGCATCATCCCGGGCGCGGGCGGCACCCAGCGGCTGACCCGCACGGTGGGCAAATATCTGGCGATGGAAATCGTGCTCAACGACCGCCGTCTGAGCGCCGAAGAAGCCGCCCGCTTCGGGTTGGTAAACCGCGTCGTGCCCGTGGAACGCTACCTGGACGAGGCGCTGGAACTGGCACAGCAACTCGCCGCCCGGGCGCCCATTGCCCTCCGCATTGCCAAAGAAGCCGTCAACAAGGCGCTGGAAACTCCGCTGACCGAGGGGCTGGCCTACGAGCGGCGGGTGTTTTATCTGCTCTTTGCCACCGAAGACCAGAAAGAAGGCATGAGCGCCTTCCTGGAAAAGCGCAAGCCCGAGTGGAAGGGCAAGTAAAAAAGTAAAAGACTTGATTGACTGACGCAACTCTGCCTCGTGGCCAATCTCTCCTATCCCCCGATGAGCCTCGCCTGGCCTTCGGCTTCGCTCAGGCCAGGTGCTCGGCTCATCTGCCCCCTTCCCTCCCTTACTAAGGGAGGGAAGGGGGCGGCTCTGGCGACGCTACTGCGTCGCCGGAGCGGGGGTAGGGAGAGATCCAATACGAGAACCATCCAAGTGAGATTTGTCAGTCAACCAGGTAAAAGACACTGCTTCTTTCCCGTTCTTGGAGACCTCCCATGAAACTTCGCCTGGTGCGCTTGACAACTTTTGGTGAATTGCGCGTGCCCTACTCGGTGGCCGTAGCGCATGAAGAGCAGTGGGTTCCCTTGCTTCCGGCCCTTTACCGGCTGGATAACACCGACCTTGCTGCCGGACACAGTTCCTACGATTATCCGACGCTGCAGCGCACCGCCACCGACCTCATCGCTTTCCTGCAGGCGGGGGAAGAGGCCCGCACCGAGGCCGCCCGCCTGGCGAAAGTGATGGCCGAGCGGGGCGTAACCTTTGAAGACGCCTACGACCCGGCCCCCATCCTGCCCTTCAAGCCGCTTTCCTTCCGCGATTTCATGCTCTACGAGCAGCATGTTATCAACGCGGGCAAGGGGCTGGTGCGGCGTTTCATGCCCAAAATGTGGAAGCCGCTTGCCCTCTACGAAAAACTGACCGGCAAGCCCCACCCCAAACTGCGCCCCAAGCCCATCTGGTACGAGAAGCCCATCTACTACATGGGCAGCCACATCAATTTTTACACCGAAGGCGAAACCATCCCGTGGCCGGGCTACACCCGCGCCCTGGATTACGAACTGGAACTCGGCGTGGTGATTGCCCGCCCGATTTACAACGCCACCCCGCAAGAGGCGCTGGAAGCCATCGGCGGCTTCGTGGTCATCAACGATTTCAGCGCCCGCGACGTGCAATACCCCGAAATGATGAGCGGCTTTGGCCCGGTAAAGGCCAAGAACTTCGCCAACGGCATGAGCGCCGTGGTCGTGACTGCCGATGAGGTGCTGCCGCATGTGGAAGCCCTCACCGCGCGCGTCACGGTCAACGGCACTCCGTGGGGCGAAGGCAGCACCGCGGGGCCGCAGCACAGCCTGGGTGAAATGGTGGCCTATGCCTCGTTGGGCGAGAAAGTGCTGCCGGGCGAAGTGATGGCGACCGGCACCATCCCGGGCTGCAGCGGCGTGGAAACCGGCCAGTGGCTTTCCCCCGGCGACGAAATCGTGCTGGAAATTGCCCGCGTCGGCACCCTGCGCAACATCATCGGCCAGCCGGGGTAAGCTGCTTTGCAGCGGAGGAGAAAACCACAGAAGACACAGAAACAGCACAGAAAACACAGAAACTTACAACTTGCTTTGCGCCCTTTGCCTCCCTTTGCGGCTTTGCGTTTTCTCTCTGCGCCCCCTCTGTGTCTCTGCGTTATCACTATGACAACCATCCTTCCCCTCACCGTCGGAGCGTTGGAAACCAACGCCTACATCCTCGCCGACGAAGCCCGCGGCGACGCGGTGGTCATCGACCCCGGCTGGGATGGCGAGCGCATCGCCCGGGTGCTGCGCGGGCGCGGCTGGCGGCTGACCGCCATCTGGCTGACCCACGCCCACTTTGACCACCTCGGCGGCATCGCCGCGTTGCTGCGCGCCTTCTCGCCGCCCCCACCGGTGGCGCTGCACCCCGAAGACTGCTGGCTGTGGAAGGAACGCGGCGGCGCGCCTCTTTTCGGCCTGGAAATTGACGACCCCGGCCCCGCCCCCGACATCGGCCTCTCCCACGGCGACGCGCTGGAAGTGGGCAGCATCGTTTGCGAAGTGCGCCATACCCCCGGCCACACCCCCGGCCATGTGGCCTTCTACTGCCCCGAAGCCCATGCGCTTTTCAGCGGCGACCTGATTTTCCGCGGCAGCGTGGGGCGCACCGACCTGCCCGGCGGCGATTGGGACGCGCTGGTGGAAAGCATCCGCAGCGAAGTGTTCACCCTGCCCGACGAAACCCGCATCTTCCCCGGCCACGGCCCGCCCACCACCGTGGGCGAAGAAAAGCGGCATAATCCATTCGTCAGGTAGTCGGTAGTCGGATAGTCTGGTAGTCGCCCCGGCCTCCGAACCCCGCAACCCGTTTCCCGAATTCCGCCCCTCCGGAGTTCCCCATGTCCCGCAAACTTTTCCTCATCCTTGCCCTTGTGACGCTGCTCGCGGCGGCCTGCCAACCGGCAGCGCCGACCGCCCAGCCCACGACCCCGCCCCCCGCGGCTTCCCCCACCGCCGCGGCTGCGCCCACTGCCGACCACCTGGTGATTGCCCAAATCATGGCGGGCGTGAACGGCGACAACAACCACGATTTCATCGTGCTCTACAACCCCACCGGCCAGATCGCCGACCTGCAGGGCTGGTCGCTGTGGTATCAGCTCAACGATAGCAGCAAGCCCCAACTGCTTTACCGCTGGAAGGAACACGCCCTGGTGCCGCCCGGCGGCCATTACCTGCTGGCTGCGAAGGGCGAAGACGTTGGCCTGTCCGCCGATGCGGTGTTTTCATTGCCCATCGTGCCGCCGCGCGGCGGCCTGCAACTGCGCGCCACCGACGGCAAACCGGTGGATAGCGTGGTCTGGGGCAACGGCCCTGCCGCGTTCACCGAGGGCAGCCCCGCGCCTGGCTTCCACAACGGCGAGGCGCTCCTCCGCAAGCCGGGCGGCGCGCAGGGCAACGGGCAGGATACCGACGACAACGCCGCCGATTTCCAGGTGGGCAAGCCCCAGCCCGCCAACACCGGCAGCCCCCTCATCGCGGCTTTTGCCCTGCCCGCTACCCTCACATGGCAGGCTCCCGCGCAGGTCAAGCCTGGCGCGACTTTCAAAGCCCCTCTCGTGCTTGCCAACACCGGCGCGCAGGCTTTGAAAGACATCACGGTGCACTTCCCCATCCCCGCGGGGCTTAAGGTGGCCGACCACGCCGCAGCCACGCCCACGGGCGGCGTGCTGGTGTGGCACATCGCCAGCCTGGAAGCCGGAAAACAAACCGCGCTGCCGCTCACTTTCCAGGCCCCGTGGACCTACCTCACCGCCCGCGCGAGCGGCTTTTACGCCCAGGCCGGTGGCCGCTATGCCTTCGGCGCGCCGCAGGCCGTGGCCGTGGGCGGCGGGGCCATCCCCGTCAAAGTGGTGCGCTCGCTCCCGCCGGGCACCGAGGTTGTGGTGGAAGGGGTCGCCACCATGTACCCCGGCGGCTTTTACGCCGGCGGCGGCAACACCAAATTCTATGTGCAGGACGACACCGGTGGCATCCAGATTCAGGTGTTCGGCGGCGCAGGGCAGGTGGATGTGCCCATCGGCGCGAAGGTGCAGGTGCGCGGCGTGATTGCCGTGTATCGTGGCGCGGTGCAGATTCAGCCCAAACGGGTGCCCGCCGACATCAAAATCCTCACCGAAGCAGGCGTGCACGAGCCGAAGCCGCTGCCGGTTTCCCTTGAGGAAGCCGCTTCGCCCGAACTGGAAGGCCGCCTCGTCACCGTGCGCGGCACCGTCACCGCCCTGAGCGAGCATTCCTACAGTTACACCCTCACCCTCTCCGACGAAAGCGGCCACAACCTCGGCGTGTACATCGACAAGAACACCAAAGCCAACCCGCTGGAGGTGCTGGAAGTCGGGCAGGACGCCCAACTGACCGGCATTCTGGAGGAACGCGACGGCAGCATCCAACTCTACCCCCGCCGCCAGAGCGACATCGTGCCGCAGTACCCGCCGGTGCTCGCGCTGAGCGTGCAGGCGCCGCTGTATGTCAGGCCCGGCAAGCCCTTCGCCGTGACGCTGACGGCAGCCAACCACACCGCCGACGCGCTGAGCCATCTGCAAATCCGCCTGCCGCTGCCCGCGGGTGCGGCCTTCCAGCAGGCCGACCACGGCGGCGCGGTGCAGGGCGGCGCGGTGGTGTGGACGCTGCCTTCGCTCGCAGCGGGCGGCAAGGTCAGCGTGCAGGCCACCTTTACCGCTGCGGCTCAGCAGGGCCACCTCGCCCTCGCCGGCTATCAGGCCACCGCCGACCAGTGGCCGCAGCCCGCCACCGGCTCGACACGCTTCGTCTTCCTCGGCAGCACCGTGCCCATTTGGGCCATCCAGGGCGACGGCTTCAAATCGCCTTACCGCGGCGAGGAACTCACCACCGAAGGCGTGGTCACGGGCGTGTTTCCCGGCCTGGGCGGCTTCTTCATTCAGGATTTGCAGCCCGACGATGACCCCAACACCTCCGAAGGGCTGTTTGTCAGCATCCCCAAGACCCTCTGGCGCGCCGTGGGGCTGGAAAAGCCCGGCTTCGTCACCCGCCTGTACGGCCATAAGGTGCAGGTCACAGGCACGGTGCGGGAAGCCTGGCAGCAGACGGTCATTGAACTGGCCTCGGCCGATGCTTTCCAGGTGGAAGGCGAAGCGCCGGAGCCGCAGCCCGTCACGCTGAACCCGCCCGCCGACCCCCGGCAGGCTGCGGCGTATGACGAGCACCTGGAAGGCATGTTGGTGGCCGCGCCGCAGAAAGTCGTGGCCGTGGGCCCCACCAACCGCTACGGCGAAACGCCCTTTATCCCCGCCGCCGACGTGAGCGCTCTTCCCGACGGCAGGCACATCCCTCGCGGGGCGAAAGACGGCTTCCTGATGTTTGTGGACGACGGCTCTTCTGCCACCTACCGAAGCGCCAAAGGGATGCCTTACCGCGCCACCACGGGCGACCGCCTGAGCATCCCCGCCGGGCCGCTGGCCTACACTTACGGCGCTTACAAAATTGAACCGCTGCAGGCGCCCACGGTGGAAGCCGCCGACCATGCCCTGCAGCCGCTGCCCAAGACGCCCGATGATGTCCTCAGCGTGATGACCTGGAACACCGAGAACTTCTTTGATGACCAGGAACCCAACCCCGCCGACCCGCCCATGCCCACGCCGCGGCAGTACCATGTGAGCGTGCAGAAAGTTGCCCACACGATTGCCGACGCGGGCTTCCCGCTGGTGGTGGGGCTGGAAGAGGTGGAAAATATCCGCGTGCTCAACGATGTGGCTGCCACCGACTTGCTCAAGCCGTGGCACTACAAGGCCGTGCTCATTGAAGGCCACGATGCCCGCGGTATTGATGTCGGCTTCCTGATTCGCACCGACCGCGTGAAAATTCTGGATGTGAAGCAGTACGACGCGCCCGAAGGGCTGACGCCGCGCCCGCCGCTGGTGGTGCATTTGCAGGTGAGCGGCGGCAGCGCGCCCTTTGAAGTGTATGCCATCGTCAACCACTTCACTTCCATGGCGGGCGGCGAAAAAGTGACCGAGCCGCGGCGGCTGGCGCAGGCCAAATGGAATCTGGAAGTCATCCGCCAGATTAGGGAAGCCGACCCGCAGGCGCGCATCATCCTGATGGGCGACCTGAACTCGTATTTTGACTCCCAGCCGGTTGAGGCGCTGCGGAAGGGCGGGCTGGTGCATGTGATGGACGGCATGGACGCGGTTTCCCGCTACACTTACATTTACAAAGGTGAAGTGCAGACGCTGGACCACATCCTGGTTTCCCCCGAAATGGACGACTTGCTGCTGAAAGTAGCGGTCTTCCACGCCGACGCCGACTACCCGCCCCCGCCGCCCGACGACACCTCCCCCATCCGCAAATCCGACCACGACCCGGTGGTGGCGTGGCTGCGGCTGCCGTAGGGAGTACCTCATCCGCACAAGCCCCAGGTAGAACTGTCTGGGGCTTGTGCTTGGGATGTGGTCTGACTTTTTTATCGCGATTGAGGGCAGTTCGGAAATGCGTTTCCTGCACTATTCCAGGTGGCCAAAAGACAGGCTTGGGTTGAAAGTGCTCATAGCGGCAAATTTGGTGATTGGAGCTTTTATACTTCCCCAATACGGCGAAAGTTGGGATGAATACAGCCTGTATAACATCGGCTCCTACTCACTCCACATTGTGAGAGCATGGCTGGGCGGGCAGACGCAAATTTACCGTTTCCCGTCCTTTACGCAATGGTACGGAGCTTGGCCGTGGATGATGATTGTGGCCAGTCATCACTTTGTCCCCCGAATCCCTTTTGCGTTGTTTTTACATGGGATAGCGTGGCTATTCTTTCAAATTGCGCTCGTCGCACTGTTTTTTATTGCCGTGCGCTATTTGAAGCCCCGTACGGCTTTGTGGGTTGTGCTACTTTTTGAAACTCAGCCTCTTCTCTGGGGACACGCTTTTATCAATCCCAAAGACATGAGTTTAATGG
>JALUXH010000055.1 GCA_027019065.1 Anaerolineales bacterium
AGGTTGGGGATGGGCTGCTTGACGGAGTAGGAGGTTAAAGTGAGCACGCTGGGGGTGGCAGATTGACGCAGGAAAGGCAAGGCGGCCCGAATGAGCCGCACGTGTGCCAGCAGCAGGGTGTTGATGGCGTTTTCCCAGGCGGCGTCGTCAAGGGTTTCAAAGGCGCCGGCGGGCGGCCCGCCGGTGTTGGTGACGAGCAAATCCAGCCCCTGGAGGGCCGTGGCCGCGCGCTCTATGACGGCGGGAGGAGTGGCGGGGTCGGCCAGATCGCCGGTTATCGGCACGATGGCAACGGCGTTGTTGGAGGCTTCCCGAATGCGGCGCTCGGCGGTTTTCAGCCGGCCGAAATTGCGGCCGTTGATGGCTACGGCGCAGCCTTCCTGTGCCAGCGCCATCGCAATGGCCAGCCCCAGCCCTTTGCTGGAACCGGCCACGAAGGCTTTTTTGCCTTGCAGGCCCAAATCCATGAGTTCCTCCTTACTGGTGGTGTGGGGGCGGCCGGGGGTCAGCCGTCCATGTCGGCAACCAGGTCGGTCAGGTCGCGCTCGCGCAACATGCGGCGTTTCCACAGGTTGATGGTCGGCACCACATACGGCAGCAGGCGCAGAGAATACACCGGCGGCAGAATGGGCACGCCGAACATATCGCCGAAGAGGATGAGGGCGAACAGGTGCTCCAGGTCGGCGCGTTGGCGGCGGAAGTAGCGTTCGGCTTCGTAGAACATCATGCCGTAGAGGAAGCCGCCGACCCAAAACTTGATCTTTTGCCAGCGTTCGTGCCAGGTGGGTTTTGACATTTGCTGCCCTTTGCGTTAAACTGGTTGGCGTCTTGCCAATTTCTTTTGGGAGTGGAGCGCCGTGAATTCAGGCCAAATGCTTGTGATTGCGTTGAGTGTTTTGCTGGCGCTGTGGTATTTTGGGGGAATGCTGGTGAACCGGAAGCGCGGCATAGCCACTTATTATTGGCTGCGGGAAGGGCTGCGGGACGCCGTGGGGGAAGTTACCGAAGGGCGTTGGATTGGCTCGGCGGCTTCGGGGGCGCGCCTTACCGTGGGGGATGCCCGTTCGCCGTTTCGGCGGGTGGAAGCCGTTTTTTTGCTGGAGGCCCGCGAAATTTTGCCGTGGTGGCTGTTCCAGCGGCTGCGCGGCCGCCGCGACCAGATGATTTTGAAGGCTTCGCTGCGTTCGGTGCCCGCACCGCTGGATGCTGCCCGGGCCGAAAGTGCGGTGCTTCGTCAAATGCAGGCGGAAGGCCGCCCCCGTGCGGTGGAAGGCCCGGCGGGTTTTGTGTTTCTGCTGCGCGGCAGGGCCGCCGAAGCCGACCTGCGCCCGTGGAAGGCTTTTCTGGAGCGGTACGGCGATGCGGTGGTGTCGCTTTCCTTGTCGCGCCGGCAGCCTCATCTGGTGCTGCGGGTTTCTCTGCCGCTTTTGCAGGCCCGGGAAGAGCCTGCCGCGGCTTTCTTTGCGGCGCTGGGCGCGGCTTGCGGCGCAGCAGAGGGTTAGTGGCAGCGCGTGTGAGCCAGCGCCGCGCGAATTTGGGCAAAGCCTTCTTCGGGGCACCACCCGCTGAATTCCAGTGAGAGGTGCCTTTCGGTTTGGGGGCAGTACCACGAAACGGTCATAAAATGGACATCGTGCCGTTTCCACGGCAGGCCGCGGCGGCGGGTGTGCCGGGTGAGGTAGGCGGTGTGTCCCGCGAGGGTCAGGGTTTCGGCTTCGGGGGGAATGGCCTGTTCGGCGGGGAAGACGCGAATGTGGAGTTCCATGGCCCACCCCAGCGTTTTGTGGTAGAGCACGTACCAGGTCTGCCCGGAAGCCATCCACGGCACGCCCTGCCGCAGGTGGCGGGCATGGAGGTCGGGAGGGGCGATGCCGCGGTCAAAATCCCACGCGGGGGGGAACATCAGGCGCAGCACGCGCGCTTCGCCCAGCACCAGGTTGCTGACGCTGATGTCGTGAATGGTGAGGTCGCGAGGTGGGGTCATGGTCGTAGGGAAGATGAAAAAGCCCTGCAGCGCCGCGGCGCCGCAGGGCCGGACGAAAAGAGCACGGCTCAGGCAAAGAGCAGGGCCGCGGTGCGTTTGAGCATTTCCACGCCCCGCACTTCGGTTTCAAAGAGCGGTAGCACGCCGCGCACCATGGGGCCGAACTGTTTTTCTATCTCTTCCATGTATTCGGCCTGCATTTTGACGCGGTTGTGCACGAATTCGTCGGCCTGGGCGCTGACCTGATTGGGGTCGATGCGCATGTTGACGATGACGCCGCCAATGGGGATGCCGAATTCCTCGAACCAGCTGATGAAGCGGCGAATGACCGCGATGGGCAGCGCTTCGGGCAGGGTGACGAAGAAGAAGGCGGTTTTTTCAGGGTCGGTGAGCAGCACTTTGGCGCGTTCCATCCGGTCGCGGAAGTTGAGCAGGTATTCCATCAGGGGGTCTTTTTCTTCTTTTTTGCGCGAGAAAGAGAGCCTGAGTTTCATTTGCTGGGCTTCTTTGCGGCTTTGCATCATTTTGTTGACCCAGAGGGAATACACCGAAGACATGCCGAGCAGGCGGCGGGCATTGGCCGTGGGCGCGGTGTCAAAAACGTAGAGGTCGTATTCGTCTTTGAACATGATTTCAATCATGTTCTCAAACATGGCCGATTCTTCAAAGGCGGGGTTCATGGTGGCCGATTCCACGAATTCGTCGGCGCGCCCTTTGACTTCGGCATATTTGAGGAACCACTCAATTTTTTCTTTAATTTCCTGTTTGGAACGCTCAATGGTGTCGCGGGTGTCGATTTCGTGGGCCCACAGGTTAGGCACGCCTTCCACGGGGGTGGCTTTGCCGAAAACATCCTGGCCTAACATGCCCGAGAGGCTGTGCACCGGGTTGGTGGAAGCCAGCAGCACTCGCTTGCCTTGCTGGGCGAAGGCCACGGCGGCCGCACCCGCAAGCACGGTCTTCCCCACACCGCCTTTGCCGCCGAAGAACACATATTTCAGGCCGGGTTTGCTGGCCACGAATTCTCGCATGGTGGCAGGTTTCGTTGCGTTCATTCCAGCGTCTCCTCTCCGAACATGACTTCCGCCATGCGCGCAATCATATCCAGCCCGGTGATGTCGCGTTCCATTTCCTGCACTTTGGCCAAAACGCCGCTGCCGAAGAGGTCGTCAATTTCCTGCAAATACCTTTGCTGCATTTCGTAGCGGTTGTGCAGGTATGAGGGCGCGTGTTCCGAAAGCGCGACTTCGGGCGGAATGACCCGGTTGACGATGTAGCCGCTCAACGGCACCTGGTAGCGCTCAAACAGTTTGGTGGCTTTTTGGGTGTCGATGAGCACCATTTCTTCCGGCACCAGCACGAAGAAGAACGCCGTCTTCTCTCTATCCGTCAGGATGCTGGACGAGGTTGAAATGCGGTAGCGAATGTCTTGCAGTTCTTCCAGAATTTTGTCTTCTTGCAGTTCTTTGTTGCGGCTCACCCGCGCGGCCATCTGTTCGTATTCCCGCATTTCTTCGCGCAGTTTGGTGATTTTGCTGATCCACTGGTCGTACACGCTGGCCATGCTCAGGTAGTAGAG
>JALUXH010000056.1 GCA_027019065.1 Anaerolineales bacterium
AAGAAAACATCTTTTTCACCCACGACGCTTGACCCATCCCTGGCAGTACCTGAGGCTTGAAAAAGTGTCTTATTTTTTAGGCGCGTTTTTCCATTTCACGCTGAACCGGGACACTCTGATAGCCATGCCACACAAAGCGGCGGGGGTCGGGGCGGGGGGCGTGCAGGTCATCTCCGAAGGCGCGGCGGGCGGCGCGGCGCAGTTCGGCCACCACGGCAGCGTGCTTGTCGTCGGGCAGGCCCCAGTAGGGAGTGAAAAGGCGCTCGCTCACGCTTTGCAGCGCCGCGGCGGGGGAAATCTGCCCTGGCCAGCGGGCGGCCACGCGGGTGTGCGGCGCGCCAAAACGGCGGGCAAGGAGGGCCGCGACTTCGGTGTAGTCGCGCCACATGGGGCGGGAAAGGTCGTAGCCGCGCCGCGCTAAGGCTTCCCGCCAGGCGTGCAGCGTCCAGCCGATGGGGGCGGCGGGGTCGTGGTCAATGTAGCCGAGGGCGAAAACGCCGCCCGGCTGTACCACGCGGGCAATTTCAGCGACGGCGGCGTTCAGGTCGGCCACGAGGTGCAGGGTGTGCACGCTGAAGGCCGCCGGAAAAGCGGCGCCGCGGAAGGGCAGGCGGCAGGCGTCGGCCTGGACAGGAGCGGGGAAAATCGCACCGGCTGGCTGCTTTGCCCGCAGGTGCGCCAACATTGCAGCAGAGAGGTCGGCGGCGACGACGCGAAAGCCCTGTGCGGCCAATGGCAGGGCAAACCGTCCGCTGCCTGCGCCGAGGTCAAGCACCCGCGCCCCTGCGGGCAGGGCATCGGCCAGCGCGACGACAATGGCTTCCTGCACGGCAGGCGGCAGACCGCGGGTGCGGTCATATTTTCGGGGGTCGCCGTGATAGGCTGTATCCACGTTCGGGAGGAAGGGGGTTCAGGCCGCGGGCGGCGCTTTTTCGTCGGCTTCCTGAGGGGCGGGCTTGGGTTTCCGGTGGCGCGGCCGCACCAGCCACAGCACCGGCCCCGAAAGGGCATAGGCGAGGAACATCAGGGGCAGCACCAGGGTGGGCTCGGCGGCAATGGCGGCAAAGCCCACGGCAATGCCCGCGGTGGCGTAAAATGCCTGCTTGCGGCCGAGCCGCACCGTTTTGAAACTGTAATAAGGCAGGGTGCTGACCATCAGGAAGGCGAGCACAGGAACGGCCACGAAGAAAACGGTCAGCCGGGTTGTCTGGCCCACCGCGTAGCGGTCCAGCAGCAGCACGAGGCCGCCGAGGGTGCCGGAAGCCGTGGGGGTGGAAAGCCCCTGAAAGTAGGTGTTGGCCTTGCCGGGTTGGGTGGTGGTGTTGTAGCGCCCCAGCCGCAGGGCGGCTGCCGCGGCGAACAGGAAGGCGACGATCCAGCCGTAACGCTCGTTGCCGTGGAGGGCGTAGAGGTAGGCCAGGGTGGCGGGGGCAACGCCGAAAGAGAGGGCGTCGGCAAGGGAGTCGTATTCCACGCCGAAATCGCTGGAGGAGCCGGTGAGACGCGCCAGGGGGCCGTCCACAAAATCAAACAGCATGGCGAAGTAAATCATGGCGGCGGCGCGTTCGTAGTGGCCGCCGATGGAAGAAACCAGCGAGGCGAAGCCGAGGAACAGGTTGCCGGTGGTGAACAGACTGGGCAGCAGGGAAATCCCCTGCCTGCGGCGGACGACGCGTTTGGGCATGGGGCTACTCCTGAGGCAGGAAGGCCAGCGGCGTTTCGCCGGCGCGCACTTTGTGGCCGGGGGCGACCAGCGGTTCGGCTTCCAGCGGCAGGTAGACCTCCACCCGCGAACCAAAGCGGATCATGCCGATACGGTCGCCCTGGGTGAAGGCTTCGCCTGCGGCGATGAAGGGCACGGTGCGGCGGGCAAGGGCTCCGGCCACCTGGACCATCAGCAGCCGCTTGCCGTCGGCGCGCAGCAGGTAGTAATAGCGGCGCTCGTTGCGGGTGATGGCTTCGGCTTCGTAGGCGCGCAAAAACGCGCCCGGCCGGTGCTCTATGGCTTCCAGGGTGCCGCTGATGGGAGCGCGGTTGACGTGCACATCCAGCACGCTCATGAAGATGCCGATTTGCCAGGCTTCCCCTTTCAGCCAGCGGGGCTCAAAGGTGCGTTTGAGCACAATCACCCGGCCGTCGGCGGGGGAAACCACCAGCCCGCGCCGGGAAGGCGGCCGGCGCTCGGGGTCGCGAAAAAAATAAGCCACGCCGGCGGCCGCGAGGGCGCCGGCAGCAGCCGTTTTGCGGAAGCCCAGCAGGCCTAAGGCGGCGGCAATCGCCGTGGGGGCTAAAATAAAGGGGGTGCCTTCTGAATGGATGCGCATGAGAACCTCCAAATGTCGATACCGGGGTGATTGGTTGCTCGGTTTGTAGGTCGGGATGCCATCCCGACCTACGCCGCGGCGTTCCTCACCACAGGCTGTTGAAGAGATGCTTCAACGCGCCCCCACCGCCTTTTGCAGCGCCTTAAACGAGGTCATCCACGCCATGCGGTGCAAAAAGGCGGCCAGGGAGGGGCTTTGGGCGCGCAGCTGGCGCACGGCCGCGCCCACGGGGGCGTTGCCCGCAGCGCCGCCGGGCACATCGGCGTACGCACCATAAAAGGCAAAGTAGGCCTGGTTGAGTTTGCGGATATGGTAGCCGTGTTCCCAGAAGAACTTGCGGCGCTGTTCCATGTAGGCCTCGGCTTCGTCCACCTTGCCCGCGGCGAGCAGGGCATCCACATGCACGCGGGTGGCGTGCATTTCGGCGCGGAAGTCAAACGGCGGCGGCGACTGCGGCCGGGGCTGTTGGGAAGGCGGCGGCTGGGGCGGCGGCAGCAGGTCGGGGTAGAACGTGGCCAGCACCTGGCGGCCGATTTCCTTGCCCACGATGTTGGCGGTGGTTTCGTTCATCGTGCGCAGCGCCGGGGTCGCATCGTAGAGCATCCCCAGCGGGTGCCAGTCCAGGTAGTTGTGGGTCCACTCGTGGGCGATGGTGTCCACCAGCCAGGGGAGGTTGTCGGTTTCCATCACCATGGTGGGGTACACGCCCACGCCGCCGATGGGCACGACCAGGGTAGAGACATCCAGCGCCCGCGCCACGGCGTCTTCCAGTTGCACCTGCCGGTCAATGCTCAGGTCGGGCTTGAGGGAAATGTTGGCAATCTGGCGGATTTCGGTGCGGGGGGAGACGATGAGCGCCATCGGCACCGGTGTGGTGCGGTACATCACCGGAGGGGCGGGCTGGCCGTTCCAGGTGAGGCCGTTTTCGGCGAGCACGGCGCTCACCTGGGCCTGGAGCACTTGCTCGGCCAAAGGGGTCAGCCAGGCGCTGCGGGCGCGTGCTTCGGCCAGGCGGCGGCGCAGGGAAGCCACGCGGGCCGGGTCGGCGCCGTGGGGGTCGGCCAAGGCGTCGGCCAGGAGGGCCTGCGTGCGCCCGATTTCGCCCATCAGCCGGATGTCATCCAGCACGACCTGCCGGTCGGCCGCAGGGGGCAGGAAACGTGCCGCGCCGAGCGCACCGGTAAGGAGTTTGGTTTCCCATGCCTGCCAGAGCCACTCGCCGTAACTGAATTCCAGGGGGCGGGTGAAGGCATGGAGGCGCGCCATGCGGTCAGAGGCGGCGACCTGGCTCTGCGTGAGGAAAGGAGCAAGCAAGAGGAGGAGCAAGGCAGCGAGCAAACGGGTGCGGCGCATGGGGTGATTTTACCGCGCTTTTGTGCGCGGCGAGTTGGGGCGCGCCCCCGCGCCGCCGTGGTCTGCTCTTTTGCCCGAATGTCTGGCCTTGTTGGGGGAGGAGGCACATGCGTCATTGTGGGGGACTGCCCCTGCCAACAGCCTTTTCGTGCCCCCGTGACGATTGTCACTCTCTTAAAATCGGCCTGCGGTGATATAATGGAAGCCGTGCACACGCGCACCTGTGTGCTCATGGGACGCTAAACCATCATGCAAGGAGAGGCAAAAATGGGTTATACGATCATTCAAGTGCCGGAAGGCGGTGCCAAAATAACCAAAGACGGCGACCGGTTGGTCGTCCCTGACAACCCCATTCTCCCTTTTATTGAAGGGGACGGCACGGGGCGCGACATCTGGCGCGCAGCCTCGCGGGTGTTTGATGCCGCGGTTGAAAAGGCTTACCACGGCAAGCGCAAGATCTACTGGATGGAAGTGTATGCCGGGGAAAAGGCGTATCACAAGTTCGGCGAGTGGCTGCCCGAGGAAACCATCAAGGCGTTCCGCGAGTTTCTGGTGGGCATCAAAGGCCCGTTGACGACCCCCATTGGCGGCGGCATTCGCTCGCTCAACGTGGCCCTGCGCAAGGCGCTGGATTTGTACGTTTGCCAGCGGCCGGTCAAGTATGTGGATGGCGTGCCTTCCCCCGTGAAGCACCCCGAGTATGTGGATATGGTCATCTTCCGCGAAAATACGGAAGACATTTACACCGGCATTGAGTTCCAGATGGGCACGCCGGCGTGGGAAAAGTTTATGGCGCTGTTCAAGGAAAACTTCCCCGAAGAGTACGCCAAAATGCGCTTCCCCGACACGGCGGGCATCGGTATCAAGCCGGTTTCCAGGGAAGGCACCGAGCGTCTGGTGCGCGCAGCCATCAAATGGTCGCTGGCCAATGGCCGCAAGCGCCTCAGCCTGGTGCACAAGGGCAACATCATGAAGTTCACGGAAGGCGCCTTCCGCAACTGGGGCTACGCCCTTGCCAAACGTGAATTTCGCAACGACATCGTGACCGAGCGCGAATCGTGGATTTTGGGCAACAAGGAAAAGAACCCCAACCTGACCGACGAAGAAAACGCCCGCATGATTGAACCGGGTTTTGCGATGCTGCCCCCCGACAAAAAAGAGGCGGTGATTCAGGAAGTGCGTGACGCCCTGAAACTGTGGCCGACCCACGGCGACGGCAAGTGGAAATCTAAACTGCTCATCAAAGACACCATCGCCGACATCGTCTTCCAGCAGACGATTACCCGCGCCCGCGAATTTGACGTCCTGGCCACCATGAACCTGAACGGTGATTTCCTCTCGGATGCGCTGGCTGCGCAAATCGGCGGGATGGGCATTGCGCCTGGCTCCAACATCAACTACGACACCGGCCACGCGATCTTTGAGGCCACCCACGGCACCGCCCCCAAATACGCCGACCTGGATAAAGTCAACCCCGGCTCGGTGATCCTCTCCGGCGAAATGATGTTCCGCTACATGGGCTGGAATGAAGCCGCCGACCTCATCTGGAAGGGCATTACCGGCGCCGTCAAAGCCAAGACCGTGACCTACGATTTCCACCGCCTGATGGAAGGCGCCACGCTGCTGAAATGTTCGGAATTTGGGGAAGCCATCGTCCGGCATATGGACGACTGATGCTCGCCGTTGGGCATGGCCGCTTGGGGCCGTGCCCAATGATTTTGCCCGCACGATCCCTTTTGTGAGGAGGTCTCGCATGTCCTTCAAAACTGCAAGTGAGGGTTACGTCAGGTATCAGGGGCTGGGCAACTGGGCTTTTGTGCTCCATCGGCTGACCGGCCTGGGCGTGATCCTCTTCCTCATCATTCACGTTTTGGATACGGCGGCAGTGTACTTCAGCCCCGCGTTGTATGCCGACGCCGTGTCGCTTTATCGTTCCCCGGTGTTTGGGCTGGGGGAAATCTTGCTGGTGCTGTCGGTGATCTATCATGGCCTCAATGGTCTGCGCATTATTTATTTTGATATGGTGAATCCCAACATGTGGACGATTGAGGTCAACCGGAAGTCGGTGATCTGGACATGGGTCATTACCCTGGTGCTCTGGCTCCCGGCCGCGGTGGTAATGGGTAGCCACATTCTGGAGCATTTGGGCGGCTGAGGCCGTGCGGTGCTTTCACGAGGAGGTTTTGTTATGACCACCCAAACCAAGCAAGTTGAAGTCCCTCAAGGCTGGGAGGCGTTTGCCTGGAAGTGGATGCGCTATTCCGGCGTGTTGATTTTCATCCTGGCGTGGATCCATGTGCTCATCCAGGACATTCTGGTGGGGGTTTATCAGATTGACATCAACTATGTGGCCGGGCGCTGGAACGGCGGTTTCTGGCGGGTGTACGACTTCCTGCTGCTGTTCTTTGCTTTTTCGCACGGCATGAACGGCACGCGCCAGGTGTTGACGGATTACATTCACAGCGCAGGGGCGCGCCGCGCACTGAACTGGATTCTGCTCATACTGTGGGCGATTGTGGTTGTCATCGGCACGATTGCCATTTTCGCCTTCACCCCTCCCGCGGCGTGAGTTGAGGCCAGCATCCCTTTGAAGGAGTTGGAATGATGAGCGTCAAAACCCATCAGTACGAAGTGGTGATTGTTGGTGCTGGTGGCGCAGGCTTGATGGCAGCTCTGTATGCTTCCAAAAAGGCCTCCACCGCCGTCATCAGCAAACTGTATCCCAGCCGCTCCCACACCGGCGCGGCGCAAGGCGGCATCAGCGCTGCCCTGGGAAACATTGAAGAAGACCGCCCTGAATGGCATACTTACGACACCGTCAAGGGCAGCGATTACCTGGGCGACCAGGACGCGATTGAATTCATGTGCAACAAGGCCCCGGAACTGGTCTATGAACTGGAACACATGGGGCTGCCTTTTGACCGCACGCCCGAAGGGCGCATCATGCAGCGCCCCTTTGGCGGCCACACCAACAACGAAACCGGCAAACCGGTACACCGCGCCTGCCACGCCGCCGACCGCACCGGCCACATGATTTTGCAGACCCTTTACCAGCAGTGCATCAAAAACGATGTCACCTTCTTTGACGAGTTCCAGGTGCTGGATCTCATCATGGTCAACGGCAAGGCTTCCGGCGTGGTCGCGATTGAAATTGCCACCGGCGATCTTCATGTGTTCCACGCCAAGGCCGTCATTTTGGCCACCGGCGGCTGGGGACGGGTGTGGGAAATCACCTCTAACGCCTATGCCTACACCGGCGACGGCCCTGCCATGGTGCTGCGGAAAGGCCTGCCTGTGCAGGATATGGAATTCTTCCAGTTCCATCCCACCGGCATTTACAAACTGGGCATTTTGATCACCGAAGGCGTGCGCGGTGAGGGCGGCGTGCTCATCAACGACAAGGGCGAGCGCTTTATGGAAAAATACGCCCCCCATGTCAAAGACCTGGCTTCCCGCGATGTCGTCAGCCGCGCCATGTACATTGAAATGAAAGAAGGCCGCGGCATCAACGGCCAGCGCTACCTCTACCTGGATGTGCGCCCCGAGACCGTGAACAAATACGCCAAAATCGACGGCCGCACCAACCCCGACGGCACGCCTTACCAGACGACGGCCGAGGAAATCCTCCACAAACTGCCCGACATCATTGACTTCTGCAAGACCTACCTGGGTGTCGATCCGGTAAAAGAGCCGATGCCGGTGCAGCCGACGGCGCACTACGCGATGGGCGGCATTCCCACGAATGTCAAAACCGAGGTGCTGGCCGACGAAAACGGCCGCGTCGTTCCCGGCCTTTACGCTGCCGGCGAAACCGCCTGTGTTTCGGTGCACGGGGCCAACCGCCTGGGCACCAACTCGCTGCTTGATATTGTGGTCTTCGGCAAGGAAGCCGGAACGCATGCCGCCGAATATGCCGCCGGTGCCGAATTTGCTCCTTTGCCCGCTGACGCGGCCGATTTTGCCCGCGCCCAACTGAATGCCATCCTCAACAGCAAAGGCAGCGAGCGCGTGGCCGATATCGCGGCGGAAATGAAACACGAGATGATGGACAAAGTCGGCGTTTTCCGCACCGAAGAAGGCATACAAGAGGCGCTGAACAAAATCCGCGAACTCAAAGAGCGCTTCCAGCACATTCACATTGATGACCACGGGCGCACTTTCAACACCGACCTGCTGACGGCCTGGGAACTCAGTAACCTGCTGGACGTCGCCGAGGTGACGGCGGCCTCGGCGCTGGCCCGCAAGGAGAGCCGCGGCGCACATGCACGCGATGATTTCCCCAAGCGGGATGATCAGAACTGGATGAAGCACACCCTGGCCTGGCGGCGCGACGGTGAAATTGAACTGCGCTATAAACCCGTTGTGCTCACCAAGTACGAGCCTAAGGAACGCGTGTACTAAGGAGGCGGCGCGATGCAAGTCACCTTGAAAATCCTACGCTATAATCCGGAAACAGACGCCCAGCCGCATTACGAGCGCTACACCCTCGATGCGGAGCCAACCGACCGCATTCTGGACGTGCTGGAAAAGATCAAAGGGCACGAAGACGGCACGCTGACCTTCCGCCGCTCCTGCGCCCACGGCGTTTGCGGTTCGTGCGCCATGCGCATCGACGGCCGCAATCGGCTGGCCTGCAAAACTCTGCTCCAGACCCTCGACACCAGCAAGGAAATCACCGTTGAGCCGATTTTGGGCCTGCCGCGGGTGAAAGACCTTGTGGTGGACATGACCACCTTCTTTGATAATTACAAGAAGGTGCTCCCCTACTTCATCAACGACGAGCCGCTGCCGGAAGACGGCCGCGAACGGCTGCAATCGCCCGAGGAGCGGGAGCGTTTTGATGACACCACCAAGTGCATCCTCTGCGCGGCGTGCACGACGGCCTGCCCCACCTTCTGGGCCGATAACAGTTACGTTGGCCCCTCGGCCATTGTCAACGCCCACCGCTTCATCTTTGACAGCCGCGACCGCGCGGCGGCCGATCGCCTGAAAATCCTGGCGGGCGAAAGCGGCGTCTTCCGCTGCCGCACGGCTTTCAACTGCACCGATGCCTGCCCGCGGGAAATCAAAATCACCAAAGCCATTGCCGAGGTCAAGCGCGCCATCATCACCGGCCGGCTGGACTGAAGCAAGTTTGCCCTTACCATCAACAAGACCTGTCAGGCCTTTAAGACCTGACAGGTCTTCGTGTTTAACGCAAAGGCGCAAAGAGGGCAAAGAGCGCGAAGAGGGGCGTAACGCCAGGTCGCCAAGAGGGCGCCAAGGGCGCCAAAAAGTTAACGCAAAGGCCGCAAAGAAGGCAAAGGGCGCAAAGAAAGCAAAGGCCGCAAAGAGGGCAAAGGCCGCAAAGATGTTAACGCAAAGGCGCAAAGAGGGCAAAGGGCGCAAAGATGTTAACCGCCAAGTCGCGGAGAAGGCAAAGGGCGCAAAGGGGGTAACGCAGGCGCAGAGAGGGGAGCGCCAAGTGCCAAGGCTGCCAAGGGGAAACACAGAAGCGCAGAGGCAACATCCTCCCATTTTCTGTGCCTTCTGTGCTAATCTGTGAAATCTGTGGCTTCTTCTCCCCAATGCCGAGGACGTCTTCAATCCACCGTCTGTCCTTCCCCCTCGGGCATAGAAGGCGGCAGCACCCGCCGCACCCCCGTGCCGGGCTGGGGCGGGCCCACGATGCCCTCTTCTTCCATGGCATCCACCATGCGGGCGGCGCGGGTGTAGCCGATGCGCAGGCGGCGCTGCAGCAGCGAAGCCGAGGCTTTGCCTTCCTGCCGCACCAGCGCCACGGCCTGTTCCCACAACGGATCGCGCTTCTTTTTGGGGGTGGCTTCTTCCATCTCTTCCCAAATCGGCTTTTGCTTCAGGGGAATGCCCGGCGGGGGGGCGTCTACAATGCCGCCGATGCCCGGCACGTGCGCCTGGGCGAAGCCGCGCCAGTAATTCACCACCCGCCGGATTTCATGATCGGCGACAAACACGCCCTGCAGGCGCACAGGCTCCGGCGCATCGGGCGCCATGAAGAGCATGTCGCCGCGCCCCAACAGCCGCTCCGCGCCGGGCTGGTCCAGAATCACCCGGCTATCTACCCCGGAAGCCACCGCGAAGGCAATCCGCGCCGGGAAGTTGGCCTTGATGAGGCCGGTGACAACATCTACCGAAGGGCGTTGAGTGGCGATGACCACATGAATGCCGGTCGCCCGCGCCAGTTGTGCCAGGCGGGTGAGGGTGCGCTCGGTCGTTTCGGGGGCCAGCATCATCAAATCGGCCAGTTCGTCAATGATGATCACCAGGTAGGGCAGTTTTTCTTTCCCGCTGCGCTCGGCCTCTTTGTTGTAATCGGCAATGTGGCGCTTGCCTGCTTTGGCAAATACTTTGTAGCGCCGCTCCATTTCGTGTGTGACCCACTGCAACGCGCCGACCACCCGTTCCAGTTCCACCACCACGGGCGCAAGCAGGTGCGGAATGCCGTTGTAGCCGCTGAGCTCCACCCGTTTGGGGTCCACCAGCAGCAGGCGCAAGTCGTCGGGCGTGTTGTGCAGCAGCAGGCAGGTGATGATGCCGTTCACGCACACCGATTTGCCCGAGCCGGTGGCGCCGGCGATGAGCAGATGGGGCATGGCGGCGAGGTCGGCGGCCACGGCGTTGCCGGCCACATCTTTGCCCAGGGCAAAGCGCAGCGGCGATTTCAACTTGCGGAATGCGGGGCTTTCAATGACCTGCCGCAGCGTGACCGGTGCGGCTTCTTCGTTAGGCACTTCAATGCCGATGTATCCCTTGCCGGGCACAGGCGCCTGAATGCGCACCCGCCGGGCGGAAAGCGCCAGCGCGAGGTCGTCGGCCAGCGAGGCAATTTTGGAAACCCGCACCTTTAGCGGCCCTTTGCGGCTTTCCACGTAGCCCGGCTCCACGCCGTAAAGGGTTACGGTGGGGCCGCGCTGCACTTCTACCACTTTGGCGGGCGCGCTGAACTGGGCTAAGGTTTCTTCAATCAGGCGGGCGCGGGCTTCGGTTTCTTCCCGACGGTAAGCCTCGGTGGGGGCTTCGTCGAGCATTTCGGCCACCTCGGGCAGCACCCAGGCGGGTTTGGGCGGCGCGGCCGCGGCGCTGCCGGAAAGCGGGGGGGCTTCTGCGCCGGACGTTTCGGCAGGCGGCGCAGGCCTGGCCATGGGGGGGGCTGCCCGGGAGGGCGTCAGGCGGGCGCGCAGCTGCAGCAGCAGCCTTTCCCCGCCACGGCGGCAGCGGCGGCACAGGGGCGGCAGCCAGCGGAACAGGTCGGCAACGGAGCGGTTGAGGGTAAAAGCCAGCCCCAGCACCAGCCCCGCCAGCAGCATGACGGCGGCTCCGGCCTTGCCGAGGGTGGCGGTGAGCATCCACAACAGCGCCGCGCCGACATAGCCGCCGCCCTGCCCGCGGGAGGCCGCGGCGAAGGCCGCCGCGCGCGAGCCTTCCAGCAGCGGCAAATGCAGACCTGTCAGCAGCGCGCCGTAGAGCAGCAGCAATCCGCTCACCCGTTCGGCGTTGAGCGCCGGAAAGCGCGCGCTCCGCCGGAAAAGAATGCCCAGCCCAAATGCCAGCAGCCACAGGGGAAACAGCCACAGCCCCCAGCCCAGGGCGCGCTGCCAGAAAGCCGCCCACGGGTGCAGGGCGGTGCCCTGGGGCCAGAGCAGGCTTGCCAGGGTCAGCAGCCCTGCCAGGGTCAGCGCCGCGCCCCACAGGTCGCGTTTGCGCGCCGGTGAAAGGCGGGGCGTCTGCGGCGCGGCGGTTTCCCGCCCGGCAGCCTTTGGGCTGCGGCGCGCCGCGGCCTGCGGGCGCTTTGGGCGCTTGCCGGTTTTGGGGGCAGAAGAGCGGGCTGAAGTTTTTCTGGCCATGGGGCGCGAAAGGAGAGGGGAAGGTGTTTGGATTATAGCACGGTTGTTCTCCAAACGGTCAGTGCCACACCCGGAAAGCGGTTTCGGCTTCCCCCGTGATGCCGCCGAATGTGGCGCTCACGCCGACGGCAATGTGGCCGCGGTAGTTGGGCACGGGCAGCCGGATGTCGAGGCGGCCCTGGCTGTCGGTGGTGAATGCCTGGGGGGTAAGCGGCGCGGCGAGGGGGTTCCCCCTGGTGTCGGTGAATTGCAGCCGGATGGCGGCCCCGGACAGCGGCCGGCCTAACTGGTCTGTAACCCAAACGAGCAGGTGGACCTGTTCGCCGGGGTGCGCCAGCACCGGGGACACGGATGCCATGACGCGCATGGTGAGCACCGAGCGGCGCAGCGGGGCTTCCCCGCCGGAAGGCCGCGCCTGCAGCAGCCTCGGGTCGGGCTCATTTCTCTGAAAATACCATTCCCCCAGGTTGCTGATGACCACCCGGCCTTCGCGGGCGTGGTATTCCAGCCGGGCTTCTTCAAAGTACTGCACCGGCACGCCGTTTTCCAGCAGCGGGTCGCTGACTACCTGCCCCAGCACGGCGCGGTGCTGCCGGTAAAAGCGCAGGAATTCGTAGCACACGGGGTGCGGCTCGCCCTGCACGTCCGGGAAGGCTTTGCATCCCCCGCTGTTGAGGAAGTTCTGCGGCAGCGGTTCGCGGTGCAGGGCCTGGCCGGGGTGCTCGTAGAAATACCGCCCGAGGTTGGCGAGGGTGGGGGGGGCGTTGCCGGCGCCTTGCTGGAAAAGCGCCCGCTGGAAATATTGCAACGTTTGCCCTTGCCGTTGGAAGGCTTCGGTGATGGGGTAGCCAAAAAGCAGGGCGGCGTCGGGCCAGGCGCGGTAGAAGTCCAGAAAGTCGCCTTGCACGCTGTGACCGGTTTGGGGAAAGTAGCGGATGTCTTCCGCCGCCCACAGACGGCTTGCCGGGAGCAAAAGGGCAAGCGCGGCTGCCAGGGCGAGGAAGAGAAGCAGGCCCAGCGTGCGCTGCAGTTTGAGGCTCATGGAGAGATTATAGCATGTTTTTGTATCGGCTCGGCCCCGGTAAGGAAAACGCAGATTCCGCAGAAAAACATCCACCGATTTTGTAACTCACGTGACGCAGCGGTGATTGACGGGCAGCAATTTCACCCGATGAAACCGTTGAACATTTGTACTTGCTCAGCCTCGGTAAGGAGAAACCACAGATGACGCAGATTCCGCGTAACTGCCTACGCTGTGGTGCTCTCCATGCGTCTTGATGTGCTGTGCCTTTGGCATACCCCTCCCCTGGCTCCCCTCCCCGCAAGCGGGTTCAGGGGCGGACACTTGCCTTTGAAAACGCCATTTTTTGGGTGCGGTGCCTCGGCACCGCTTTGGAAAGCGGCGACTTGTCGCCGCTTTCCAAAAGACGCACCGCAGAGAGGACTTGTTTCGGTCATAAAAACGCTCAAATCCACCACCCTACTCGCTTCGTCAAGGTGCTCTGCCGGTGCTGAAGGGGCAACATTTCATGCGTTTTGGCTTTGGCGTGGGGAAAACAGGGCTTTGCCAGAGCCCTGTCCACCTTTGAGCCGTGGAGCGGGGAGAGGAAAGGGGGCGCAGAGGATGCGTTGATGATGAGTTATGAAAATGCCTGTATAATGAAAGAGAGCGCTCGTGCGAAGGCTGCATGGCCGCGGGGAAGCCGGGGCGCACGTGGAAGCCAGGGGGCATGGCGCGGCGGGTGGCCCGAATGGATCAATTCGCAGTTTCCCCTTGCTCTTAAGGAGGAAGTCATGTTGTCTCATCGTTGGCTCAGCGTGTTGCTGGCAGGCGTGTTGTTGATCATTGGGGCGTGCAATTTGCCGCAAAGCGCGCCTGGAACCGGAACACATGCTGTGGGGGTTTCTCCTTCTGCCGCTGCGGAGACCGGAGGCGCCCGCCAATCTACGGGCATTCCTCCCGCCGCCCTGACCGCGGCGGCAGGCACGGCCGTGGCGGCGCTCACGCAAACGGCCGCGGCTCAACCCACGTTGCCGCCGCCCGTGCCTACCGAAACGCCCACGGCCACACCTTCCCCCACGGCAACCCTCACGCCGACGCCAACCCTCACCCCCACGCCTTCCACGCCCATGGTGAGCGTTTCGGTGAACACCAACTGCCGCACCGGCCCGGGCGATGCTTACCCGCGGGTGGGCGCTCTGATGGTCGGGGAAACCGCCGAGGTGCTGGCGCGCGACCCCTACGGTCAGTTCTGGTACATCCCCAACCCCGACCGGCCGGGCGGCAAATGCTGGGTGTGGGGGCAGTATGCCACTGTGACAGGTGATACTTCTTCGCTGCCCGTCTTCACCCCGCCGCCCACCCCCACGCCGACGGCGAACTTTGCTTTCATCAGTCTGGGGCACATGGTGTGCGGCGGTACGCATTGGTACGCCCCGCAGGTGAAGAACACCGGCAGCGTGACGTGGGAGAGTTGGAAGGAAGAAGTGGTGGACCTGACCACCAGCGCGGCCGCGACTTACACAGGCGATGGTTTTACCACCGCCTTGCATTGTATCTCCATTGTTGTACCTGCACTTTCCCCGGGCCAAACGGGTTATGTGGTCCATTCCTTTGCAGGGACGCCGGGCCACCATGTACGCATCACCCTGACCATGTACACCGGCGCGCATCAAAGCGGGCAGGCCGTGACCCGCGCAGCCGAATACAACCTCCCATAACACGGCAGCGCACCTTTGGCGTCAAAGGAAGAGATGTTTTCAAAACGCGCCGGCATTGTTCAGCCTTTGGACACATGCCACGCCGCCACCGTCACGGTTTTTGCCCCGTTTTGAGAGTTTTTGAAAGCCCCGTGGCCGTATCATCGCCCCGCCACGGGGCTTTGCGCGCCCCTGCGAGGTGAAACCATGAACCTAACTTCCCGCATTCCCGGTTTCTACAACCTGCCTCTGGAAGCCCGCCGCGAGCGCATTGCCGCGCTGGGGCTGCTTTCCCCGGAAGAATTTGCCGCCCTGGTGGGCGAACCCGGCCTCACCGCTGCCCAGGCCGACCCGATGATTGAAAACGTCGTCGGCACGTTTGCCCTGCCGCTGGGCATCGCGCTTAACTTCGTGGTCAATGGCCGCGAGGTGCTGGTGCCGATGGCGATTGAGGAGCCATCGGTGGTGGCCGCGGCTTCCTACATGGCGAAACTGGCCCGCGCCGGCGGCGGCTTCACCGCCCACACCAGCGCGCCCGAAATGATCGGGCAAATCCAGATTCTGGATGTGGCCGACCCCCACGAAGCCCGCCTGCGCATTCTGGAAGCCCGCGCCGAAATTCTGGAAGCCGCCACGGCCATTGACCCCGTGCTGCAGCGGTTGGGCGGCGGCGCGCGTGATTTGGAAGTGCGCATCCTCCACCACCCCGCCGTGGGCGATTTCCTGGTGGTGCACCTGATTTACGATGTGCGCGACGCGATGGGCGCCAACGCGGTCAACACCGCCTGCGAGCGCCTGGCCCCCCGCCTGGAAGCCCTCACTGGCGGGCGGGTGCATCTGCGCATCCTTTCCAACCTGGCCGACCGCCGCATTGCCCGCGCCCGCTGCACCGTGCCGGTGGATTCCTTAGCTTTTGATGGCTTCCGCGGCGAGGACGTGCGCGATGGCATCATCGCGGCCTGGGCTTTTGCCGCCGCCGACCCCTACCGCGCCGCAACCCACAACAAGGGCATTATGAACGGCATTGACCCGGTGGTGATTGCCACGGGCAACGACTGGCGGGCGGTGGAAGCCGGCGCGCACGCCTACGCCGCCCGCAGCGGGCGCTACACTTCGCTGAGCACGTGGGGCAAAGATGCCGACGGCAACCTGGTCGGCACGCTGGAACTGCCCCTCGCGGTGGGCATTGTGGGCGGCGCGACGCGGGTGCACCCCGCCGCGCAGGCCGCGCTCAAACTGATGGGCGTGAAAACCGCGGCGCAGCTGGCCGAAATCATCGCCGCGGTGGGGCTGGCGCAGAACCTCGGCGCGCTGCGTGCCCTCGCCACAGAAGGCATCCAGCGCGGGCACATGACCCTGCACGCCCGCCAGGTCGCCATTGCTGCCGGCGCGCAAGGTGCGGAAATCGCCGAAGTCGCCCGCCGCCTGGCCGAAAGCGGCGAAGTGCGTATTGACCGCGCCCAGGAAATCCTCGCGACGTTGCGAGAAAATTTGTAATTATGAATTGCGAGTTATGAATTGCGAGTTATGTGTTGCGGGTTGCGCCTCCTCATTCGTAATTCCTCATTCGCAATTCGCAATTTGACCTGGAGGCTCCTCCTATGGCCCAATCCTTTGAATCTCAACTCCTTCGTCCCTCTCGCCCTGTGGGCATTGTGGGCTACGGGGCTTACATCCCCCGCTACCGCTTGCCCGCCCACGAAATTGCCCGCATCTGGACGGAAGGCAAGGGCGGCCTGCCCATCAAGGAAAAGGCCGTGCCCGGCCCAGACGAAGACACCGTGACCATCGCCACCGAAGCGGCGCGCAACGCCCTCGCGCGGGCGCAAATTGACGCCGCCGACCTGCGCGCCGTGTGGGTCGGTTCCGAATCCCACCCCTACGCTGTTAAGCCCACCGGCACCATCGTGGCCGAGACTCTGGGCGCGACGCCCTACACCCAGGCGGGCGACTGGGAATTCGCCTGCAAAGCGGGCACCGAAGCGATGGTGGCCGCGTTCGGGCTGGTGGGTTCCCGCATGGCCGACTATGCCCTCGCCATCGGCGCGGACACCGCGCAGGGGCGCCCGGGCGACGCGCTGGAATACACCGCCGCGGCGGGCGGCGCGGCTTTCGTCGTCGGCCCCGCGGAAAACAGCCTCGCCGTGCTGGAAGCCACCCTTTCCTTCGTCACTGACACCCCTGACTTCTGGCGCCGCGCCCACCAGCACTACCCCGAACACGGCGTGCGCTTCACCGGCGAACCGGCGTACTTCCACCACATCGGCAACGCAGCCCGCGCCTTCCTGGAAGCCACCGGCACCACCGCCGCCGACTACGCTTATGCCGTTTTCCACCAGCCCAACGCCAAATTCCCCCAGCGCATCGCCAAATCCTTAGGCTTTACGGAGGAGCAAACCGAGGCTGGCCTGCTCTCGCCGGTCATCGGCAACACCTATTCGGGCGCGGCCATCGTCGGCCTGACTGCAATTTTGGACGTCGCCCAGCCCGGCGACCGCATCCTGGTGGTATCCTTCGGCTCGGGCGCGGGTTCCGACGCGATGGCCTTTACCGTCACCGACGCCATTCTGGAACGCCGCCATCTGGCCCCGGCCACGCAGGATTACATCCGCCGCCGCACCGAAATTGACTACGCCACCTACACCCGCTGGCGCGGCAAACTGGTGCTCAAGTAACATCCACAGATTGACACAGATTTTCACCGATTGAAGCGACAGCAAGGTGAGCATGGAAAAGCCGGCGATTTGCATCTTCTGTGCCAATCTGTGAAATCTGTGGATAGCCTTTGGAGGAATGATGAGCGAAATTGTGATTGCCGGTATCGGCATGACCCCCGTGGGAGAACATTGGGCGGTTTCCCTGCGCGAACTGGCGCTGGAAGCCATTGAAAAAGCCCTGCACGAAGCCGAGGGCTTGCGTCCGCAGGCCGTCTTCGTCGCCAACGTGCACGCGCCGGTGCTTTCCCGGCAGGCCAACATTGGCCCGCTGGTGGCCGATTTTGCCGGTTTCCGCGGGGTGGAAACCGCCACGATTGAGGCCGGCGGCGCTTCCGGCGGCATGGCGCTGCGCGCCGCGTACCTTGCCGTGGCTTCCGGCGAGGTGGATGTAGCCCTCGCGGTGGGCGTGGAAAAGGCCACCGACCGCGTCGGCGCCAGCGTGGAAAGCGCGACGGCCACGGTGCTGGATGCCGACTACGAAGCCGAGCAGGGCATGACGCCTGCAGTGCAGGCCGCCCTCATCATGCAGCATTACATGCAGGAAACCGGCGCGCCCCGCGAAGCCTTTGCCGCCTTCCCGCTGCTGGCGCACCAGAACGCGGTCGGCAATCCCTACGCCATGTTCCGCAAAGCCGTGCGGGAAGCCGTGTATCATCGTGTTACCATGGTCAGCGACCCCCTCAACCTGTTTGACGCCGCGCCTCTCGCCGACGGCGCGGCTGCGGTGCTGGTGGCCCGGCGGGAGGCGCTGCCCCCCGAAGCCGCCCAGCCTCTGGTGAAAATTGCCGGTTTCGGCGTGGCTAACGACACCCTGGCCTGGCACGACCGCGACGACCTGCTTGATTTCGCTGCGGTGCGCCGCTCGGTGGAAGCCGCCTGCCGGCGCGCCGGCTGCGCCCCCGCCGATGTGGATTTCTTTGAACTCTACGACGCCTTCTCGGTCTATGTGCCCCTGATTCTGGAAGCCGCCGGCTTCGCCCCCCGCGGCGAAGGCTGGAAACTGGGCCAGGGCGATGCCCTCACCTTAGACGGCAGCCTGCCGATTTTGACCATGGGCGGCCTGAAAGCCCGCGGCAACCCCGGCGGCGCAACCGGCCTCTATCAAATCGCCGAAGCCGTGCTGCAACTGCGCGGCCAGGCAGGCGATAATCAAATTCCCCGCGCCCGCCGCGCTTTGGTGCAATCCCTCAGCGGCCCTGCCGCGCTGGCCGTCACCACGGTGCTGGAAGCCTCCTGATCTTCTGCGCGAGGCAGAGAAAGGCGCGGCAAAATGGCGGCAGGCCTTGCGGTATAATCTCTGCATGGCCTGCCGCCGCTGCCCAGAAGACCTTTCGGTCGAAGAACTGCAACGCTTGCTGATTGAAAAACGCCGTGCCGAGCGCCAAAGTCGCCTTGAGCGCTTTCGGCGGAGCGGGCGTGCGGTGGTGCTTGCCCCCGACGAGGACGTCGCGCTGGAAAATCTGCGTTCTGCCACCCTCGCGCCCTCGGAAAGTGAAGCCGCGGCTTCTCTGCCTCCCCGCCGCCGCTGGTTTGACCGCATTTTGCTGGGCGTGGAAATCCTGGCGGTGGTAGGGCTGGTGCTGGTGCTGCTCAACGGCGTCAGTGTGGTGCAGCAGCTCAACCGGGAAGTCGCCGGAGCTTTGCAGCAGCCTACCCTGACCCCCACGCCGCTGGTGATGGCCGTGGTGCTTCCCGCCGGGCACACCCCGCCGACTTCGCCGGGCGGTGCGCGCCCCAACGAGGCCGAAATTCCCGAACACTTGCGCCCGCTGGTGCAATCGCTGGCTGCGGTGCCTCTGCCGACGCCCGGCCCTGCCCAGCCCGTGCGCATTCGCATTCCAACGCTGGGCGTGGATGCGCCGGTGG
>JALUXH010000057.1 GCA_027019065.1 Anaerolineales bacterium
AAAGCCTGCTGGAGCACACCCGCGCAGTGTTAGCCCGCCTGCGCGATGTAGCCGCCCTGCGCCCCAACCTGCCCCAACGTGTGGGCTTCCCGCGCTTGTGGGCGGTGCTGGCCCGCGGCGCAGTGGTGCACGACCTGGGCAAGGCGGCCCGCGGCTTCCAGGCGGTGCTGCGCGGCCGGAAACGGCGCTGGCCCTACCGCCACGAGGTGCTTTCCCTTGCTTTCGTCCCCTGGCTGTCCGAAGGCCTGACCGCCGATGAAATCACCCTGCTGGCTGCCGCCGTGGTCACGCACCATAAAGACTGGGCCGAGATTGAGGACGACTACCTGGCCGCCTTTGACCCCGAAGACGATCCTCTTATAGACATGGTGGCCGACCTGTCGCCGCAAGACGCTGCCGGCCTGCACCGCGACCTGCAAGCCGCCCTGCCTCGCTGGTGGAGCGAGATGGACTGGCCTTCCCTGGGCGTGGCGCAGCCCGCTTTGCTCCCCTGGCCTCAGGCGCAAGCCGCCCTGCGCCCGGAAACCATCCGCCAACAACTGCGCCGGGTAGCGGCGTGGGTGAAAGGCTGGGAAGAGCGCCTCTACGACGCGCCGGATCCTCTGGCCGAAGCCGCAGCCCTGCGGCCCGGGGTGCTCCTGCGGGGCTATCTGGTGCAGAGCGACCACATGGGCTCGGCCGGGGTGGCCGCCCTGCCCGGCCCGCCGCCGCAAAGCGCCAAAGCCGTTTCGGAAGCCGCCGGCCTGCCCGCCGAACGCCTGTACCCCCACCAGCGCCTGGCTGCCGCGCAGGAAGGCCACGCCTTGCTTGTCGCCCCCACCGGCAGCGGCAAAACCGAGGCCGCCCTGCTGTGGGCCGCCCGCCAGCGCCCCGCGCGGCTCTTCTACACCCTGCCCTATCAGGCCAGCATGAACGCCATGTACGACCGCCTGGCGCGCCTGTTCGGGCGTGAGCGGGTGGGGCTGCTGCACGGACGGAGCACCCTGGCCCTTTACCGGCGCCTGATGGAGCAGGCGTACACCCCCCAGGCCGCCGCAGCCGCCGCCCGCACCCTGCGCAACAAGGCAGGGCTGGCCTACTACCCCGTCCGCGTGTTCAGCCCTTACCAGATGCTCAAGGCGGCCTTTCAACTCAAGGGCTACGAGGCCATGCTGGCCGACTTCGCCCAGGCAGCCTTTGTCTTTGACGAGATTCACGCCTACGAGCCCCGCCGTCTGGCCATGATGCTGGAAACCGTGGCCTACCTGGCCCGGCATTACGACGCCCGCTTTCTTCTCATGTCGGCCACCTTCCCCCGCCCCATCCGCGAGCGCCTGCAGCACCTGCTGGGCGTGGACGCCCCCATCCGGGCCGACGCCGCCACCTACCGCCGCTTTCGCCGCCATCGCCTGGCCTTACTTGAAGGCGATCTGGCTTCTCCGGAAACCCTCACGCACATCCGCCGCGAACTGGAAGCCGGACGGCAAACCCTGGTCGTCGCCAACACCGTACGCAAGGCCCAGGCCCTGTGGCAGGAACTGGCCCCCTGGGCCGCCGCGCAGGGCATCCCCGCCTACCTGCTCCACAGCCGCTTCACCGGCGAAGACCGCCTGCGCAAAGAGCAGGCCATTTTGCAGGCGGCGGGTCTGGGGCAAACAGCGCGGCAGCCGGTGCTGGTCGTGGCAACCCAGGTGGTTGAGGTCAGCCTCAACCTGGACCTGGACGTGCTCTTCAGCGACCCGGCCCCGCTGGAGGCCCTGTTGCAGCGCTTTGGCCGCATCAACCGGCTGGGGCAGCGCCCCCCGGCCGAGGTATTCGTCCTGCGCGAGGTGGATGAAGGCACCCGCCGGGTGTACCATCCCGGCGAGCAGGTAGAGCGCACCTTAGCCGTGTTGGAAGCCGAAACCGGGCTGCCGGTGGATGAAGCCCGCCTGCAAGATTGGCTGGACGCCGTGTACACCGACGAGGTGCTGAGCGCCTGGGAGGCGGCCTACGAGGCCGAAGCAGCCGAGTTTCGGGCGACCTTTCTGGCCGGGTTGCTGCCCTTCCAGGGCAACCCAGATCTGGCCGACCAGTTCCATCGCCTGTTTGACGGCGTAGAAGTGCTTCCCGAGGCGCTGTGGGAACGCTGGCAGGCCCTGCACGCGGAGCGCCCCCTGGAAGCCGACGCCCTGCTGGTGCCCATCCGCTGGTACCAGCATGAGCAACTGGCCGCCCGGGACCTGCTGACCTCCGCCGACGGCGACCTCCCGCCCATCGCCCGCGTGCCCTACAACCCCACCCTGGGCCTTGACCTCACCTTCCGCTAACCGTCACCCGCCACCCGCCAACTGCCAACTGCTAACTGCCACCCGCTAACCGCTACCTGCCAACTGCTACCTGCCAACTGCTAACATTACCCTTCGATCCGCGAGAGGATGCCATGACCCACAACCTGCCGCTCCCCCCCTTTGACCTCACCGCCCACATGCTCACCTTCACCGCAGAAGCCCTGACCCCCATAGAAATGGGAGCATTCAAGGGCTCGGCCCTGCGCGGCGCATGGAAGGCTTACCTGCAAACCGCTTACTGCGCCGCCCCCCTTTCCACGCGCCAGGACCCGCTGCACCAGCAAACCTGCCCGGTGTGCTACCTGACCGAATACGAAAGCGGCCACGAAAGCCGCCGGCCTTACGCCTTCCGCCCGCCCTTAGACCGCCGCCCGCGCTACAGCCCCGGCGAACGCTTCACCTTCGGCATCACCCTGCTGGGCAACGCCATGGTGCTGCTGCCCTATGTGCTCCTGGCCGTGCGCGAAATGGGCGAAAACAACGGCATTGGCCGCCGGGGGGAAAGCGACCGGCGGCGGGGGCGCTTCCGCCTGGTGGAAGTGCGCGCCGTGCACCCCTTCCGTCGCGAAGCAGAGACCATTCTGGCCGAAGGAAGCACCAATGTGCACGTCCCCACCTTGGGCATCACCGCCGCCGACATCGCCGCCGAAGCCGACCGCCTGACCCCCGCGCTGCAAAGCGGCGGCTCCCTCCGCTTGCGCTTCCTCACCCCCCTGCGGATGGTTTACCGCCCCCCAAACACCGACCGCAGCCGCCTGATGCGGCGCTTCGACTTGGCCGTCTTCATCCAGCGCCTCACCGAGCGCCTCTTTAGCCTGGCTGCAACCCACAGCCGACAACCCGACACCTACACCCGCAGCGCCCTGCGGCAAGCCATCCATGCCCTGCGTCCGTTAGCCGCCGAGGCGACCCTCCACCACGACGCCACCCGCTGGTGGGACGTCGTCGGCTACTCCAGCCGCATTGGCCGCACCCAGCCCCTGGGCGGCCTGGTGGGCGAAATCACCCTCTCGGGCACAGCCCTGGCCACGCTGCTCCCCCTGCTCCTCTGGGGCGAAGTCACCCAGGCAGGGAAGAATGTGGTCAAGGGGGAGGGGGTGTATGAGGTGGGCGAGTCAGCGGGTCAGCGGGCCAGCGGGTCAGCGGGTCAGCGGACGGGCGGGCGAGCGGACGAGCGGACGAGCGAGTCAGCGGACGGGCGGACGGGCGGGCGAGCGGACAAGCGGACAAGCGGACGGTGTAAG
>JALUXH010000058.1 GCA_027019065.1 Anaerolineales bacterium
CCGCCGCGAGCAGACTATCCCAGCGCGCCAGGGCTTCCCGATAAGGCCCCACGGCGACCTGGTGAAAGAAAAGGCTGTAAAAAAGAATGTGGAGGGGGGTTTTGAGGTGGCCCTTGAACTCGCTGAGCGCGTTCCAGATTTCCAGGCCGGTGTAGCCCTCGGCCTCCCACGCTTCCCACGAGATGTCGGGCTCGCCCACCAGGGGCGCAGCCGGGTCCACCGGATGGGCAAGGAAAGCCATCCCGCCTGCCTGTGCCGCTGCCTGAAAGAGGCGGGCGGGGTCTTGGGCGTGGGCGGCCATTTCCCGCCCCGCCCCGAGGATCAAAGCATGGTTTTTCTGCGGCTCTCGGGTCGGGTCGTGGATTTCTTCCCCCACCAGCAGCACCACCCGACGCCCGGCGCGGCTGTAAACCCTTTCGGCATCTTCTACCCACACATTGTGGTCGGTCACGATGACGGCATCCACGCCGGCGCGCAGAGCCGCTTGAGCGATGTCGCGGTGCGTACCCGCCCCATCGGAAAAACGGGTGTGCATGTGCAGGGCAATCACGGCTTCGTGCCACGGTGAGGGCATGTTTGACGATTCCTGGGGGGAAAGGTATAATCGGGAGGCCTGAAGCCAGGCAAAGTCACGCAGCGAGGAGGACGCTTTGGAAACCTACCTGGATATTGCCCTGATTATAACCTCAATTGCCCTCATCACCATCGTGGTGTTGCAAAGCAAAGGTGCCGGGCTGGGAGGGCTGACCGGCTCCGATATGGGGACGGTGTTCAGCGCCCGCCGGGGGCTGGAAAAGACCTTCTTCCACCTCACCATCGCCCTGAGCGTGTTGTTCTTTGCGCTCACTTTGGCCGTGGTGCTGGTTTCAAAGGCAGCAGGGTAGCGCCGATTTCACCATGACTTCCCAAAGCAGTTTCTTCCGCCGCTTTCGCTGGCAGTTGCTGTTGGCGCTGCTGGCAGCGATTGCGGTGGCTTTTTTGCTTTTAGGGCAAAAGCCCCCCACCCCTGCCCCGGGCGCAGGCGTTGGGCCCGCGCCTAAACGCGGCGGCGTTTATACCGAGGCACTGGTCGGTGCCATCAGCCGCCTCAACCCCCTGTTAGATAGCGGTAACCAGCCCGACCGCGATGTGGACCGCCTGCTGTATTGCAGCCTGGTGGTCTTTGATGCCCACGGCCTGCCGCAGCCCGGCCTTGCCGAATCGTGGGGCATTTCGCACGATGGCAGCACCTACAATTTCGCCCTCCGCAAAGACGCCAAATGGCACGACGGCCAGCCCGTCACGGTGGACGACGTCATCTTCACCATCCGGTTGATGAGCAACGACGCCATCCCCCTGCCGGCCGACATCCGCGCCCTTTGGAAAGCCGTCAAATACAAGGCCTTAGACGCGCACACCCTGCAACTGCGCCTGCCGGAAGCCTTTGCCCCTTTCCTGGACTACCTCACTTTTGGCATCTTGCCCAAGCACATCTGGGAAAACATTCCCCCGGCACAAATGGTCAACGCGCCGCAAAACCTGGAACCCGTGGGCTGCGGCCCTTTCCGCTTTGACCACCTCGTCGTGGAAAACGGCAAGATCCGGGGCGTGGCGCTGCGGGCCTTCGGCGGCTACTTCGGCGGGCAGCCCTACATTGACCGCGTGGTCTTCCGCTATTACCCCACCGCCAAAGCCGCCCTGCAGGCCTATCGCGACGGCGAAGTGCTCGGCATCCAGCAAATCACCCCCGACATTCTGGCCGATGCACTGCGGGAACGCAACCTGAACTTCTACACCACCCGCCTGCCGCGGATGACGCTCATCCTCTTCAACCTGGGCAACAAGAAAGTCGGCTTCCTGCAAGACAAGACCGTGCGCCACGCCCTTTACCTCGGCCTGAACCGCCGCTGGATGATAGACCATATCCTCAACGGCCAGGCTTTTGAAGCCACCGGCCCGATTTTCCCCAGCACCTGGGCCTATTACAACAAACTGCAACCGGCGCCCTATGACCCCGACACGGCCATCAGCATGCTGAAAGACGACAAATTCGTCATTCCTTCGGGCGGCGGCAACGTGCGCAAGAAAAACGACCAGGCGCTGGCGTTTACGCTGGTATACCCCGCCGACGCCCGGCACACCGCCCTCGCCCAGGCCATCCAGCACGACTGGGCGGCACTGGGCGTCAAAGTGACGCTGAAAGGCGTGCCTTACGAAAAACTGATTGCCAACTACCTCAACCCGCGCACTTACGAAGCCGCGCTGGTCGATCTAGACCTGACCCGCTCGCCCGACCCCGACCCCTACCCTTTCTGGCACCAAAGCCAGACCACCAACGGCCAGAACTACACCATGTGGGATAACCGCCGCGCGAGCGAATATCTGGAGCAGGCACGCATCACCCCCGATATCACCCGCCGCCAGAAACTCTATTACAACTTCCAGGCGCTTTTTGCCAAAGAACTGCCTGCCCTGCCGCTGTTTTACCCGGTTTACACCTACGCCGTGGATGGACAGGTAGGCGGCATCCGCCTGGGACCGGTGTTTGATCTCAGCGACCGCTTCCGCAATGTGACGCAGTGGTTCCTGGTGGCGCAAGGCAAAGCCGCCCCCGCCACGGCCAACCCGACCACTACCCCTGGGCCGTAGGCCTTGCCCGGGTGCACGCAAAATCTGTAGAAATGTGCGCCGGCTTTTGGAGTGCGGCGACAAGTCGCCGCTTTCCAAAGCGGTGCCTCGGCACCGCACGCCCAAAAACGCCTTTTCTTGTAATTGCCTACCCAAATCGTAGCGCTGGCAATGCGAAGCGTGTTTTCACACCGCGTTTTCCTTTGGCGCCGCCGCCGCTGCGTTAACCCCACCCCCATCCCCTCCCCGCATGCGGGGAGGGGAGCAAGGGGAGGGGTTTGGCAAAGGCACAGCGCATCAAGACGCATGGAGGGCACCCCAGCGTAGGCAGTTACCTTTTCTTTCAAAAGAGGCTGTCCGCCCCTGAAGCCCGGCGGGCGAGCGCTGCGAGCCAAAGCGGAGTGAGGGCAAAACAACGCTTCTACAACATTTGCTTGCACCCGCCTTGCCCTCTATCTGCCACCACCTTCCAGTAATAAGTCTTCCCCTGCGTTCCCGTAAAACTGTAACTCGTTGTTCCTGCCGGAACTTTGCCCTGATAGGCCGGGCTGTTGGGGTTTTCGCCTGCGTAAATCAAATATTGATTATCATTGCTCGGGCAACCCGTTCCCCAATCACTTGGCCCGTTCCAACTTAAAGTCACTGTCGTTGTCGTGACTTCAGCCCCATCTGCCGGCGAGGTTGCCACAACTGAGGTGGGATAAGTTGCCGTACAGGCCGGCGGGGGTGTTGGGCTTCCTCCTCCACCGCCACCACCCCCACCGGTGCTGCCACATGGCGGGTTAGGACAACCACAACAGGATTTAGTTTCCGTTTGAGAAGGTTCGTCACATTGGGTATTGTTTCTCCATAAACAATTTGTTAAATCACCCTGCCATCGACAATAACCCGCGCTGGTATCACATTGAACATTTAACTGTAATACATCACACTTCCCCTGCCATA
>JALUXH010000059.1 GCA_027019065.1 Anaerolineales bacterium
GTGGATGGGGGGATTGGGAATTGGGAATTTGGGGACGGGGGAATTGGGGACATGGGAAACCTCGGGGATTGGTTGACTGGTTGACTGGTTACCTGGTTGTTTGCTTAACCTTCCTGACTTTCCTAACTCGCAATTCGCAACTCGCTATTATGCCCTCGTCAGCCCATGCACCGCGCGCATGGCGGCTTCGGCTTCTTCGGCTTCTACCACGAAACTGATGGCGACTTCCGAGGAGCCCTGGGCAATGGCGAGGACGTTGACGCCTGCTTCGCCGACGGCGGTGAAAATGCGCCCGGCCACGCCGCGGGTGTGCTGCATGCCTGCACCGACCACGGTGACGATGGCGACTTGCGGCGTGATGGCGATGCGGTCAATGTCGCGCCGGGCGATTTCGGCGGCGAACGTCCTCTCCAGCGCCGCCGCGATGGGTTCGGCCGCCTCGGCGGGAACGGCGAAGGTGATGCTCTGCTCGGAAGAGGCCTGGGTGATGAGCACCACGCTGGTGTCGGTGGCGGCCACGGCGGCAAAGGTGCGGGCGGCCACGCCGGGAACGCCCAACATGCCGCGGCCTTCCACGGTGAGCAGCCGCAGGTCGCGGATGAGGGTTACGGCTTTCACGGTGCCGGAAACCGCCTCGGCGCGGGCCACGATGAGGGTGTCGGGGCCGTCGGGGTTGAAGGTGTTGCGCACCCGCAGGGGGATGCCGCGTTCCACCACCGGGCGGATGGTTTTGGGGTGCAGCACTTTGGCGCCAAAATAGGCCAGTTCGGCCACTTCGCGGTACGAAAGCCGCGGCAGGGTGCGGGCATCGGGCACGATGCGCGGGTCGGCGCTCATCACGCCGTCCACGTCGGTGTAGATGTGCACCTCCGCGGCATCCAGGGCTGCGCCTAACAGCGCGGCGGTGTAGTCGCTGCCGCCGCGGCCCAAAGTGGTGGTGAGGCCGTCGGGCGTCGCGCCGATGAAGCCGGTGACGACCGGGGTGATGCCTGTTTCCAGCAGGGGGTGCAGGCGGGCGCGGATGCGCGGCGTGGAGGCTTCCAGATCGGGTTGGGCATTCTGGAAGGCGCGGTCCGTGACGATGAGGTTGGCCGCGTCGCTGGGCTGGGCAGGAATGCCCTGCGCGGCCAGGACGGCGGCCAGCAGCGGCGCGCTCATGCGCTCGCCCAGAGAGGCCACCGCGTCCCAGGCGCGCGGGGTAACTTCGCCCAGCACGGCGATGGCGTCCAGCAGGCGGCGGAAGGTTTCCACCCGCCGGCGCACGGTTTCCAGGGCGGCGGGGCGGCGTTCGGGCGGCAACAGCGCGGCGGCAATGGCCTGGTGTGCGCCGAGGATGCGCTCGACGGCCTGTTCGCGGCCGGGGAAGGCCGCGTTTTGGGCTGCCGCGCGGGTGCTGGAAAGCAGCAGGTCGGTGATGCCGCTCAGCGCGGAGGTGACTACGACGACCGGGCCGTGCTCGCGCCGGGTGCGGGCGATCACCCGGGCCGCCTGGCGCATGGCTTCCGGCGTGCCGACGGAGGTGCCGCCGAATTTGAGGATGAGGGGTTGAGGGGACATGGGAACCTCGTTGGTTGGTGATGGGTTACCTGGTTAGCTGGTTGCCTGGTTGCCTGGTTAGCCGGTTGACGCGATTTCCTGAAGTGCTGCTATCAAGCGGTCGGTATCCTGGGGGCGGCCGACGGAGACGCGGATGTGGTCTTCCAGGCCTGGGGTGGCGAAGTGGCGCACGAGGATGCCGTGTTTTTCGGCCAGCGTGCGTTGCAGGGCGGCGGCGTCGCGGCCCGTGACGCGGCAGAGGATGAAGTTGGCCTGACTGGGGTAGGGTTCCAGGTAAGGGATGGCCTGCAGTGCCAGGCGCAGGCGTTCCCGCTCGTGGCGCAGGTGGGCGACGACCAGGCGGCGCTCGTCCAGGTCGTGCAGCGTGGCGCGGGCGGCTTCCTGCGCGGCCACATTGGCATTGTAGGGCTGTTTGGCCTTCCAAAGCGTGGGCAGCAGCCATTCGGGGAAAGCGCCATAGCCCACCCGCAGCCCGGCCAGCCCGCCCCATTTGCTGAAAGTACGCAAGACGACCAGGTTTTCCCGCCGAGGCACCTGGCGGATGCGGCTGGCGGCGCGGCCCAGGTCGTCGTCGGCGAACTCAATGTAGGCTTCGTCAAGCACCACCAGGGTCGGCAAGCCGAGCAGAGCGCCGAGCACTTCAGGGGCCGGCAGGGAGCCGTCGGGGTTGTTGGGCGTGGCGAGGAAGAGCAGTTTGGGGCGGTGTTCGGCCACGGCGCGGCGGATGGCGGGGAGGTCAAGGGAAGTGGCGAATGGCGAATCGCGGTTTGTGATTCGCGGCACTTCCACCACCCGCGCCGCGTTGAGGCGGGCGTCAAAGGCATACATGCCGAAGGTGGGCGGGCAGGTGAGCACCGTGTCGCCGGGGTCCAGCATGACGCGCATCAGCAGGTCAATGAGTTCGTCGGCCCCGGCCCCGGCCAGCAGATATTCGGCAGGCACGCCGGTGAAGCGGGCGAGGGCTTCCCGCAGGGCGCGGCTTTCGGGGTCGGGGTAGATGTGGGCGTAGCGCAGGTCGGCCAGGGCGCGGCGGGCCAGGGGCGAGGGGCCGTAGGGGTTTTCGTTGGCATCCAGTTTGAGGATGTCTTCGGGCGAGCGACCCAACTGCGCTGCCCGCACCTCAAAGGGCAGCACCGGCGTGTAGGGCGGCAGGGTGTTCAGGTGGGGTCGGGAATTGGGTAGGGGAGGCATGGTCATACTCCGGGGTGGGCAGGGTGTGCTATAATGAAACACATGAACAAGGTATTGCCCTATTCGGATTCAGAACACGTGCTTTTTTCTGCGGAGGCTGAGACTCTGGAAGCCAAGGCTCGTTGGTTTCGCTCGCTTTCCTTGGAAGAGCGGATGGAATTGTTATGCGAGTTTACCGACATGATTCTTGGCCTCAATCCGGACATTGTGGAGCAAAAAGATTATGCTCAACCGGCTTCAGGGCGTGTTCTCGTCCTTAGACAAACATAATGTGCATTATTTGGTGATTGGGGGAATTGCGGCGGTGCTTCATGGTGTTCCCCGGGCTACTTTTGATCTGGATATTTTGATAGAGGCCACGCCTGAGAATGCCGGGCGTTTGTTGCGGGCATTGGCAGAGGCAGGGTTGGGGACGGCGACATTGATTAGCGCTGAGGCGTTGCTTCGTCATGAGATTGTGGTGTTTCAAGATCGTGTGCGCATTGATGTCCAAACGAGCACTCCCGGCATCACGTTTGAAGAAGCCTGGGCGCGGCGTGAAACCATGAACTATCGTGGCACGCGTTTTTTTGTGTTGTCCAAAGAGGATCTGATCGCTTCCAAAAAGGCTGCTGGGCGTCCGCGAGACCTGGAGGATGTACGGATTTTGGAGAGTGAGGAATAAGGTGCTCGAGCCCCGGCGCTCCTTGATGTGGTACCTTTTCTTGCGTAAACGGTAAAAGGTTGTGCTGGCGTGTAAGGCGGCAGGGTGTTCAGGTGGGGGC
>JALUXH010000060.1 GCA_027019065.1 Anaerolineales bacterium
TTAGTAAGAGGGGAAGGGGGCAAAGGAGCCGAGCCGTAGCGAGGCTCCTTGGGGGAAGGGGAGATCGGCGTCCTTGCCGAGAAGGAGAGCCGCGGGCACGGTGGATTTTTCGGATAGGCTCTAAGTATTTCCCTTTGCAAGCGCTTTTTGGAGTGCGGTGCCTCGGCACCGCTTTGGAAAGCGGCGACGAGTCGCCGCACTCCAAAGAAAAACTGCTGGCAGAGGGGTACAGAGGTTGCCTGCTCGGCCGGAGGGAAGCCCAAAGCCCCTTTGCTGCCCGTGTAGGGCGGGCATCCCGCCCACAATGGGCTTCAGCACGCGGCCAAAGGCTGAACGGCAACTTTCGCCCAATCTGTGCTCATCTGTAACTGTTCAGCCCACCTGCGATGAAAACGCCCAGGCACACAAGAGACCCCAAGGTTACAACGGCATCACGCCAGGAGCGCAAAGGGAACAAAGACGCAAAGTCAACTTCGTTTCCTGCGACGCTTCTGTGCTTTCTGGGGTTGCAATCGGTGCGAATCTGTGGATGATTTTCTGCGGAATCTGCGTCATCTGTGGTTTCTCCTTGCCTGGACTGAACAGATACGCTCATCTGCAAAATCGGTGGGGGGTTTTCTGATGGGAGGAGCCGGCGGGGGGAGACGACCAAGGCCCAACGCGCCAACACGCCTGGAGAACCCCCACAGTGCAGGCAGTTCCAACATTTCGCCGCGGCTCTGCTCCCGCTCTCCGGCACGACTCTTGCACCTGCCTTCACAGGCATTCGCTTTTGGGAGCAGACCATGACCGAAAAAGCACCTCGCCGTTTTGGCCTTTATTACAGCCCCGCGGCCGACCGCTATCGCCAGGCCGACCTGGAAGCCTTTGCCCCGCTGCTGCAGCGGATGGGCGCGGGCTGGCTGGTGGTCCGCAGCACGGCCACGCGCGCCGTGCCGGAAAGTTTCCTCAAAGGGCTGCTTGCCCGCGGCATCACCCCCCTGGTTCATTTGACTTTGCCGCTGGAGGCCTCACCGGCCGACGTGCAGGTCTTGCTGCGTTCTTATGCGCGCTGGGGCGTGCGGCATGTGGCCTTCTTTGACCGCCCCAACCTGCAAACAGCCTGGGGGCGCGCCTGGGGGCAGCCTGACTTGCCGGCGCGCTTCCTGGATGCGTTTGTGCCGCTGGCGGCTGCGGCCGATGCCGAAGGGTTGCAGCCCTTCTTCCCTCCCCTGGCCCCCGGCGGCGATTACTGGGATCTGGCCTTCCTGCGGGCAGCGCTGGAAGGCCTGCGGCGGCGCAACCCCCTTGTGGCCGAACGGCTGGGGCTGTGTGCTTATGCCTGGGCCGAGGGCAAGCCGCTCACCTGGGGGCGCGGCGGCCCCGAAGTATGGCCGGCCGCCCGACCTTACTTCACCCCCCCAGACAGTGAAGACCATCGCGGCTTTCATATCTACGACTGGTACGCCACAGAAGCCCAGGCGGCGCTGGGACGGGTGCCTTCGGTTTTCCTGCTGGGCATGGGCAGCCGCTACGGGCGCGAACCCGACGCCACGGTGGAAAACAAAAACACCGCCATTGCCCGGCTGTTTTTGGAAGGCCGCCTGCCGCCGGAAGTGCTGGGCGGGGCTTTCTGGCTGCTGCTGGCCCCGCCGGAAACGCCCGAGGCCGCGGCTGCCTGGCTGGAGCCTTCCGGCAAGCCCCGCGGCATGGTAGCAGCGCTGGAAGCCCTGACGCCCGCTGCTGCCAATGCGGGCAGCGCCGCAAAACGCGCTGCAGGCGCTCCGGCGCGGCGGTATGTTTTGCTCCCCTCTTTTGCCCGCGGCGTGCCACCGCATTATCTCAGCGCGGCCCTGCCCTGGCTGCAACGCGGCGAGGCCACCGTGGGCTTTTCCGTGGAAGAAGCCCTGCAGGCCCGGCACATTACTCTGCTCGGCAGCCCAAACGATTTCCCTGCGGAAGCCCGCGCGGCTCTGCAGGCTTCCGGGGCAACCCTGGAATGGGTGCCCGTGAACTCTCCTTCGGAGGTGGCATCGTGAAAACCGTGGTCAAGGTGATGGGCCTGGGCGGCGGCGGTTCCAACACCGTTGCCCGGATGGTGGAATTCGGCGTGCAGGGGGTGGAATTCATCGCAGCCAACACCGACGCCCAGGTGCTGCGCGCCAACCCCGCGCCGGTCAAACTGTTGCTGGGCCCGCACACCACGCGCGGCAACGGCGCAGGCGGGCGCCCGGAGGTGGGGCGCAAAGCCGCCGAAGAAAGCCGGGAAGCCCTGCGCGAAGCGCTGGCCGGCGCAGATATGGTCTTCCTCACCGCAGGGATGGGCGGCGGCACCGGCACCGGCACCATTGCCGTCGCTGCCGAAATCGCCAAAGCCCAGGGCGCGGTCACGATTTCTGTGGTAACAACCCCCTTTGCTTTTGAAGGCACACGCCGCGCCCAAAATGCCGCCGCCGGGCTGCGCAGCCTGCGCGAACACACCGATACGCTGGTCATGGTGCCCAACGACCGCCTCCTCAAAGTCGCCCCCCGCAACCTTTCGCTGGAAGCCGCCTTCCGCCTGGCCGATGAAGTGCTGCGCCGCGCCATTCAGGGCATCACCGACATCATTACCCAAACCGGCGTCATTAACCGCGATTTCAACGACATCCGGCGGCTGATGGCTTCCGGTGGAGGAGCATTGATTTCCATGGGCACGGGCAAAGGCGAGCAGCGGCTTGAAGAAGCCATCCACGCGGCCCTCAACAACCCCCTGCTTGGCGATATTTCCCTTGCCTCGGCCACCGGTGTGCTGGCCAATTTCGTGGGCGGGGAAGATTTGTCGTTGTGGGAAGTGGTAGGCGGCATGGAAGCCCTGCACGCCCGCCTTCCCGAAGAGGCCGATGTGGTGTGGGGTTTCAGCACCGACCCCAATTTTACCGGCCGCGTGCAACTGACGCTGCTTATCACAGGGGTGGGCGGCGTGCCCATGCGCGCCGCAGCCCCGGCCGACAGGCGGGCAGCCGTTCCGCCGCCGGCAGCAGCCGCACCCGCAGGCAACCTGGACGTGCCCGCCTTCTTGCGCCGCCGGCTGCGCTCCAGCACGGTAGGGTAATACGATGCCTTTGCTTGCCCCCGAAACCCTTCAGGCTGTAACCCGCAAAGTGGCGCGCAAGTTCCCCGAAGTGCGCGGCATCAAGCCCGCGGTGCGGCGGGAAGGCGAATCGCTTGTGCGGCTGATTTACCGCACCGAAGCCCAAACCGCCGACGGGCACAAAATCGTGCGGCGGGTGCGGGTAGTGGTCACGCCCGGGGGAAAAATCCTTAAAATGACGACTTCGCGATAGCCGCGGGGCTGCGGGCGCCGGTCAGGGTTTCCCGCGCCAGCCGCAGGAAGGCTTCGGGCGTGGGGGCGGTCAGCAAAGCCCGCCGCCGGGCGCGGTCGCCCAGCCAGGGGGCCAGGTATTGCGCGGCATACTTGCGAAAGAGCACCAGCCCCCGCTCGGGGCCGTAGAAATCCAGGCTGCGGGCAAGGTGCTTTTGCAGCACGGCCCACACTTCGGCAGGCGGGATGTCTTCCCGACGGCGGCGGGCGAAAATCCACGGGTTGCGGATGGCCGCGCGGCCGATCATCACCCCCGCCGCGCCGGTGCGGGCCTTCATGCGCGCAATGTCGTCGGGGGTGTGGACATCGCCGTTGCCCAGCACGGGAATGCGCACGCTCTGCACCACCTCGGCGATGGCGTCCCAGTCGGCCTGGCCTTTGTAGCCCTGGGCGCGGGTGCGGCCGTGCACGGCCAGCAGCGCGCCGCCGTTTTCTTCCACAATGCGGGCAATCAGCCGGTGGTTGCGGCAGGCATCATCCAGCCCCAGGCGGATTTTCGCGGTGACGGGCACTTCCAAATGGCGGCTGAGCAGGCGGAAAATCCGGGCCACTTTGAGGGGCGTCCGCAGCAGGCCTGCCCCGGCGCCGCGGCGCACGATGTGCCCATCGGGGCAGCCCATGTTGATATCTATGGCTGCGGGGCCGTGTTCCTGCAGACGCAGCGCGGCTTCCAGCAGTATTTGGGGCGTGCTGCCGTAAATCTGGAAAACGACCGGCTGCTCCCACGGCAGGTACTGCCAGCGGGGGCGGACGCGCGCCGGCCGCTGGAGGACATCGGGCGCGTGGATGAATTCCGTGTAACTGATGGCCGAGCCCAACTCGCGGCACACCGAGCGGAACGGCAGGTCGGAATAGCCGTCCATCGGGGCGAGGACGACATCACCGTAAACGGCGGCAGCGCCGAGGTAGAAAGCAGGTTCAGGGGGCATGGCGGCAGAAAAAGCCCTTCCCCTTTGGGCGGGGAAGGGCTGGAGGGGAACCACAGATTCTACAGATTGGCGCAGAGGACTTCTGTGAAAACTGCGTCATCTGCGGTTGCTAAGCGACTTTGATTTCCTTCTCCGAACCCCACAGGCCGTGGATGTTGCAGTGGGAAAGCGCCATCAGGGTGCCGGGTTCGCCAATTTGCATGGAGAAGGTTACGGTCGGGTGGGCATACACCGGCCCTTTGTTGGGGCCTTTGGCCGATTCGCCGTGGGCGCGGAAATCAAACCGCCCGACATGGTGGGCAAACTTGCTGCCTTCGGGCTGGAAGAAAACATCAATCCAGGCGATGAAGTGCTCGGTGGTGTTGGGGTGAGGAATATCTTTGCCTACGCTGACAGTAATCTGGAACGGCTCATTGGCTTTGACCACATCGGGGCACTCAATGGCCGGAGCATGTTTTTCTTTCTTCCAGTCGGCGGTCTGGATAGCTTCGGTTAACTTCATCGTACACCTCCTTAATAACGGAGAAAACGGACGGATTGTGGACGTAGATTATAACCTATTTGGGGAAGTCATGCCAGCGCCGCGGCCAGCGCCTGCTTCAGGGCACGGCTTTGCACCACTTCCAGCCCGGCGGGCGTTTTCAGCCGCCGCCCGACCTGTTTGGGCACAATGGCAACTTTGAAGCCTAAGTTGGCCGCTTCCCGCAGGCGGGCTTCCAGTTGGCTCACGCTGCGCAGTTCGCCCGAAAGCCCCACTTCGCCGATGAGCACCGCGTCGGCGCGCACGGGTTTGTCGCGCGCCGAGGAAGCCAGCGCCGCGGCCACCGCGAGGTCGGCGGCGGGCTCGCCGACGCGCAGCCCGCCCACCACGTTGACGAACACATCCTGGTCGCTCAGGCGCACGCCGGCGCGGCGGGTGAGCACCGCGGCCACCAGCAGCAGGCGGTTGAAGTCCACGCCGTTGGCGGTGCGGCGGGGGTTGCCGAAGGCGGTGGGGTTGGTCAGCCCCTGCACTTCCACCAGCAGGGGGCGAGTGCCTTCCATCGTCACGGCAATGGCCGAGCCGGGGGCGTTGACCATGCGCTCGGCGAGGAAGGCTTCCGAGGGGTTGGCGACTTCCACCAGGCCGCGCTCGTGCATTTCAAACACGCCCACCTCGCTGGTGGTGCCGAAGCGGTTTTTCACCGAGCGCAGCAGGCGGTAAGCCTGGAAGCGGTCGCCTTCCAGGTAAAGCACCGTGTCTACGATGTGTTCCAGCACCCGCGGCCCGGCAATGATGCCCTCTTTGGTGACATGCCCCACCAGGAACACGCTCAGCCCCTCGGTTTTGGCAATTTCCCGCAGGCGGCTGGCGCATTCCCGCACCTGGGAAACCGCCCCCGCGGAGGATTGCAGGTCGGGCAGGTACACCGTTTGGATGGAATCCACCACCAGCAGGCGGGGCTGGACGGTTTCCACATGGGCGAGGATGGTTTCCAGGTCGGTTTCGGTCACGAGGTAGAGGTTTTCGGGGAAGGGGCGCTCGCGGCCGTCGGCGGCGCGCCAGAGGCGTTGGGCGCGCATTTTGATTTGCCGCTCCGATTCTTCGCCCGAAACATAGAGCACCCGCCCGACGGCGGCCATTTCCAGGGCAGTTTGCAGCATGAGGGTGGATTTGCCGATGCCCGGGTCGCCGCCGACCAGCACCACCGAGCCAGGGACAATGCCGCCGCCCAGCACGCGGGCAAATTCGCCGATGGGCAGGGGCAGCCGCTCACCGAGGTCGCCTTCAATTTCGTGCAGGCGGCGGGGCTGGCTGTGGGTTCCGGCGCGGCGGCGGGCTTTGCCGCTGCTTTCGGGCGCCACGATTTCTTCCACAAAGGAATTCCACGCGCCGCACTGCGGGCAGCGTCCCAGGGGCTTGGGCGCCCGCTTGCCGCAATTCTGGCAAACATAGACCGTGCGCGGCTTTGCCATTATGCCCTCAACGCGTCCAGAATGGCCCGGCCGAAGTGCTCAAAGCGCCAGGGGATGTCGGCCATGAGGGGGCGGAGTTCGTCTAAAGTGCGTGGGTTGGCTTCGGCGATGGCCTGCAGGTGGGGCTTGGGCAAGACGACATCGGAAGGCACGCCCAGGCTTTTGGCGGTGTTCTGCCGCCAGCGGCGCAAAGATTCCAGCCGGGCGAGGGCTTCGTCGGAAGGGCGGGGGCGGCGTTCACGGGGGCGGGGTTCGGCCTGCAGGCCGCGCCGGATGGCCGCAAGCACGCCCTGCCCGTGCTGACGCACCCGCGCGCCGCGCATCCCCGGCACCTGCCGCAGTTCCCCCGAATTGCGGGGCAGGCGCTGGGCCAGGGCCACCAGCGTCCGGTCGTCCAGCACTTTGAAAGGCGGCACGTTGCGCCGCTCTGCCTCGGCTTCCCGGTAGCGCCAGAGGGCTTCCAGCACGGTGGTTTGTTGCGGGGTGAGGTGGTGACCGCCGCGCTGCCAGAGGGGCGGGCGCCCGTTGGCGGCGATGGGATGGGTGAGGCGGGCAAAGTCTTCCTGGGCGAGCGGCAGCAGGTTTTTGGCTTCCAGTTGGCGGGAGAGCAGGTCGCGCAATGGCAGCAGGAAGTGGGTATCCAGCCGGGCGTAATCCAGCATGTCGGGGGAAAGCGGGCGCTGCCCCCAGTTGGCTTTCTGGAAGCGTTTTTCCAGCCGGATGCCGAAGTGCTGTTCCAGCAGCGCCCCCAGGCCGACCTTTTCGTAGCCTAAAATGCGGGCGCTGACCATGGTGTCAAACAGGTTGGCGAAGGTGAAGCCAAAATCGCGGGCCAGGCCGAGGATGTCGTATTCGGCGGCGTGGAAGATTTTTTCCACGCCGGGGTCGGCAAAAACCGGTGCGAGGGGGGCAAGGTCGCTCAAGGCGAGGGGGTCCACGAGGTAATCGTCATCGGGCGTGGAAAACTGCAAAAGGCAAACCTGCTCGCGGTAGGCGTGCAGGCTGTTGGCTTCGGTATCCACGCCGATGCGGGCGTGGCGGTGCAGTTCAGCGGCGAGGTCGCGCAGGGCTGCGGGGGAATCCACCCAGATGGGCGGGCGGTCGGGCAAGGGAAGGGCTTTCATGGCTGCGGTGTGCTTTCGGGGGAAGGGTTGATTTGATAAGGCTGTTGGGGCGGCAGGGGAACGCCGTAATGTTTCTGGATGTAATCCAGGGTCACGGGGATGGCAGCGGGGGCCGGCGTGGCGGTGGTTTCCAGGGCGCTGCGGAGCACAAAGGTGGTGGCCGCGCGGCGCGCCATGAAGAAATTAAGCACGACGGCATCCTGGGGGCTGAGCGCCAGCACCACCAGCCCGTCAGGCCGGGGGGTGGCCGCAGGCTGAGGGGTGGGGGAAGGCGGGCTGACGGCAAAGTAAAGCACGCGGGCGCCGCGTACGGTCAGCTGCGCCACCATGCGGGGGCGCCGGTCTTTGCCCGGCACCACGTAAATCGGCACGCCGAGGAAGTTGTCTTCCGCGGGGCGCCCCAGTTGCCCGGCCGGCACGAAAGCGTAAGCGCCGGTGTTCACGTCCTGGCTGAGAATCAAAACATGGTTGGAAAGGCGGGACTGGAAACCAACATCCAGGTCGGTAAAGAGGAACGTCACCACGATATCCACCCGGTCGCCGGGGCGGGGGGCATAGGCCACGCTGTCGAGGCGGGTGATGGGGTAGGCGATGGCGACTTCGCCGGGGTGAAGCATTTGCGCCAGTTGCGAGCCGCGGCCGATGGGCTGGCCGCGTGGCGCAAGCCCGCCGAGCCGCACGGGCTGCCCGATGGCAAGCGGTTCCCGCAGCAGGCGGCCGACCACCTGAGATATGGCGGTGGCCGCGTCGTCAGGGACGTTTCCGTCGGGCATTTGGGTTGCGGTGAGGTCATCCGGCGTCAGCAACGCGCCGGCGGGCAGGCTGCGGGTGAGCACGACCACCGGCCGCATCACCGGCGTGGGGGTGGGCTTAGGGGTGCTGGTGGGCGTGGGCGTTACCCGGGGCGCGAGCTGATTTCCCGGCAAGGCGAACGGTATCGCGCCGGTTTGCCGGTAAACCCACACGCCATAACCCACCACGGCGAGCACCAGCACCAGCAGCATGAAAAGCACGCCCTGAAAGAATCTTCGGATCATGGCTGCACCTGCGGAAGCGGAGCGAGCGATTCGCCCAGCAGGCTGTGGCAAAGGCGCTGGGCTTCGGTGAAGAGGTCCACGCCGGGGGGCAATTGCAGGTCAAGGTTAACTTTCATGGTCAGGTAATGGGCTGCGCGGCGGGCCTCGGCGGGCGCATCGGGGCGGGCAAGGAGCACCCTGAGGCGTTTATACGCGTTGGGGCCAGGGTCGGGAATGCCCGCGCGGCGGAAGTATTCGCCGAGGATATGCCCGGCGGCGCGGCGGGCGCGCACCCGGGCGCGGCCTTCCATGCCGCGGGCGCGCTCTTCCAGCCCCAGGCGGATTTCTTCCTCGGCGGCGGCTTTCCAGGCAGGCTTTTCGTTCATGCGGCGTCTCTCAGCAAAAATTCGCGCTTCAGTTGCTCATCCGGCACTTTGCCTTCTAACGGAAGGTGAATATCTACAGGCATGTCAAGGCGGCTCAGGTAGCGCGCCATCAGCGGCCCGACCACGGCCCAATCCAGCCCGCCCAGCCCGCAGCCCAACGCGGGCATGGCTAACGATTTGATGCCCTCGCGGCGGTAGTTCTGCTCAACCCATTGCAGGCCTTTTTCAATATCGTCCAGCCGAGAGCGTTCGCGCCAGTGCCGTTTGGTGGGGAAAAAGAGGAACCACGTTTGCCGGTTAGCGTTGGTGAGCATGGCCGGTTCGTCGGCCAGGACAAGGTCAAGCGAGGCTTCGCGTTTGTAGAGGTAGGGCTTGCCGGGGCGAAGCCAGCCGCGCTTGCAGGCATCCTGGTAACGGACATAAGCATCGGGAAACTGGTATTTGGCCCGCGAAGCCAGCCCTTTGCCCATCACGCCCACCGTATTGACGCTAATGGTGAGCGTTTGCAGCGTAGAGAAGAACATATCGCCTTCCACCAGCCGCAGGTTGGCGGTGAGCCGGATGACACGCTGCGGCTGGAAGAACATCTGCGGTTCCGGGATGATGGGCACTTGCTTGCGGCCCGTGTTCTGCAAAAGCGGTGCCACCCGCTGGCGGGCATCGTTATCGGGCACGTAAACCGCTTTGATGAATTCCGGCGGCACCGTGTCGGGCACTAACACCTCGGCCATGATTCTGCGTTTGGAGCCGTCGGTGTCGCTCCACCACGTGAGCGCCGCGCCCCGAAGGATTTCTTCGCTGTATTTTGTCCATTCGCGCCGGGGCAAGATACGCGTTTCGTTGCGCGCCGCGTTGCCATCGGTTATGAACACGCCTTCTTGCTCTAACACGCTTTTATCTACGCTCAGAATCGCCAATTTTTCCAGCCGCCCCTCCATCACCAGGCGGTAGAGCATCGGGTTGCGCGGCTGAAAGTACAGGTTCGCGTATTCCCAAAGCGAGCGGCCGGCGGGCGTGCGTTTGCTCTTGCGCCACGCCACAATGCCTTCATCGTACACGCGCGTGAACTCCATGCCTTCCCGTTCCACCCCGGCATGAGACAAAATGCCTTTTGCAAAAATGGAAGGCAAGTTGTCCTGGTGGGCGATGTAGTAAAGTTCGCGCAGCCGCTTCGGCATTCCCGCACCTCATCCCTAATTCCTAATGCACAATCAACCTTGATGGTTGGTTTAGGCCTTTTGCAATTTAGCGCCCAAATTTTTGATCTCTCCCTACCCCCGCTACGGCGACGCTATCGCGTCACCGTAGCCGCCCCCTTCCCTCCCTTACTAAGGGAGGGAAGGGGGCAGATGAGCCGAGCGCCAGCGAGGCTCATCGGGGGATGGGTGAGATCTTGCCACAAGTGCGATAGATCGCACCTTTCGCAATAACTGAAGTCTTGTTTGAAAATGCACTAATTCCTAATTCTTCATTCCTGATTCTTCTTCGCCAACGCTTCCAGCATCTTGATTGCCTTGTCCATCCGCTCAAGGGTTTTGGCTTTGCCGACGATGGCCAGCGTTTCAAACAGCGGCGGGCTGACGCGCTGGCCGGTCACCGCGACGCGCACCACGCCAAACACCTGCCCGGCTTTCAAGCCGAGTTCCTCAACCAGGGCGCGCATGGGCGGCTCGGTGTTTTCGGGGGTAAAGGCTTCCGCGGGCACCGCGGCGAGCACGTCCCGCGCGCGGCGGGCGACTTCCAGCGACTGCGCGGCGTCCAGTTTCTTGGCGATCAGTTCCTCGGGCACCGGCTCTACATCGTGGCGGAAGAAAAAGCCCGCGATTTTGGGCGCTTCGTCCATCGTGGTGATGCGGGTCTGGATGAGCGGCACGATGGGGCGCAGGTCGTCGGCTGTAACTTTGGCATAGCCTGCAGCATGGAAATAAGGCGCCAAACGGCGGGCCAGGTCGGCTTCCGGCAGGGCGCGGATGTGCAGGCCGTTGAAATGGTCCAGTTTGGAGAAGTTGACGGCGGCCGGGGAAGGCTTCAGGCGCTCCAGGTCAAATTTCTCAATCAGGTCTTGCATGGTGAAGAACTCGGTGTGGTCGTCGTAACTCCAGCCCATGAGGGCAATCCAGTTATTGACCGCTTCGGGCAGGTAGCCGAGGGCTTCCAGGTCTTTGATGAAGATGGATTTATGCCCCTTGCGGAAGACTTCCGCATCGCGCTTGCTCATTTTGCCCTTGCCGCTGGGTTTGAGGAAAACGGAAAGGTGCACCCACACGGGTTCTTCCCACCCGAAGGCGCGGTAAAGATGAGCGTGCAGGGGGAAAGTCGGCAGCCATTCGGAGCCGCGGATGACGTGGGTAATGCCCATCAGGTGGTCATCCACCATTGCGGCGAGGTGGTAGAGCGCCCAGCCGTCGGATTTGACGAGGATGTAGTCGTCCAAAGTGCGGTTTTCCACGGTGATGTCGCCGCGCAGCAGGTCGCGGGCGGTGATGGTGCCCGTTTTTGGGGTTTTGAAACGGATGACATGGGGTTCGCCGCTTTCGGCGCGGCGGCGGGCTTCTTCAGGCGGGATAAGGCGGCAGGTGCCGTCGTAATGAGGCGGCTCGCCGCGGGCCTGCTGCTCCTTGCGCATCTGCGCCAGCCGCTGCGGCGTGCAAAAGCAGTAGTAGGCCTGGCCGCTGTCTACCAACTGCCGGGCGTATTTTTGGTAAATTTCCTTGCGCTCGGACTGGCGGTAAGGGCCGTAAGGGCCGCCTTTATCGGGGCCTTCGTCCCATTCCAGCCCCAGCCAGCGCAGGCTGCGCATCAGGTCTTCTTCCGCGCCGGGCACGTAGCGCTTGCGGTCGGTGTCTTCTATCCGCAGGATAAACTGGCCGCCGGTCTGGCGGGCAAGCAGGAAATCGTACAGGGCGGTGCGCGCCCCGCCGAGGTGCAGGAAGCCGGTGGGCGAGGGCGCAAAGCGAACACGGGCAGGGGGGGAAGTCGGAGAAGTCATAGAAACACCTGTTGTGATGAGGGTAGCGTAGGGCGCAATGGCGAATGGCGAATGGCGAATGAGGATTTGTTAGAAGGAAAGCGGTTCGCGCCGCATGGCCACGCTTTCCACTAGGCCAATGCCGAGCAGCGAAGAGAGCAGCGCACTACCGCCGTAGGTAATGAAGGGCAGCGGCAGGCCGGTAACGGGGATCAGGTTGATGTTCATCGCGATGTTGACCGCCATGTGAAAAAACAGCATGATGCCAATGCCGTAGGCGATGAGCGCGCCGAAGGTATCGTGGGCGGTACGGGCGATCCTCCAGATGCGCCAGAGCACCAGCGCCAGCATCACAATGACAAACACGGTGCCGACAAAGCCGAATTCCTCACCGATGACGGAAAAAATGAAGTCGGTATGCCGCACTTTCAGGAAACGCAGCTGCACCTGGGTGCCGTGGCCGTAGCCCTGCCCGAACACCCCGCCGGAGCCCAGGCTGATGAGCGCCTGCTGGACGTTGTAAATTGCGCCGTGGCGGGCGTTGGGGTCGGGAAAGAGGAAATTGATGACCCGGGCCTTTTGATAGGCAGCCAAAAAAGGCCAGGCCAGAAAAGGGGAAACCGCACCGGCCGCGGCAAAGACGGCCAGGTGTTTCCATGTCAGCCCGGCAGCCCACAACATGCCAAACCAGATGACCAGGATGGTGATAGAAGTGCTCAGATCGGGTTGCAGCAAAATGGGGGCCACAATGGCCGCGGTCAACACACCGCTGATGGCCACCCACCGGAATTCGTGCAATTGGTGGCGGTGGCGGGCAAAGAAAGCCGCCAACACCAGAATCATCACAATTTTGGCAATTTCCGAGGGCTGAATGAAAAAAATGCCGGTGTCAATCCACCGCGCCGAGCCAAAAGCCGCCTTGCCAATAATGCCCAACGCGGCCAGCAAAAACATGGTGGCCACATAAAGGTACTTGCCGAAAGTCGCCCAATAGTGGTAATCCATGGCTGCCGTGGCCACAAGGATGCCAAAACCGATCACGGCAAAGATGATCTGCCGCTTCACCAGCCCGGCAAGCACCACGTTGCCCGCGATGGCCGAGCGGATGACCGCCACGCCGAAGATGACCAGCGTGGCGACCAGGCCCAGCAAGATGAAGTCAAAGTGCTCCCAATAGGAACGGCGCATGGCTTTAGCGGCGGGCGCGCCGCGTCGGGCGGAGGGGGATGTTAGCCACCAGGTATTGCTCGCGCCCGCTTTGCGAGAGTTGGATTTCCACCGCCTGCGGTTCAATGTCCACGTAACGGGAGATCACTTCAATGAGTTCGTCTTTCAGCGCGCCGAGTTGGCCGGGGGAAAGGTCGGTGCGGTCGTGCACCAGCACCAGTTGCAACCGGTCTTTGGCCTGACGGGCGCTGTTTTTGTTCCCTCGCAGGCGGTCTAACCAGCCCATCTCAATCTCCTTTGCCGAACAACCGCCCCAGCCGCTGCAGCAGGCCGCCGCTGTCTTCCAGAGGCATCAACGGCACATCTTCGCCGAGCAGCCGCCGCGCAATATTGCGGAAGGCCAGGCCCGCGCGGCTGTTGGCATCCAGCGCCACAGGCGTGCCGCGGTTGGCACTGACCACCACGCTTTCGTCTTCCGGCACCACGCCCAAAAGGTCAATGGCCAGCAGTTCCAACACGTCCTCGGCGTCCAGCATGTTGCCTTCCCGCACCAGCGCCGGGTTAAGGCGGTTGAGCAACAAGCGGGCGGGGCCTTTTTCTTCGGCTTCAATCAGGCCGATGATGCGGTCGGCGTCGCGCACGGCCGAAACCTCGGGGTTTGTAACCACAAGCACCTGGTCGGCAGGGGCAATCGCGTTGCGGAAGCCGCGTTCAATGCCCGCGGGGGAATCAATCAGCACCCAATCGTAATCCTGCCGCAGTTCGTTGCACAGTTGCACCATGTCGGTAGGGGAAACCGCCGTTTTATCGCGCGTTTGTGCTGCCGGAATGAGAAACAGGTTAGGCAGCCGTTTATCACGGATCATGGCCTGCCGCAGGCGGCAGCGGCCTTCCACCACATCCACCAGGTCATACACAATGCGGTTCTCCAGCCCCAGCACCAGGTCCAGGTTGCGGAGGCCGATATCGGCATCAAGGCAAACCACCTTTTCCCCTCGGCTGGCCAATGCGGCAGCGATGTTGGCGGTTGCGGTGGTTTTCCCAACGCCGCCTTTGCCAGAAGTGATGGTCAGAACTGTTCCGGGCATAGAACCTCGCTCGTCATCGTTGTGGGGTCAGCATACGCTCTCGGTTTGAGCGGCCCCGCTCATTTTCCGTCCCACGGTTCGGCAACCACCTGGCCGTCTTTGACCGAGGCCATTTCCGGGGCGGGGCGGCCGCGGCGGGGAGGCGCGGTAGCCACCCGCCCGGCAATACGCAGTTGGGTGGGCGAAAGGTCCAGCGCACATACCACGGCGCTTTCGTTGCCGTCGGCTCCGGCATGGGCAACGCCGCGCAGCCGCCCCCACACCACAATGTTCCCGCCGGCCACGATTTCCGCGCCCGGGTGCACATTGCCGATGACCACCACATGGCCTGGGAAGGCAATGCGCATCCCCGAACGGAGGGTGCGGTGCACCAGCAGGGCTTCTTCTCCCGCGGGGGAAGGCGCCGGACGCCGCGGGGCAGGCGCCGGCCTGGAAAGGCGGGTGGCCATCCCCAGGCTGCGGGCGGTTTCCTGGGTTTTGGGCGATTCGCTGACGACTGCCCACAGCGTAATGCCGAAATCGCCTAACAGGTCGCGCAGTTTGCCCATTTGGGCAGCCTTGAGCGGGCGTGTCCCAACATCCAGCGCCACCCGCGCGCCCTGGAAAAACTCGGCCTGGCTGCCGATGGCCTCCAGCAGGGCCTCTTGGGCGTCTTCCCACGCCCCGGCATCGTCCACGGTCACGAGCAGGCCGTCGCGGATGCCCTTGATGGCAACTTTTGGCCGTGAGGAGGAAACGGGTTTTTCCATTGCGTTGATTATAGCATGAAGTCGCGCCGCCCGGCGGAGAAGCGGCCCGGCGGGGGCGCTAAAATGCGGGAGGCGGAACGGCATCCCGCGCTGCGATGCGCTTCGGTAACAACGCGTGATAGAATAACCTTATGAGCATCCGCGTGGTTTCCACCAACCGCAAGGCCCTCCACGATTATTTCATTGACGAAACTTACGAAGCAGGCATCGTGCTGCAGGGCAGCGAAATCAAATCGGTGCGCGCCGGCCGCGTCAGCCTCAAAGAGGCGTATGTGCGCATAGACGACGGCCTGGAAGCGTGGCTGATAGACGCGCACATCGCGCCTTACGAATCGGCCAGCCATTTCAACCACGAACCCCGCCGCCCGCGCAAACTGCTGCTTCACAAGCAGGAAATCCTGCGCCTGTGGAACAAGGTGCGTCAGAAAGGCGTAACCATCGTGCCGCTGCGGATGTACCTGAAAGACGGCAAGGCCAAAGTGGAAATCGCCGTGGCCCGCGGGAAGAAAAAGTACGACAAGCGGGCTGAAATCGCCCGCCGCGAGATGGAGCGTGAAATCCAACGCGAGCTCCGCCGCCACTGAGCGCATCCCTTCCTCCATCGGCGCCATCAACCGCCTGCCGGAAGCCGAAAAGCGGGCGATTTACCTGCGCGCCGTGCCCCTCGCGCTGCTGGAACGCTTCGGGCTCAGCCCCTACCTTGTCGATGCAGAAGGGCGTTCCCTCTTCACCCTGCGCGCCCCAAGCGGGGCTTCCACGGTAGAACTGACCGTCTATCACCGCTATGGCTTCCCCGACCCCGTGCTCTACGCCCACCTCGGCGATTCGCTCAGCGGCCATTTGCACGTCCTGCTCTACATCCTAAACGACCCCGACGCCCCGCGCTTTGATGTGGACCGCCTGCCCGACGGCACGCCGACCCGCTTTGGCATTTTCGCCCGCAACCGGGAAGCCGAACAGGCCGCCCTGGAAGCCGGGCTGGCCCCCGGGCAAATCCGGCGCGGCCTGCGGATGCTTCCCGCCGCCATCGCCACCTTTGAAGCCTTCGCCGCGGGCATGGGGCAGCGCATTTACTTTGCCGAGCCGCTCTATTACCACAACGCCGTGCTGTTTGAGCGCTACGGCTTCGGCTACCAGAAAGGGCGCGCCTTCATGGAACGCATCGCCCGCGGCTTTGCCCCGGGCGGCGATTTGCTGCCCCGATTAGACGGCAGCACCCCCTTCCGCCGGCCGGAAGCCGCCCGCAGCATCCGCCTGCGCTCGTGGGCCATCCACGACGGCATTCTGGGCGTGCCGTTCACCGGCGTCACCATGTACAAACGGCTGGGGCAGCAATCGCAGGTGCGCACCTGCCCGCCCAACATCCCCTGGTAATCCGCTTCGGAGGTTTTTCCATGCCGACCTTCCACGACCTGATTTCCCGCGTCCGCCGCAACCACGGGCTGGAACACGCCACCATCCACCTGCTTTCCCGCCAGCACCCCAACACCTTTCTGGCAGGGCATTCCGACCCCGAAGGTTTCTGGCTGATCGGCAATGTGCCCACCGCGGCGGTGGAAAGCGCCGTGCAGGAAGCCCTGGAGCGCCTGCGTGCCGGCGAGCGGCGGCTGGCCATCCACCCCGGCTGCGGCACCAACTACCTGGTTTCGGGCGGGCTGGCGGCGCTGGGGGGCGCGCTGGCCATGGTGGGCGCGGGCAAACGCTGGCGCGACAAAGCCGACCGCCTTCCCCTGGCCGTGATGCTGGGCACGGTGGCGCTGATGTTTTCCCAGCCGCTGGGCTACCTGCTGCAGGAAAAAGTGACCACCGACGGCGACCCGGGCGCGCTGGAAATCGCGGAAATCATCCCCACCCGGCAAGGGCGCTTCACCGCCCATCGGGTGCTGACCCGCGGCTGAACCATGAACGCCCCGAAACCGCGCATCTACATTTTGCACGGAGAAGACGAGCAAACCCGCGGCGCGGCGCTGGCAAAACTGCGCGCCGGCCTGGGCGCCGACGCCCCCGCCGCGCTGGATTACATCCTCCTCAAGGGGGAAAGCCTGGAACTCCCGGCGCTGCACGACGCTGCGCTGACGATGCCTTTTTTCGCCCAACGGCGGCTGGTGCACCTGCGCGACCCCCTGGCCATGCCCGCCCTCAAAAGCCCCAAAGGGCGCAAGGCCTTCCTCTCCCTGCTGGAACGCGTGCCGCCTTCCACCGCGTTGGTGCTGGAAAGCGCCGCCACGCTGCCCCCAAAACACTGGCTGCGCCGCTGGGCCGACGCCCACCCCGGAATCGCCTACCAGCGCCGTTACGCCCTGCCCGACAACCTGACCCGCTGGATCGTGAAGCGCGCCGAGGAAGCCGGGGGGCGCTTTACCCCCGCCGCCGCAGCCGAACTCGCGCGCCGGGTAGGCGACGACGCCGCCGCAGCCCGGCAGGAAATCCACAAACTGCTGGCCTTCGTCAACTACGCCCGGCCGGTGGAACCGGAAGACGTGGCAGAGTTGACCCCTGCGCCGGAACACCCCAACATTTTTGAAATGGTAGACGCCATCGCTTTAGGCCGCAGCGAGAAGGCGCTGCGGCTGCTGCACCAACTGCTGCAACAGGAAGAGCCCATCCGCATTTGGGGGATGGTGATTCGTCAGTTCCGCCTTTTGCTGCTGGCGCGGGAAGCCCTGAACCAGGGCATCACGACGCCGCCCGCGCTGGCACAAACGCTCAAAATTCACCCCTTTGTGGCCAAAAAACTGCTGCCGCAGGCGCGCCGTTTTCGCATGGAAACCCTGGAAGCCATCTACGCGGCCCTGCTTGACACCGACCGCGCCTGGAAAACCGGCCAGACCGACTTGCCCGCGGCGATGGACGTCCTCGTGGCTTCGCTGAAGCGGTAAGAACCGCACCGGGCAGGCCGGGGAATCAGGCACCTGCGCTTTGTAGCGCCGGTCGTTGGGCTTCCTGTGCCTCGGCCACCCCCAACCAGAGGTGCTGCGGCAAGATATCTTTCAGGGGGCGCACGGCCACGCCTTCCACCTCCAGGCGGCCTTCCGGCAGCATGGCCGGGTGGACATAGCAAAGGGTGGGCTGCTGCCCGTACTTCCGGCGGTAATAGGCCGCAGCACGGCGCACTTTTTCTTCCAGGGGGCGCCGGGGCGTATCGTCCAGCCAAAGCATACCCACGTGCATCATTTCGGCCTCCTTCAACCCAGGCGGGGGGCGGTGTAGCGCATCCATTCTCCGCCGGAACGCACCCACGCCTGATAGGGCGTGAGTTCGTAGAAAAGCATGTTGGTCAGGTCGCGGAAGGCGGGGGCGTTAGGCAGGTGCTCGTTATCGGCGTAGCCGTACACCTTTTGCCCGAAAAGTGTGCGTACCTTTTCCGGCAGGGTGCGGTAGTGGGCGTAGCGCAAGGTAGCCACGACGTGAATGCCGAATTCATGCCCCCGCTGAAGCAGCGGGATGAGGTCGTAGCGGGCATCTTCGCCCAGGCGTTTCCAATAGCGGCCGAGGTCGTGCAGCAAAAGAATGTATTGCGGGCCGCGGTGACGCCCAAAACTGCGCTGCTCCATCAGGCCGGCCATCGCAGGGATGACTTCATCGCCATCGCGGGAATGGGGAGAAATCACGCCCTTGCAAAACGGGCTGGCGGCAACCTGCCATTCGGTGCTTTGTTCAGAAAGGATAAGGAACTGCCAGTGTTCCGGCCCCCACTGCTGTGCGGCCATGCTGAACAGGATGGGTTCGGCAAGGGTCGCCAGCACGCGGTCATCCTGCCCGTAAAAAAGGTAGTGCTGGGTTCTTTGGGGGTCGAACAAGCGCATGACGAGGGGCACGCCGTCATCGGCCAGCCCCA
>JALUXH010000061.1 GCA_027019065.1 Anaerolineales bacterium
CTCTCCCACTGGGAGAGGAGAGGGGGCTGAGCCGCCGCGAAGGGGGAGTGGTGAGGGCGAAAAAGCCGAATGTTCAACGGTTTCATAGGGTGAAATTGCTGTCTGTCAATCATTGCTGCGTAACGTGAGTTAATAACCCTGTGTCCGGCCGCGGCGGCCGCGCCGCCCATGGGCTGTTCCCTTGAGATGCCCTGGCCCTGCTGCCGCGAGGGGGCAAACGTTGCGGTTCCATTGCAGTTTGGCCGCAGTTCGGGCGCATGGGCTGACCTCAGGCCTTCTTTAAGGTATAATCACTTGTTGCCGAACACCGGAAACCACGGCGGGCGGCATGTTTTTTCGCGAATTTTGCACAAAGGAGTGTTGCCATGAGTGTTCAAACTGTGACTGCCCCGGATGGCACGGAGATTCAACGCAAGATGCACTTTACCGGCAAAGTCGTCAAGACCACCACAGCAGGGGCTGTTGTGGATATCGGTGTGGGGAAGCCTGCCGTTGTGCACATTTCTCAGCTGCGGGAAGAGCCCGTCAAGAAAGTGGAAGACGTGGTCAACGTGGGCGACGAGGTGGAAGTGTGGGTGCGCCGCATTACCCCCAAGGGCATTGTAGAACTTACGATGATTAAGCCCCTGGACCTGGAATGGCGCGAAATCAAGGTGGGCATGACGGTCAGCGGCAAAGTGGAACGGGTGGAGAAATACGGCGTGTTTGTCAACATTGGCGCCGAAGTGCCCGGCCTGGTGCATATCAGCGAGATGACGCACGGCTTTATCCGTTCGCCGCGCGATCTGGTGCAGGAAGGCGACGAGGTGGAAGCCCAGGTGATCGCGGTCAGCCGCCGCAAGCGCCAGATCAAGCTGAGCATGAAAGCGCTGGAGCCCAAGCCGGAAGAAATTATGAAAGAGGTCAACCGCCCTGAACGCCGTAAAGCGAAGAAATCCGGCAACGGGAAAGGCGCAAAAGCCGCCGAACCCCAGGAATACATCCCCACGCCGATGGAAATGGCTTTGCTGGACGCCCTGAAGCGTGCGCGCGCAGAAATGGAACAAGCCACCGGCAAGGCTCGCACCGAGGCCAAAAAGCGGGTCAAAGAACTGGAGGCGATGCTTTCCAAGCGGATGCAGGCTCATTTGAATTGAGCTGCGGCGCGTGGCAACGCTCGTTTTTCCATCGCTCGCCCTTCGGGGCGGGCGATGGTGGTTTAACGGGCCGGGGCTTCAGGTGCGCTGGCTTTCTTCTTCCACGCTCAGGCCGCTTTCCCCCGCGTAAAGGCGGCGTTCCAGCAGGCGGTCGTAAGGCGTCCAGGCTTCCCCGGCTTCCCGTTGTTGCAGCAGCAGCCAGAAGCGGTTGACCTGGGCGCTGAGGTCGTCTATTTTGGTGAGGGCAATGGCCTCTAAGGTTTGCGGGCGGCGGGGAGAGCCCCATTCGTAGCGGTTGTGGTGGGCCAGCAGCATATGGCGCAGCCGCAATGCCAGTTCGGGCGGGAAATCGGGCAGGGTGGTGAGCGCCGCGGCGACCATTTCGTCGCTCAGTACGATGTGCCCCAGCAGGCGGCCTTCGTCGGTGTAATCGGTTTCCAGCCCCCAGTGCAGTTCCCGCACTTTGCCGATGTCATGCAGCAAAACGCCCGCCCGCAGCAGGTCGGCGTCGAGCGGGGGGTAGATTTCCAGCACGCGTTCGGCCAGGGCGAGCATTTCGGTCAGGTGTTCCAGCAGGCCGCCCAGGTAAGCGTGGTGCACTTTGCGCCCGGCAGGAACGCGGCGGAGGGCTTCCAGAAAGGCCTCATCGCCGTAGAAGTGCATCACCAGGGCGTGCAGGTGGGGGTTGACGATGGCCTCGGCGGCCGCGAGCACGCTTTCCAGCATTTCGTCGGGGTCGCGCGGGGAAGACGGCAGCATGTCGCGCCAGTCGTATTCCCCTTCCTCCGCCGGGCGAATGCGCAGCACCCGAATTTGCGGGCGGTCCATGTAGGTTTCCATTTCGCCCTGAATTTTGACGACCTCACCGACCCCGATTTCGTCGGCAATGGTTTCGGCGTCTTCCCAGATGCGCGCCAGCCGCTGGCCGCTGCGGTCGCCCAGAATCAGCGTCAGGTAGTGGCCGCGGCTGGGGTCGCGAAAAGGCTCCAGTTGCTTGCGGTGCACCACATAAAAGCCGATGAACCGCTCGCCGACCGACACGGTGCGCAAGAAGGGCCCTTTTTGGGGATGGACGGCCGAGGGGGGAGGGGTTTCCACGGGGGCTTCTCCTACGGGGCAGGCGTTGGCGAAGGCGTCGCGGTGCCGACCGGCGTGCCGGTGTGCGCCGGCGCGGGTGAAGGGGTCAGCAGCCGGTGGAGGGCTTGCCGGGCTTCCGTTTTCCACGCTGCGGGCACCATTTCTTGGGGGGCGTTCAACACGCGTTTCCAGTCTTCGGCGGCGGCGCCGGTAACATCCAGCGCGGTGAGAACTTTGGCCCGCCAGTAGTAGAAGGTGTACCACTGTTGCTGCTTTTTCAGCAGCGGCTGGCTGTCTTGCAGCTGGTGGAAGGCGTCTCCGGGGTGCCCGGCGGCGAGTTGGGTGGCGACCAGCGCCATGCGGAGGTCAAAGTCGTTGGGGTGGACGCGAACCGCGGTTTTTAATGTTTCCACGGCCTGGTCGCCTTTGCCGAGGGCGAGGTCAACCCGGGCCAGCAGCCGCAGCGCTGCGGCATCGTAAGGCGAGGCTGCCACCACTTTTTGGGCCGCGGCCAGGGCGCCCTCGGGGTTGTTTTGCTGTAAATAGGCCTCGGCAAGGCTGCGGTAGACCGTTTCGTCGCCCGGAGCGTAAGTCAGGTAGGTGCGGAAGTAGAGCACGGCTTCGTCCAGTTTGCCGAGGGCAAAGGCGGCCTGCCCCAAAACTTTGTAGGCCGGAAGCAGGGTCAGGTCAAGGTTGTGGGCCTGGGAAGCCTCTTTATAAGCGGCTTCGGGTTTGTTGAGGGCGAGGTCGGCTTGAGCGCGATAGAGCGGGATGAGGGGAGAGCCGGGGAGGCGGGTTTCGGCTTCTTTGAGTGCGGCGAGGGCGTCGGCGGCCTGACCTTCGTTCAGGGCAATTTGTGCTTGCACGAGGTAGCCCGGCCCGTAAGCGGGGTCGTCTTTCACGGCCTGGGCGGCCAACGTTGCGGCGTCGCGGGGTTTTTCCTGGGCCAGCAAAACCTGTGCCAGGCCTGCTTCGGCCGGGGCAAAGTGGGCGTCCAGTTTCAGCGCCTGGCGGTAGGCTGCAGTGGCGTTATTCCACTGCTTTTGGCGGCGGTAGATTTCACCGATGTAGAAATAGAGGTCGGCTTTGTGCTGCCCTTCGGCGTCGGCGGTCTGGCGGAAGTAGCGCAAAGCGTCTTGCCAGCGGCCTTCCTGCATGGCGCGCAGCCCAAGCCGGTAGGCTTCCACGAGGTGCGGGGTGCTCACGGCCAGCGGGGTGGGGGTGTAGGTGGCCGGCAGCAGCAAGGCCAGGGGGGTGGGTTTGCCGAGGGTGAGCGGGTTGAG
>JALUXH010000062.1 GCA_027019065.1 Anaerolineales bacterium
TTCTCGTTGAATAGGTACTCCGGTGATTACCCAGATCTCTCCCCACCCCGCCGGGGCCTCCCCCTCCCCTCCCTTACAAAGGGAGGGGAGGGGGAAAAGCCGCCGCAGGCGGCTTGGGGGAGGGGGGAGATCACCCTTCTTCCGAGTTTTGGGTAATCACCAGATAGGTACTCTCTTGACGCGGGGGGCAGTCGGCGTTATAATCTTCCTGAAACTGAAAATCGTTTTCAATACGAGCGCGGGAACGCACTCGGGCGGGAGGCAGAGATGACGGCCTCTTCGGCAGAAGAACGGCTGGCGCGTTGGCGCACCGCTTTGCAGGCACACGGCTATCGGCTGACGGCCGCACGCCGTGCTGTGTTGCGGGTGCTTGCCCGCAGTGAGCGGGCGCTTGATGCCACGCAGATTTTTGACCTGGCCCGTCGGCAGGCGCCGGGGCTTGGGCTGGTCACGGTCTATCGCACGCTGGAGGCGCTGCAGGCGCTGGGGCTGGTGCAGCGCGTGCATTGCAATACCCACTGCGCTTCTTATGTGGCGGCGGAGCCGGGGCATCAGCATTTGCTGGTGTGCCGCGGCTGTGGGCGGGTGTGGTATTTCGGCGGCGATGATTTGGGAAGCCTGATGCAGTCGGTGGCAGGTGAAAGCGGTTTCGTGGTGGAAGACCACTGGCTGCAACTGGTGGGGTTGTGTGAGGCGTGTCGGCAGGCGGAACAGGCCGAAGGGAGCCGGAGCGGGTGCAAAGAGGAGGCCGTAAAGTGAGTGCGTTTCGTATAGCCATAGGAAGACACGGCAAAGGCAAGGGAAAAGAGGCAAAAAGCGTCATGTTCTGCCCCAATCGCGGGGATGGCCACCCCGGGCGCGGGCTCACACAGCGCTTTCTTTTGGCGCCGTCCGGCGTTGCGTTGACCTTACCCCCGTCTCCTCTTCGCGTGCGAAGAGGGGAGCCAGGGGAGGGGTTGAGGGCCCGGCTGCAAAAAAATCCTCCCGCGCAGGGCGGCCCGCGCCGTGCCGCGGGGTGGCGTGTTGCGGTTGCGGCGCTGCTGGCCGTATTGGGCGCGCTGGGTTTGTCGGCTTGTGGCGGGGCGGCTGCCTCCGCACCCCCTGCGGGCAACATGCTCGTCGCGGCTTCCATCCCTCCCATTGCCGACCTGGTGCAGCAGGTCGGCGGCAGCCAGGTTACGGTATTGACTTTGGTGCCCCCAGGCGCCAGCCCGCATACTTACGAACCCACCCCCGACCAGATGCGCCGCCTGGCTTCGGCGCGCCTCCTTTTCCTCAACGGCGTGGGGCTTGAATTTTGGGCCGACAAGGCGGTGCAGGCTGTGGACAATCCGAATTTGCAGGTCGTGGTGCTTTCCAAAGGGATGGGCCTTCTTCAGAGCGGTCCGCACGCAGCCGGAAACCCGCACCTTTGGCTCAGCCCCCGCCGGGCGATGAAATATGTCGCCCGCATTCGCGACGCCCTTGTGGCCGCCGACCCGGCGCATGCCGAAGCCTACCGCGCCAATGCGGCGGCTTACCTTGCGCAATTGCAACGCCTGGATGCCGACATCCGCCGCGCCGTGGCCGGATTCTCCAGCCGTGAAATGGTGACTTTTCACGCTTCGTGGGTTTACTTCATCCACGATTACGGCCTGCACCAGGCGGCCGTGCTGGAAGCCGCACCCGGCCGGGAGCCTTCGGCCGCCGAGGTGGCCCAAATTGTGGAAACCATTCGGCTGACCGGCGCGCCGGCGGTGTTTGCCGAGCCCCAGTTCTCCCCGCGCGCCGCTGAGGTGATTGCCCGGGAAGCCGGTGTGCCGGTGCTCACGCTGGACCCGCTGGGCGGCCTTCCCCCGCGGGAGACTTACCTTGCTCTGATGCGCTGGAATTTGCAACAACTGGAAAAAGGCCTGGGAGGTTCGCCGTGAGCAGTAAGCCGCCGGTGATTCAACTTGAGGGTGTTACCGTAGCCTATGATACGGTGCAGGTGCTGGAAGACATCAGCCTGAGCGTGGCGGAAGGATCTTTTCTGGCGATCATCGGCCCCAACGGCGCCGGGAAGACCACCCTGGTGCGGACGATTTTGGGGCTTGTACGCCCGATGCGGGGAGAGGTGCGGGTGTTTGGGCGTCCGGCGGCAGCCCTGGGGCGGCTGCGCCGGCAGATCGGCTATGTGCCGCAGATGCACGCGGTAGATTTGCATTTCCCCGTGCGCGCCGAAGACGTGGTGATGATGGGGCGCTACGCCCGGCTGGGGCTGTTCCGCAGGCCCGGGAAGGCCGACCGCCTTGCCGTGGAACGGGCCATGGAACGCCTGGGCGTGCTGGAACTGCGCCGTCGCCCCCTCGGCGACCTTTCCGGCGGGCAGCGCCAGCGCGTCTTTCTGGCGCGTGCTTTGGCCACCGAGCCGCGCTTGCTGGTGCTTGATGAACCGACCACGGGCGTAGATACCCACACTTCCCGTTCGTTGTATGAACTGTTGCGCGATTTCCAGCAGGAAGGCATCACCGTGTTGATGGTTTCCCACGATGTTGGCGTGGTTTCGCAATATGTGGATGGCGTCGCCTGTGTCAACCGGCGGTTGGTGGCGCATGGACGGCCTGAGGTGGTGTTGACCGATACGACCATGACGGAAATGTACGGCTGCCAGGCCATGTTCTTCCACCACGGCAAGGCGCCGCACATGGTGGTGCGTATGGAGGAGCAGGAGCAATGATGGATTTCTGGCACTACGCCTTTATGCAGCGGGCCCTGGTGGGCGGGGTCATGATCGGGCTGCTGACGGCCGTGATTGGCGTGTATGTGGTTTTGCGGGGTATGTCGTTTGTCGGCGCGGGGGTAGCCCATGCCTCGTTTGGCGGCGTGGCGGTGGGCTTCCTGCTGGGGGCGGACCCTTTGTGGGCGGCGGTGGTGTTCTGCCTGGCGGTGGCATGGGGCATCGGCGCGGTGACCCGAAGGGGCGGGGTTAAGGAAGATACGGCCGTAGGCATCTTTTCGCTTCAACGATGGCTTTTGGTGTGCTTCTGGTGGGCCTGATGCACGGCTACAACGTGGACCTGTTTTCTTACCTGTTTGGCAGCATTTTGGCCGTGACCGCTGCCGACCTGCGGATGGTGCTGGGGGTGGGGGCGCTGGTGCTGTTGACGGCGGCTTTGCTTTACAAGGAATTTTTGTTTATCACTTTTGATCCGGAAACCGCCCGCGTGAACGGCGTGCCCGAACCGGTGCTTTATTATTTGCTGCTGGCATTGATTGCACTCACCATCGTGGTTTCCATCAAAGTGGTGGGCATTGTGCTGGTTTCGGCGCTGTTGGTGACGCCCGCGGCCGCGGCCTATCAGCTGAGCCGCAGTTTTGGCAAGATGATGGCGCTTTCGGCCGTTTTTGGGGTGTTGAGCGTGCTCGCCGGGCTGGTGGCTTCCTACTATCTCAACACGGCTTCCGGCGCCACGGTGGTGCTCACGGCGACCACAATTTTTGGCCTGGCGATGCTTTGGCGGAGGTTTCGGTAGCGCCGCTGCCCTTGAAGGCTCCGCGCGTATCCGTGCTGCCCCGGGAAAGGGCAGCCGCAGATGCCGCGGCATGCACCGGCTGCCGGACGCCCCGGCGCGGCAACTTTTCGGGCGGCTCAATAACTCGGTGGGGAAATCTGCATGGGATAAGGTAAAATTAGAGTAACTGTTCAGCCCGGACCGGAGAGCCACGGCGATTTCACCGCCGGGCACCGAAAACAGGGCCCATCCCGTGGTGCTCTTTGCTTCCTTTATGCTTTTGCGTGGTCATTACCTCCCCAGATCGCGGCGCTGGCCACACCGGGCATGGATTCACACAGCGTTTTTCTTTGGCACCGCCGCCGCTGCGTTGCCCCCACCCCCGTCCCCTCCCCGCATGCGGGGAGGGGAGCCAGGGGAGGGGTATGACAAAGGCGCAGTGCATCAAGAGGCATGGAGAGCACAGCAGCGTAGGCAGTTACTTTGCATTAACCTCTTGGCGCTATCTTGGTGAACCCGACGGCCTGCGTCCGCAGGCGGGCTGAACAGTGACTGGCTGTTCATTCATTCATGGGTGTGCCGGATGTTACCGGCAGGGAATTATTTTTTGGAGGCTTTATTCATGAGTGCAGAATTTCTTGTGCGTCTGATCGGAATGGCGGTTTTGGGATTGGTGGGGGTGTTTTGGGGCAAGAACCTGGCTTTGAGCATTGGGGGGCAGCCGGTGCAAACGGCCGTGGTGCTGGGGCTGGTGGGAGCGCTGGCAGGGCTGGTGTTGACCCCCTATTTCACCACGCGCCCCTGGCGCGCTTTGCGCTCGGCGTTGATGCGGGTATCGGGGCGCACCTTGTGGGCCGGCCTTTCAGGGCTGGTGGTGGGCGTGGGGCTGGCGGCTTTGCTCGCGTTGCCCTTTTCTTTGCTGCCTTCCCCGTTCAAAGAAATTTTTACGTTCACGGCTGTTGCCGTGTTTGGCTACTTTGGCGTGCTGGTGTTTGTAGCCCGTCAGGATGACCTGTTTGGCGTGTTGCGCAGTATCTTTGGCGGCTGGCGTGAGCACGGCGAGCGGCGGGGCGATAAAAGCCACGTCATCCTGCTGGATTCCAGCGTGCTGATTGACGGCCGCGTGGTGGATATTGCCCGCACCGGCTTTCTTCCCGGCACGCTGGTGGTGCCCCGTTTTGTGCTGCAGGAAATCCAGTACGTGGCCGATTCCGCGGACCCTCTGCGCCGCCAGCGCGGCCGCCGCGGCCTGGCTGTGGTTTCGGAATTGCAGCAGGACCCCAACATTACCGTGCAAATCAGCGATATGGATGTAGAAGGCGTCCGCAAAGTGGACGACAAACTGGTCGTGCTGGCGCGCCAACTGCGCTGCCCTATCCTGACCAATGACTATAACCTCAATCGGGTGGCCGAATTGCAGGGCGTGCCGGTGCTCAACATCAATGAACTGGCCAATGCCGTCAAAGCGCTTTACCTGCCCGGAGAAACGCTGCGCCTCAAAGTCATTCAGGCCGGAAAAGAGCCCGACCAGGGGGTGGGCTACCTGGACGACGGCACGATGGTGGTTGTGGAAGACGGTCGGGAGGCCGTGGGTCGGGAAGTGGAAGTCGTTGTGACCAAAGCCCTGCAAACGGCTGCCGGACGGATGCTCTTTGCCCGCCCGAGGGAAAAACTTTCCTGATGCCGCAACGCCGAAACCCTGAAACACCGGAACACTTCTTGGAGGCCTTTCATGGCACTGCGTGTTTACAACACCATGACCCGTAACAAAGAACCTTTTGAAACGCTGGAGCCCGGCGTGGTCAAAATGTACGTTTGCGGCCCCACGGTGTATGCCAAAGCCCACGTCGGGCACGCCATGTCGGTGCTGGTGTTTGACATGGTGCGCCGCTATCTGGAATACCGCGGCTATGAAGTGCGCCACGTGATGAACTACACCGACGTGGACGATAAAATCATCCGCCGCGCCAACGAAAGCGGCGAAGACCCCATCGCCCTCGCCGAGCGTTACATCCGCGAATTTGACCGGCACCTTGTAGACCTCGGCGTGCTGCCCCCAAAAGTCAAGCCCCGCGTGACGCAGGAAATCGGCTGGATTATCAAAATGGTCAAGGGGCTGGAAGACAAAGGCTATGCCTACGCGGTGGATGGCGATGTTTACTTTCGCGTCACCAAAGACGATGACTATGGCAAACTTTCAGGCCGCAAACTGGAAGAAATGATGGCCGGGGCACGCGTTGAAGTGGACGAGCGCAAGGAACACCCCATGGACTTCGCCCTCTGGAAAGCCGCCAGGCCCGGCGAGCCTTCCTGGGACAGCCCGTGGGGCAAAGGCCGCCCGGGCTGGCACATTGAATGTTCGGCGATGAACCTGCACCACCTCGGCGAGCAGTTAGATATCCACGGCGGCGGCGCCGACCTCATCTTCCCGCACCACGAGAACGAAATTGCCCAGAGCGAAAGTTACACCGGCAAGTCCTATGTGCGCTACTGGATGCACAACGGCATGTTGCAGATGGGCGGCGAGAAGATGTCCAAATCCCTCGGCAACCTCGTTACCATTGAAGACTTCCTCGCCGAGCACGAAGCCGATGTGCTGCGGATGATGGTGTTGAGTTCCCACTACCGCAGCCCGCTCAAGTTCACCGCCGAAACCATTGCCCAGGCCGAGAAAGCGCTGGAACGCCTGCGCGGCGGAATGCGCCCGGCGCACGCCAGCGCTGCGGGCCTCCCCGAGGCGATGGCTGCAGCCCTCGCCGAACAGGCCGCTGCTGCAAAGGAAGGCTTCGTCGCCGCGATGGACGATGACTTCAACGCCGCGGCGGCGTTGGGACGGTTGTTTGACCTGGTGCGCGCCATCAACCAGGCGCGCGACGGCGGCGCCACGGCAGCCCAGTTGCAGCCCGCCCAGGAAACCCTGCGCGAACTTGCCGGTGTGCTGGGGCTGGATTTGACCAAACAGCCGCCGCAGAAACAGGGCAGCGCCGAAGCCGCACCCTTCATTGACCTGCTCATTGAAATCCGCACCGACCTGCGCGCCGCCAAACAGTGGGCGCTGGCCGACAAAATCCGCGACCGCCTGACCGAAATGGGTGTGCTGCTGGAAGACACCCCCGGCGGCACCCTTTGGCGCTGGAAGTAGGCGCGGCCGATGCGCGAACGCCTTTACGGCCGCAACCCGGTGTACGAAACCCTGCGCGCCGCCCGCCGCCGCTTCTACCGCCTGTGGGTGGCAGATGGTGTGCAGGTCAAAGGCAGCCTGCGCGCCGCGCTGCGGCTGGCCGGAGAAAAGGGCGTGGAAGTGCAGCGCCTGCCGCGCCGCAAACTGGATGCCCTGCTGGGGCATGCTCATCACCAGGGCGTGGTGCTGGAGGCTTCGCCTTACCCTTACGCCGACCTGGATGCAATGCTCGCCCTGGCCGCAAAACGCGGCGAACCGCCCTTTTTCCTGTTGCTGGATGCCCTCCAGGATCCTCAAAACCTTGCCACACTGCTTCGCACTGCCGAAGCGGTGGGGGTGCATGGCGTGCTGCTCCCGCTGCGCCGCACGGCCACGATCACCCCTGCCGTGGTCAATGCTTCCTCCGGGGCGAGCGAACACCTTTTGGTGGCGCAGCACAACCTCGCGCAGGCCATAGACCGCCTGCAGGCCCGCAATGTGTGGGTGGTGGGGCTGGAAGGCAGCGCCGAAGCCGGGCCGCCGGAGGCGGTTTCCCTGCGGGGCGCGTTGGCGCTGGTGGTGGGCAGTGAAGGCCGCGGCCTGCGCCGCCTGGTGCGGCAGAAATGCGACGCCCTCTTGCGCCTGCCCATGCGCGGTAAAATGGAATCCCTCAACGCCGCTGTGGCCGGGTCGGTGGCGCTGTATTTGGCCTGGCAGCAGCGCGGCTGGGACGGAAGGAGCAACTGATGGCGGAATGGATTACCCTCGGAACCGCCAATGCCGTGCCCGATGAAGCGCACGCGAACACCCACTTTGTGCTGGTGGATGGTGACCGCGCCCTGCTCGTGGACGCCCCCTGCGATGTTGTGCCCCGCCTGCAGCAGGCGGGCATTTCGCCGTGGCACCTCACGGACATCATCTTGACCCACTTTCACCCCGACCACACCGCCGGAATGCCCATGCTGCTGATGGATTCCTGGCTGCAGGGGCGGCGCACCCCGCTGCACCTTTACGGGCTGGACGATGTGCTGACCCGCTTGCAGCAGATGATGGCGCTTTACCGCTGGGAAAACTGGCCGGATTTCTTCCCGGTGGTGTTTCATACCATCCCGGCAGCCCGCCGCGCCGAAGTAATGACCACCCCCGGCTGGCAGGTGACGGCTTCCCCCGGCGTTCACCATGTGCCGGCGGTGGGCATTCGCATCGCCTTCGCCAACGGTGAGGCGCTGGTTTATTCGGGCGACACCGCGCCCACTGAAGCCATTGCGGAACTGGCTGCGGGCGCGGATTATCTCTTCCACGAGGCCACCGGCGCGATGGAAGGCCACACTTCGGCGGCCCAGGCCGGAGCAATTGCCGCCCGCGCCGGCGCGAAGCGGCTTTACCTGGTGCATACGGCCACCGACGCCGCCGGGCGCAGCCGCCTGGCGGCCGAAGCCCGCAAAACTTTTGGCGGCGAGGTGGTGGTGGCCGATGACCTGCTGCGGCTGACGGTGGGGGCCTGATGCGCCGTTCCCGCTTGCTGGCCTTGCTGTGGGCGCTGGAAGCCCTGTGCTATGCGTTGGGGCTGGCCATTGCCCGCTATTTGGGGCTGTTTCGCCGGTGGGATGCAGCGTGGATGGGGCTGTTGTGGGCGGCGCTGCTGCTTGGCGGGGGTGAGGCGCTGGGACGGGCGTTCAACACCCGCGCCGGCGCAGGCGAGCGGCGCCGCTGGCTCAACCAGGCTTTTGTCTTTTTTGCCGTGGTGGCCCTGGAAACCACCTTCCTGGCCGAGCAGCATTTGCTTTCGCCCACCGCCGTGCTCTTGCAACTGATGCTCGCACTCATTGCCGTAGCCTGGGGCGCGCCGCCTTTCCGCCTGGCCGTCAGCGGCTACGGCGAGGCGCTGCTTGCGGCCGCCCTGGGCTTGTGCGTGCCGGCCCTCGCTTTCGCCCTTCAGGCCGGAACCTGGCACCGCCTGCTGGGCATGGTGGGGATGCCGCTGTTCGCGATGGCATTAGCCGCGGCGCTGGCCTGGGATTTCCCCAACTATGCCGCCCACCTGCGGGAAGGCCGCCGCACCCTGCTCATGCGCCTGGACTGGCGTCGGGCGCTGCATTTCCACAACCTCGCCTGGCTGACGGGCTTCCTGCTGCTGGCGCTGGATGTAGCCCTCGGCCTGCCGTGGGAAATCGTTGCGCCGTGCGGCATTGCCTTCCTTGAAGCGCTGATGCAGATATGGATGATGCGGCGTGTGGGGCAGGGCGCTCGCCCGCCGTGGAAATGGCTCCGCCTCAACGCCCTGCTGACCCTGGCCCTGACGGCTTATGTGCTCACCGTTGGCTTTTGGCGGCTGTAATGCTGTGGAGGGAGCCCGATGCCCGAGTTTTTGAACCTGTTGCCCCCTGAAGAGGCGCTGGCAGCCTGGCTGCCGCATATCACGCACCGCATGGAAGCCGAGCGGCTTGTTTCGGCCGACGCGCTGGGCAGGGTGCTGGCCGAGGATGTGCTTGCGCCGCACCCCATGCCGCCTTTTGACCGCTCGGCGGTGGATGGCTACGCCGTCCGCGCCGCCGATACCTACGGCGCAAGTGAGGGCCTGCCGGCCTACCTTGAAGTGGTCGGCGAAGTGCCGATGGGCGCGGCGGCTGCCTTTACCGTGGGCAGCGGCCAGGCGGCGCTGATCCACACCGGCGGGATGCTGCCGCCGGGCGCCGATGCCGTGGTGATGGTGGAATATACCCAGCAGGCGCGCGCCGGCGAGGTGGAAATTCTCAGGCCTGTGGCCGTGGGCGAAAACGTGTTGCTGGAAGGCGAAGACGTGGCCGCCGGGGCCGCGGTCTTCCCTGCCGGGCGGCGGCTGCGGGCTGCGGAAATCGGCGGCCTGATGGCGCTGGGCGTGCTGACGGTGGCCGTTGCCCGCCGCCCGACCGTGGGCGTGCTGGCCACCGGCGATGAGGTGGTGCCGCCCGACGCCGAGCCCGCCCCCGGCCAGGTGCGCGACATCAACACCTATACCCTGAGCGCCGAAGTGCGCCGCGCCGGCGGTGTGCCGCGGGTGTACGGCATTATTCCCGACCGCCCCGCAGCCCTGGCCGATGCCGCCGCCCGGGCGCTGGCCGAATGCGACCTGGTGGTGGTCACGGCCGGTTCTTCCGCCAGCACCCGCGATATGACCGCCGAGGTGCTGGACGGCCTGGGCGCCCCCGGCGTGCTCGTCCACGGCGTGAACACCAAACCCGGCCGCCCGACCATCCTGGCCGCGGCCCATGGCAAGCCGGTGGTGGGGCTGCCGGGCAATCCGGTCAGCGCACTGGTCAACGTGGGGCTGTTTGTGCTGCCGGTGATGGCGCGGCTGGAAGGTGAAGCCCCGCGTGCCCGCCCGCTGCTTCCTGCCCGGTTAACGGTCAACCTGCCCTCGGCTTCCGGCCGTGAAGACTGGTGGCCGGTGCGCCTGCGCCAGACCCCTGAAGGCTGGCTGGCCGAGCCGATTTTCTACAAAAGCAACCTCATCTTTGCCCTTGCCCGCGCCGACGGCCTGCTGAAAGTGCCTGCCGACGCCACCGGCCTGGCTGCGGGAGAATGGGCTGAAATTCGCCTGCTCTGACCGCCCGGCGCCCCTGAGAGTTTTTGGCCATGCCTTCTCTGTTGCTGCGTCTGACGTGGCTGCGCCGCCTGCCCCTCGCAGCCGCATCCTCCGCCGACGGCCTGCCGCTGGATATCCGCTCGGCGCGGGCGCTGGCGGCGCTGCTTTCGCCCCAGGCCGATGCGTCCGAACTCTATGCCCTGGCGGTGCTGCAAAGCATTTTCCGCCTGCTGCTGGAGCGCTACCGCCGCGCGCATCCGGCGGTCTTCCCCGGCCTGGAAGCCCATGTGCGCGCCGCCATCGGCAACGCGGCGGTGGAAAGCCTGACCGCCGCCTTCGCCGACGCTTACGGCGAGGCCGACGACACCGCGCTGTGGGAAAACCTGCTCATCCTCTGGGCAACCCACCAGAACCCTGCCGCCGCGCCCTTTGCCCCCCTCTGCCCGGCGGAAGTGCTGGGCGACGCCTTCCCGCAGGCGATGGCCGCCGCCGAGGCGTATTTTGCCGCCCGGCCCCCCCTGCCCCCCGAAAACCTGCCCGTGCCCGCGGCCCTGCTCGCCCCTGCCCGCCGCGCCCCCCACAGCCTGGCCGCCCAACTGGCCTACATTCTGGAAGCCTGGGGCGAGGCGTTGGGCGCAATGCGCGCCGACCTGCTGCGGGGGCTGGATTTTGCCCGCGAGGCCGAGCGCCGCGCCCCCGCTGCACCCCCGCCGCCTTTCGAGGACGATTTCGCCGCCCTGCCCCACGACGCCGATGCCCCCGAAGCCTATTCCCCCGACCGGGAATGGATGCCCCGCCTGGTGCTGGTCGCCAGGCATGTTTATGTCTGGCTGGCGCAGCTTTCCCGCCGCTTCGGGCGCGGCATTCACCGCCTTGACCAGATTCCCGATGAAGCCCTGGCCGAACTGGCTGAATGGGGCATCAACGGCCTGTGGCTCATCGGCGTGTGGGAACGCAGCCCCGCTTCGCAGAAAATCAAGCGCCTGATGGGCAACCCCGATGCCCTGGCCTCGGCCTATTCGGTTGATGATTACCGCGTGGCCGCCGACCTGGGCGGGGAAGACGCGCTGCAAGCCCTCAAGGCGCAGGCTACCCGCTTCGGCATCCGCCTGGGCGCGGACATGGTGCCCAACCACATGGGGCTGGATTCCCGCTGGGTGGTGGAACACCCCGACTGGTTCATCCAGACCGACGCGCCGCCCTTCCCCAACTACCGCTTCACCGGCCCCAACCTTTCTTCGCATCCCGCGGTGGAAATCCGCATTGAGGACGGCTACTACGACCGCAGCGACGCGGCGGTCGTCTTCCAGATGCGCGACCACCGCGATGGGCGCACCCGCTACATCTACCACGGCAACGACGGCACGGCCATCCCCTGGAACGACACCGCGCAACTCAACCACCTGCTGCCCGAAGTGCGGGAAGCCCTCATCCGCACCATTCTGGAAGTCGCGCGGCGCTTTCCGGTCATCCGCTTTGATGCCGCGATGACCCTCACCCAGAAGCACTACCAGCGGCTGTGGTTCCCCGCCCCGGGGGAAGGCGGCGCGATTCCTTCCCGCGCCGAACACGGCATGACCCGCGCCGAATTCCTGCGCCACATGCCGCGCGAATTCTGGCGGGAAGTGGTCGACCGGGTGGCCGCGGAAGCCCCCGACACCCTGCTGCTGGCCGAGGCTTTCTGGCTGCTGGAAGGCTATTTCGTGCGCACGTTGGGGATGCACCGCGTTTACAATAGCGCCTTCATGCACATGCTGCGCGACGAGCGCAACGCGGCCTATCACAAACTGGTGCGGGAAACCCTGACCTTTGACCCCCGTATTTTGCAGCGCTATGTCAACTTCATGACCACCCCCGACGAAAAGCCCGCCGTAGAGCAGTTCGGCAAGGGCGACAAATACTTCGGCGTGGCGACGCTGATGGCCACCCTGCCCGGCCTGCCCATGTTCGGCCACGGGCAAATTGAAGGGCTGAAGGAGCAATACGGCCACGAATTCCGTGCCCCGCGCACCGACGAAAGCCGCGACGAGGGCTTCATCGCCGAGCACCGCCGCCGCATCGCCCCGCTGCTCCATCGGCGGGCGCTGTTCGCGGGCGTGGAAGCCTTCCGCTGGTTCCCGCTGGAAACCGGCGGCGGTGAAAACCCCGACGTCTTCGCCTACACCAACCGGCGGGGCGACGCGCGGGCGCTGGTGGTCTATCACAACCGCTATGCCGAAACCGCCGGGCAACTGCACCGCAGCGCGCCTTTCGTAACGCCGGAATCCGCCGACCGCACGCCCCGCAGCGAAACCTTAGCCGAGGCGTTGGGCCTTCCGGACGACGAAAGCGTTTTCGTGCGCTTCCGCGACCTGGTGAGCGGCCGGTGGTATTTGCGAAACGCTGCTGCCCTGCACCGCGAAGGGCTGCATGTGCACCTGCGGGCATATCAAACGGAGGTCTTTATGGACTGGGAAATTTTACCCGACCCCGAAGGCCGCTGGGCGCGGCTGGCCGAGGCGTTGGGCGGCGCGGGTGTGCCCGACCTGGAAGCCGCGTATCGCGAGCATTTCCCCCCGCTGCGGGAGGCGGCCGCGCGCCTGGCCGAGATCTGGCGGCGGCACATGCCCCTTTGCCAGCCCCTCGGCCCTCAGCCCACGCCGGACGATGCAGAAAAGGTGATTGCTGCTTATCGGGCATTGCTGGAAGCGGCGGGACTGGAAGGCGAGGGGGCGGCGGATGCCTTAGCCGATTTCAGCACAGGCATGCAGGCGCTGCAGGCTCTGGTGGTGTGGGCGTGGCAGCCGGTTTCCCGCCGCCGGACGGCCCAACGGCGGGCGTGGCGGGCGCGGCTGTGCCGCCCCGTGGCCCGCGCCGAAGCCGGAGGCGAGGATGAACCCTCGGAAGCCGAGACGTTGCCCTTCAGCCGGTTGCTGCTGGCTGCGCTGGCGCTGCCGCCGCTGCCTTTGAACATCCGCCAGACCGTGGCCGCGGCCTGGGAAATTCCCCCCGAAGCGCTGCTCTGGCTTTCGCTGCTGCCTTTGCAGGCCATGATGCTGCCGCAAACGCCCAAAGCGCGCCAGCGGGCGCTGGCCCAGGCCGTTGCCGGCGCGCCGTGGTCTGCCGAAACTGCCGGCGCGCTGGTTGAAATTTGGGAGCGCCTGCACAAGGCGCAGGCTCATTGACCGGAACGTTGCCGCGCCGCGCGCCAAAAGAAAAGAGAGGGACGAAAGCCGCCGCCAGGCGGGTGGAGGGCATTTCCGCAAGCCCGCGCGTTTTTACAGATTTTTCGTAACTGCTCAGCCTCGGTAATGCGAAACACAGATTACGCAGATTCCGCAGAAAACGCACCGATTGCAACCCCAGAAAGCATAAAAGAACCCCAGAAAACACAGAACTTCCTTTGCGCCTTTGCTCTCTTTGCGCCCTTTGCGTTAACCTCTTTTTATGCTTCTGGGTGCGCATCGCGGGCATGCTGAACAGTTACAAAGCCGCCGTCAGGCGGGTGGAGGGGGGAGGGCATTGCCGCAAGCCCGCGCGTTTTTACGGATTTTTCGTATCTGTTCAGCCTCAGCAGAAAGAAACCGCAGATTTCGCAGATTCCGCAGAAAAAACATCCACCGATTTCGTAACTGTCCCCCAGCCCCTTTGGGTTCGCCAGGCCGTTACCACGTATAGTATAATGCCTGCGGAGGTCACGATGGAAACGCGACGCACGCGGGCGGGGTACCTGTTGACGGTAGGGGTGCTGGCGCTTTTGGCCTGGATGGCTTACCGGGTCACGGGCATGGTTTCCCGCGCCGCGGCTTCTGTTGTTCGGCCGGTGCAGCAAATGGGCACGCAGGTGGCTCATGCGCTGCAGCCCGTGGGCGCGCTGAACACGCAGGTTTCCCAGGTGCTGCACCCCACCCCCACCGTATTGCCCGACCCCGTGACGGTGATTCACAGCGTTCGCAGCCTGGCCAGGCTGGAAACCGTGCAATACACGGTGGAGAAAGTGGTTACGGCCGAAGAAGGGCAGAACCACCTCGGTTTCCTGTTTGGAGACCGTCTGTTGTTTGTGGCGCATGGTGTGGTCGTCGCGGGGGTAGATCTGGACAAACTGCAGCCGCAAGATCTCTGGGTCAGGGACGGCGTGCTTTATGTGCGCCTGCCGGCGCCCGAAGTGTTCACCGCCACGCTGGACAACCAGAAATCGTATGTTTATGACCGCGATACCGGCTTGCTGACCCGCGGTGATATTCATCTGGAAACCGCGGCCCGCCGCAGGGCCGAGCAGGAAATCCGCCAGGCGGCGTTAAACGATGGCATTTTGCGCACGGCGCGCCAGAACGCCGAAGCGTACCTGGCGCGGCTGTTGCGTTCGTTGGGCTTTCCCGAGGTGATTTTTGTGGAAGCCACCCCCTTGCCCGCAACCCAACCTACCCCCTGATGTTCTGGAGGCTCCCATGGCTGACCTGACGACCCATTTGATGGGATGGACGCTGAAAAACCCGATTATGCCTGCGGCCGGGCCGCCGGTGCGCGATGCCCGCATGGCGAAAGCATGTATTGAGGGCGGGGTGGGGGCGCTGGTGACGAAAACCATTTCTACCCGCGCCGCCGATGTGCCCACGCCCAATATGTGGGATCTCAAAAATTATTTTCTCAATACCGAACTGTGGTCGGAACTTTCGCCGGAGCACTGGCTGGAGGTGGAATATCCTGAAATTCGCCGCCTTGCCGATGAAGCCGGCATTCCTGTGATTATCAGCATGGGCTATACGGCGGAGGATATTGCCCTGCTGGCGCCTAAAGTGAAGCCTTTTGCCGATGCGGTAGAGCTCAGCACACATTACATTGCCGACGACCCCCGCCCGATGCAAGATGCCATTCGCGCGGCCAAGGAAGCCCTGGATGTGCCGGTGTTCGTCAAAATGAGCCCTTTTCGCGAGCCGAAACCTGCCGCGCTGGCCGCCGTAGAAGCCGGAGTGGATGGCATTGTGGCGACGAACTCTTTTGGCCCGACTTTTGGCATTGATATTGAACGCGGCGGGCGGCCGCTGATGGGCGGCAAAGGGTATGGCTGGCTTTCCGGCCCTGCCCTCAAGCCGATTTCCCTTCGGATGGTGTATGACATTGCCCAGGTGGTGGATGTGCCCATCATCGGCGTGGGGGGCATCAGCAAAGGCACGGATGTGGTGGAATACCTTATGGCGGGCGCAAGCGCGGTGGGCATTTGCACCGCGGCCATCACGCGTGGGCCGGGCGTGTTTGGCAAAATTGCCAGGCAGCTGGAAAAATGGATGGACAAGAACGGCTACGCCACCATTGCCGATTTGCAAGGGCTGACGCTGCGCCAGCAAATCCCCGCCATGGACGCGCCTCCCATCCTTATCCCCGAAAAGTGCACCGGATGCAATTTCTGCGTGCTGAGCTGCGTGTACGATGCCCTGCACCTGGACGAGAACCGCAAGATTACGATTGAAGAAGAAAACTGCTTCCGCTGCGGCGTGTGCCTTTCCCGCTGCCCGGTAGACGCCCTGGCTTCGTCGTATTGATTCAGACAGGGCGAAAGGGTTGTGAGAAACACTCCCACGGGCGGGCACCCATGCGTGCCCCCGGGTGCCCCGTTTTCCCGCCCCGGCCCCGCCGAACGCCGGAAAAAAGCAGGCCATCGTCAGGCGGGACGCCGTCCCGCCCCACAACATTTGAGTGCTCCCCGGCAGGGCAGCCAGTGAAAGGGTTTCCTGCCGGTATGGAGTATAATTTGCAAAAGATCCGTTCAGCCCGTTTGCCGACTTACCGGAAGACGGCGGTCGGCATGCCCCGATGACTTGTTGCGAGGAGATGCTTATGGCCAGCGTGACTTATGACCACGTGACGAAGCGCTTTGGCAGCGTCACAGCCCTCAATGACCTCAATATCCATGTGGAAGACAAAGAGTTTCTTGTGCTGGTAGGGCCTTCAGGCTGCGGCAAAACCACGGCGCTGCGTTGCCTTGCAGGGCTGGAAGAAGTGACCGAGGGACGCATTCTCATCGGCGACCAGGTGGTCAACGACGTGCCGCCCAAAGACCGCGATATTGCGATGGTCTTCCAGTCCTATGCCCTTTACCCTCACATGACGGTGTATGAAAACATGGCTTTCGGCCTCAAATTGCGTAAAGTGCCGAAAGACGAAATCAGGCGCCGGGTGCAGGAAGCCGCCGAGATTTTGGGCATTGAGCAACTGCTGGACCGCAAGCCGCGCCAGCTTTCCGGCGGGCAGCGCCAGCGTGTGGCGGTGGGGCGTGCGATTGTCCGTAACCCGAAAGTGTTTCTTTTTGATGAGCCGCTTTCCAACCTGGATGCCAAACTGCGTGTGCAGACCCGCACCGAGATTTCCAAACTGCACAAGCGCCTGCAGACCACTTTTATTTATGTCACCCACGACCAGGTGGAAGCCATGACCATGGCCGACCGCATTGCCGTGATCAATCATGGCGTGTTGCAGCAAATCGATACTCCCCAGAACCTCTACGATAAGCCGGCGAATATGTTTGTGGCCGGTTTCATCGGCTCGCCGGCGATGAACTTTTTCCGCGGCACCCTTGAGCAGTCCGATGGCCGTTTCTTCGTGGCGACCGACGCGTTCCAGGTGCAGGTGCCCGATGACCGGAAAGCCGCCTATGGGGAATACGTGGGGCGGCCGGTGGTGTTGGGGGTGCGCCCCGAGCACATTCACGCCCCCAATTTTGCGCCGCCGGGCATTACCCCTCAACCGGTGGACGGCATTGTAGATGTGACCGAACTGATGGGCAATGAAACTTTTGTGTATATGCGCGCCGGGGAAACGCCTTTTGTTGCCCGGGTTGACCCGCGCGCCAGTTACCGCATGGGACAGCGCGCCCAGGTGGTCTTTGATATGTCTCAGATGCACCTTTTTGACCCCGAGACCGAAAAAGCGATTCGCTGACCCTTCCCCCGAGGTGAATGATGCCGTTTGATTATCTCCCTCCGCTGTTGCAGCCTAACGGCAGGAAAATTGTGCTGCTGGTGATGGATGGCCTGGGGGGGCTGCCGCTGGAAGCCGGGGGCCCCACCGAACTGGAGTTTGCCCACACGCCCAACATGGACCGCCTTGCCGCCGAAGGCACCCTGGGGCAGACTATTCCCATTCGCCCCGGCATCACCCCGGGTTCGGGGCCCGCCCACCTGGCGCTGTTTGGCTATGACCCGCTGCATCATCCTGTCGGGCGGGGGGTGCTTTCCGCTTTGGGGGTGGGGCTGCACGTCCGCCCGGGCGATGTGGCCGCCCGGGGCAACTTTTGCACCCTTGATGCCCACGGCAACATTACCGACCGCCGCGCCGGGCGCATTCCCAGCGAAGCCTCGGCGCCGCTGGTGGAAAAACTGGCGCAAATCCGCATTCCGGGTGTGGAAGTGGAAGTGCGGCAGGTGAAAGAATACCGCTTTGTGGTGGTCATGCGCGGCGAAGGGCTTTCGGCGGCGCTGGAAGACACCGACCCGCAGAAAACCGGCGTGCCCCCGCTGCCGGTACGCCCCGCAGAGGATTCCCCCGCCGCGGCTCACACGGCGGAATTGTTCAATCGGTGGATTGCCGAAGCCCGAAAAGTGCTGGCCGACCAGCCGCAAGCCAACGGCGTAACCCTGCGCGGTTTTGCCACCGACCCTGAACTGCCCCAGTTTACGCCCTCTTATGGCCTCAAGGCGGCTTGTGTGGCGGTGTACCCGATGTACAAGGGCGTGGCGAGGCTGGTAGGCATGGATGTGTTGGCTTTTGAGGGCGAACGCCCTGAAGATGAATTTGCCGCGGTGGCCGGGCACTGGGATGCGTACGACTTCTTTTTTGTGCACATCAAGAAAACCGACAGCAAAGGTGAGGATGGCGATTTCGCAGGCAAAGCGCACATTATTGAAGGCGTGGACAAGGCGCTGCCCCAACTTTTGGCCCTTAAGCCCGACGTGCTGATGATGACCGGCGACCACTCTACGCCGGCCAAACTGCGCTCGCATTCGTGGCATCCGGTGCCTTTCTTGCTGTGGGCGCCGGAAACCGCCCGCCCCGATGCCCAAACCCGCTTTGGGGAAACCGCCTGTGCCCAGGGTGGCCTGGGCACTTTTCAGGCGCACGACGCGATGCCGTTGGCGCTGGCTCATGCCGGGCGGCTGGAGAAATTCGGCGCCTGACATGCCGGGCGGCAACTGCCTACGCTGTGGTGCTCTCCATGCGTCTTGATGCACTGCGCTTTTGTCATACCCCTCCCCTGGCTCCCCTCCCCGCATGCGGGGAGGGGAGCGGGGGTGGGGTCAACGCAACGGCGGCGGTGCCAAAGAAAAACGCCGTGAGAACACATGCCCGGGGTTGCCAT
>JALUXH010000063.1 GCA_027019065.1 Anaerolineales bacterium
GGGTGGGTCACGGTGGCCGCCCCGCGCGAGCAGTCTTCCGGCGCCGGCCGCAGTATGCCGGTGACTTCCAGCGGCATCATCACCGAAGAAACCATCACCGTGCACGGCCAGCGCTGGACGGTGTATGCAGTAAGCGGCACCCCTGCTCAGGCGGTACAGCACGGCGTGATGGAAATTATGCCCCAGCCGCCCGACCTGGTGGTGGCAGGCATCAACTACGGCGAGAACCTCGCCACCGGCATCACAATTTCCGGCACCGTCGGGGCAGCGCTGGAAGGCGCCGCGCTGGGCTTCCCCGCGCTGGCGGTTTCGCTGGAAACGCCCAAGGATTACCACCTTTCCTATTCCCCTGATGTGGATTTCAGCGCCGCGGCCCATTTTACCCGCTATTTTGCCCGCCGCATGCTGCATACCCCTTTGCCCGACGACGTTTATGTGCTTAAGGTGGATGTGCCCTGGCACGGCAGGCCGGAAACCCCCTGGCGGGTGACGCGCCTGGCGCGCAAGCGCTATTACCGCACCGTGCCGCCCAAACGCCGCAATTGGCAGGAGCCCGGCACCATGGGCTACGGCCCCGGCGACCCGCCGGAAACCTTTGACCCCCGCAGCGATGTGTATGCCGTGCGGGTGGATAAGGTGGTTTCCGTGACCCCCTTGAGCCTGGACCTGACCTCGCGGGTGGACCTGGACGCTTTGGAAAGGCTGCTGAAAGGTGGGTAACACTTTGCCCCGGCCGACGGCATACCGCCGAGGGGCGCCGTGTTGTTGTGGAGTTTACCCCCCAGGCACCCATTGGAGGTGCGCCCAGCCAAAGTGGAAGGCCGCGGCGTACACCGCGGCGGCATACAGCAGCCAGGCCAGCACAAAGGCCACATCGCCGCGGCGGATGGCCATTTGCCGGTAGTAGGTGCGCTGCGGCAGCGCACCAAAGGCTTTTGCATCCATGGCCAGGGCGGTGCGCTCCGACTTCCGCACCGCGGCTGCCAGCAGGGGGATGGCATAGCGGCGGGTTCTTTCCACCCACCCTCTCAGCCCGCGGCCTTCGCCCACCCCGCGCACCCGATGCGCCAGCCGGATGGTCTCGTATTCCCGCCGCAGCAGCGGCAAAAAGCGGTAAGACACCAGCACGCCGTAGCCGAAACGAGGCGGAATTTTCAGGTTTTGCACCAGGCTGAGGGCGAAATCGGTCGGGTCGGTGGTGGCGATGAACAGCAGGGAAGCCGCCACGAACACCGCCACCCGCAGACCCATCCCCAGCCCGGCCCGCAGCCCTTCGGTGCTCAGCGTCCAGAGGCCCCAATGCCAGAGAATGTGCGGGTGGGCGTAGCGGCTGAGGTCGGTGTAGAGGGCATTGAAGAGGGCAATGGGGAGGGGCAGCAGTGCGAGGGGCACGCTCCAGCGGAGCATTTGGGGGAAGGGCACGCGCCCCAGCCGCCAGGCGGTGAGCCACAGCGCCAGCAGCAGCATGGCGGGGATGAAAGGGTCAAAGGCTGCCGTGGCGGCCAGAGCCACCCCCGCGATGGCGGCGAGTTTCATGGCCGGGTTCAGCCGGTGCAAAGGGGAAGCGTGGGCGAGGTAGGTAAACATGGGGGAAAGTCAGATAGTCGGGCGGTCTGATAGTCAGATAGTCGGAGTGTTGGCGTTATGGGCGGTGTTTTTCCTGGCGGGCTTCGGCTTCCATTTCCAGCAGCACCCGCACCACTTCTTCCAGCGCCACGCGCTGCTTGCGGTAGAAATTGGCTTCCGAAAGCGCCAGCCGTTGGGCGACTTCCCGCACTTTGCGCCCCTGAAGGAATTTCATCTCCAGGATGTTGTAGAGCAGCCATTCGGTGGTAAAGCGGCGCTCGCCTTCCGGGCGCAGGCGTTCCACGGCGTCGCGCAGCACCGCGCGCACGGCCTGTGAGGCGTCTTCGTGACCCTCTTCCATCGCCTGCTGAATGACTTGCAGGCGGGTGAGGGGGCTGCGGGAGAGTTTGGGGCCGCCCCAGTAGTGGCTGAGGGCGTCTTTCACCCACTGGGCGAGTTCGGCAGAGGGGGGCAGTTCCTCGGGCGCGGCGAGCACTTTCTGCTGGTCGTAGCGCGCCACGGCCCGCAACCGGGGGATGAAGTCATCGGGGCGGGTCAGGGTTTCCAAAGCATGGGCGGCGGCGCGTCCGCGGGCGTGGTAGGTCAGCGCCAGCGTGGCCCGCTCGGCCAGGGCGCGCAGGGTGGCGCGGGCTTCGGTGCTCAGGCTGGCGTCGCCGGGGAAGCCCAGCACACCCAGCAGCGCACCGTTTTCCTGCCTGCGCAGCGGCATCAGCAGGTAGCCATCCCAGCGCAGCAGCCCCCGCTGGGATGCTGCCGTGGTCAAAAGATGGGGCGGTGTTTCGGGCAGCGGAGCGCCCTCGCCCACGGCCACCAGCAGGCTCAGCTGCCCTTCTTCCACCGCGGCAATGAATGCGGTGGGGATGCGTAACTGGTCGCACAGCGCGGCCAGCACGGCTTCCAGAAACTGGGCTACATCTTCGCGGGTGAACAGCCGGTCTTCCAGGCGGTGCAGGGTGATGAGCAGGTCGTTGCGGCCCCAGCCGCCTATCAGCGGTTCCCACAGGGGGGCGGTGGCGCCGATCAGGTGCTCTATCAGCAGGAACCCCAGCGCCCCGGTGAGGGGCACGAGCACGGTGTAGGGCTGGCCGAGGTAGCGCGCGCCCAGCCGCCGGACGGCGGTGGTCAGGGTGAGGGTTGTGGAAACCGCCACCGGCCCCCGCAGCAGCCAGTGCACCAGCCGCACCCGCACCACCCGGTCTGGCCAGGCCACGCCGAAAAAGGCCACGGCGTAGGCCATAAGCACGAGCAGCACGGTGGTAAACAGGTTGCTCAGGGTGGCAAGCAGCCAGAAAAAATGCGGGGCGCTGGCCGTCAGGCCGCCCAGGAAGGAGGGGTAAGGGAAAGCCCCAAGAGTGGGCGCGAGGGCGCCCAACAGCAGGTAGGCCATGCGGCGGCGGCTGGCGCGCACCACCGTGCGACGGTAGGCGCGCAAAAAATTGACCCATGCCCAGGCCATTGCCCCGAGGTAGTAGCCGGCAAAAAGCACCGTCCAGCGGGTGAGCAGGTGATAGGGCAAGGGGGTGTGAGCCACGAAAGGCCCCAGCAGCCGGTTGCCGGCCAGCAGCACGGCAAAGCCTGCCGCGAGGGCATAGAGCAACTGCACGCTCAGCCGCCGCCGGCCGCGCGAAGGCCTCCCGGTGGTCGCCAGCAGGGCATCGGCAAAATGGACATAAGCGGCCGGCAGCAAAATGGCTCCCAGCCATTGCAGCCGATACCACAGGTCGGCCAGGGCGGCGCTGGCCGAAGCGCTGCCCAGCGATTCTCCCCCGAAAGTCAGCGCCACGGCAAGCAGCACCACCGAGTAGGCAAATGTAACCCGATTGCGCAGGTTGAACGTCAGGGCATAGAGCCACAGAGAGAGCGCCGTGATGCCAATCCCCGCGGCCAGCACCTGATTGAGGGCGCGCAGGAACGCTGTAATCGTCATCGGAGACCTATGTCAGGGGGGCACTGTTCAACGGTTCAGCCTCGGCCGGGAAAAACCACCGATTTCGTCATGGCCTACCCAGATCGCGACGATGGCAACCCTGGGCAAGTGTTTCCACCGCGTTTTTCTTTGGCGCCGCCGCCTGCGTTGACCCCACCCCCACCCCCATCCCCTCCCCGCATGCGGGGAGAGGAGCAAGGGGAGGGGTATGGCAAAAGCACAGCGCATCAAGATGCATGGAGGGCACCCCAGCGCAGGCAGTTACGGGCTGTTTCCGTGTGGCTGAAGGGTTACGTCAGCGGAAGGGTGAAAAACAGGGCAACATCGCCGTTGGGGTAGTAGCCGTACTGGAAGCCGCTGAAGGTGAAGCCGAGGTGCTGGGCGAAGGTGATGGCCGGGCCGTTGCGGAAAGAGGCTTCCAGCACCATTTGACGCAGGCCGCGTTCGCTGCCCCATTCCCCGGCGGTGAGCACCAGGGCGGTGCCGATGCCTTTGCGCCGCCAGGGAGGATGCACCACGATGTCGGTCAGCCAAAGGCCGTGTTGCAGCCGTCCGGCTTCGGCGGCCAGGTAGCCGATGGGCAGGCCGTCGTGCACGGCCACCAGCAGCAGGCTGCGCCGCTGCCAGGTATCTACCAGGTTTTGCGGGTCGTGAGGATAGGCCAGTTTGAGCGGGCGCGGCAGCGGCGCGGGCCGGAAGGTCGCACCCAGCCCGCCGTTTCCGGCCCAGGTCATTTTCCAGACCGTTTCCGAAATGCTGTGATGGCCGATTTTGGGCAGGTAAGGAATGTCGGTGGCCAGCGCCGTGCGGATTTCAATTTGAGGCATGGTCGGGGGGCTTTACGAGGGCGGGGCAATGTGAATGCGAATGCGGCAGGGCGCCAGTGCTTTGCCCTGATTGTCTACGACGACCAGTTGCAAAACATAGTCGCCGGGGGGAATGGTCGCGGTATCCCATTTGGCCACCAGGGCGTTTTCTTTGACCGGCGTGTGGCTGGCAAAAATGGTGAGAAAAAGCGCCTGGTTCACGGGGGCAATATCTACTTTGTAGAAGCCAAAGTTGGGGATGAGCGCCGAGCCTTCAATGTTGACTTCACCGCTGATGGTTTTGCCGTTTTGGGGCTGGGTGATTTCTACTTTGCCGGGCACGCAGCCTTTGGGGTTGATGGTCGGCGGCGGGATGGGGGTGGGGGTTTCCTGTGGCAAGAGGGTGGCCTGGAGGGTGCCGGTGCCTGGGGTGGCCAGCACGTTGGCCGTGGGCGTCGGCAGCAGCACCGCGCTGCGGTAGGGGGCCACGTAAGTGACCAGCGAAAACACGACCAGCGCGGCCAGAAAGGCCAGCCCCATGCCCCACACATTGCGCCGAAAGCGCTGTTCGGCGTGCTGCCTTTCCAGCCCGAAAATGGCGTCTTGCAGCCGCCGGTAAGCCTGGGCGCTTCGCAGGGCATAGAGAAGAAAGGCCACCCCCAGAAAAATGTAGATCAGCGTTTCATAGGTTTGCAGGAAGCCCAAAAGGGATTGCATGACGCCTCGGCAGAGAGCGGGAGGAGACCTTTAGAGTGCTTGCAGCACGCCGCGCAGCAGCGTCAGCAGTTTGGGAACGATGATGCGGCCGGCTTCCAGCACTTCTTCGTGGGTGGTGATGGTGCTGCCATCCAGGTTGGCTTTGTTGCTGATGCCGGAGATGCCGAGCACGCGAGTGCCGCCGTGGCGGGCGACGATCACTTCCGGCACGGTGGACATCCCCACGGCGTCCACGCCGGCCCCTCGCAGGAAGCGCAAATCGGCCGGGGTTTCAAAAGAAGGCCCCGCCAGCGAGGCGTACACGCCTTCCCGCAGCAGAATGCCTGCCTGGCGCGCCACCTGTTTTGCCAGGGCTTGCAGTTTCCGGTCGTAGGCCTGGCTCATATCGGGGAAGCGGGGGCCGAGGGCATCCAGGTTGGGGCCGCGCAGGGGGTTCAGGCCGGCCATGCCGATCAGGTTGAGGTGGTCGGTAATCAGCATCAGGTCGCCGGGGGCAAATTCGGGGTTGACGGCTCCGGCGGCGTTGGTCACGATGAGCGTTTCCACGCCCAGGCGCTGCATGACCCGCACCGGCAGGCCCACCTGCGCCATGGTGTAGCCTTCGTAGTAGTGCACCCGCCCCTGCAAAATCATCACCGGCTGCGAGGCCAGGGTGCCTAACACCAGCCTTCCGGCGTGCCCCGGCACGGTAGAAACCGGCCAGTCGGGAATTTCACGGGTGGGGATGACGGCTGCGGCTTCGGCTTCTTCGGCCAGCGTGCCCAGGCCGGAGCCCAAAATCAGCCCCAGGCGCGGCCGGAAGCCCCGGGCGCGGCGGCGGATGATTTCGGCGATGGCGTCAATGTCTTCCAGAGAGAAGTAATCGGGTTTGTGAAGCATGGAGAACCTCGGGGAGGAGAGGGGGTCAATTTTCGGGAAGTGCAAGGTCCGGAAGTTCGGCGGGGGGCGTTTTGTCGCAGGAAGTGTGCAGGCGGCGGATGAGCAGGCTGGTAGAAAGGGGGTTGGTGTGCCCCAGCGCCAGGCCAATGGTTTTCGGCGGCAGGCCGCGGGCGAGCATCCGGTGGGCTGCCGTGGCGCGCAGCACCCGCGGCGTAAGCGGCAATTCCAGCCCGGCGCGCTGCCCCCACTGGCGCAGGCTGTGCCACACGCTTTGGCGGGAAAGGGGTTTCCCCTGCTGGCTGATGAAAAGGTGGGTTTCGCCCGCTTTGGGGGAAAGCCCGGCGCGGCCTTGTGCCATGTAGCGCGCCAGAGGGGCGAACGAACCGTGGAGTTCCCAGGGCATCATGGTTCCGGAAAGGCTGGGCAGCCAGAGCCTGTGTTGGGCTTCGTCAACATGGTGCAGGCGCAGGGCCAGCAAGGCCCGCACCGGAAAGCCCCACTCGGCCAGCAGGGCCATCAGGGCGAGGTCGCGCAGCGCCTGGCGTTTTGGCGAGGCGGTGAGGGTTTCCCACAGGCGCTGCAGGTCTTCGCTTTGCAGGCAGGCCGTGAGCCGCGGCGGGCGGCTTTGGTTCAGCGCTTCTTCCAGCAACGGCTCGGCGGGCATGAAAGGCTTGTCTATGCGGTGGGTCATCAGCAGGCAGCGTTCCAGCACCCGCAGCGAGGCCGTGCGGCGCTGTACGGTGGCGCGGCTGCGGCCTGTGGCGGCTTCGTGCTGCAGGAAGCCCACCACGTCTTCGGCGCTCAGGCTGGCCGGAGGTATGGCTTTGCCCTGCTGCGCCAGGTAGGCCAGAAAACGGCGGATGTCGCTGGCGTAGGCGGTTGCCGTGGTGGGGCTGTAGCCCAGCAGCCGCTGGACTTCGTCGGTGAAATGGGGAAGCCAGGTTTCCATAACACATACTCCTTGTTGGCCGGCGAACTCGCGACGGTGCCTTTGGTGCCGCTGCCGGAAAGCCTTTCGGCGGGGTTTGGCCGGGCAAGCCGGGAAATTTGTGACCGCGCAGCCCCCCGCGGCTGCGCCGTGGCCGTTTTCTGGGGCGTCTCGGCGCCTTTTGACCCCTCCCCTGGCTCCCCTTCCGCGTGCGGGGAGGGGATGGGGGGCAACCCAGCGCCGGCCGGCTGTGCAAGCGGCGGATGCCTGTTCCGCGGAATCTGTGGTTTCTCCTTGCCGAGGCTGAACCGATCCCGAAAAAATTTTAAAAGCAGGCCTGCGGCGTCATTGTATTCCATCTTTTGGAAAGATGACAGGTTTTTCGGGGGAAGCCGGCGCCGCGCCTGGTCAGAGGGACGTGAGGCTTCCGGCCTCAGGCCTGCTCTTCTACCAGCGAACGCAGCGACGCCACCGCGGCGGGTTCGGCCACCAGGGTGAGCCGGTCGCCGGGGAGCAGCAGGGTGTCGCCATGGGGGATGATCAGGCGGTGGCCGCGCTGCACCCGCACCAGCACTGCGCCTTCCGGCCAGAGGGTTTCGGCCACGGTTTTGCCCGCCACAGGGGCGCCTTCTGCCACGGTCATTTCCAGCACCGGCGCTTCGGTGATGGCTTCCAGCCGCACCTGCTCTCCGCGGTGCGCCAGCGATGCCCGCCGGGCGAGTGCCAGTTCGTAGGCGCGGATGATGGACGCGCGGTTGATCCAGCCCAGCAGCCGGTTGGGGTGAGCAGGGTCTACCACCGGCAAACGGCCGATTTCGTGCACGCTCATGCGGTGCAGGGCTTCCTTGATGCTCTCTTCGGGGTGCACCACCACAAGGCGGCGCCGGCATACGTCACCTGCGGTGCGGTGGATGTTTTCCGGGTCTTCGGCCAGTGCCCGTTGCAGGTCTTGCAGGGTGATGATGCCGATCAGGTGTCCCTCGCCGTCCACAACCGGCAGGCCGTGGGTGTGGAGCTGGTCAAACATGGCGCTGATGGTGAGCAGCGGCATATCGGCATGAATGGTGGCCGGGTGCTTTTCCATGACTTCTTTGACTTTGATAGATTCCAAAACGTCTACGTCGCGGCCGCGCTGCAACCGCAGGCCATCGCGCACCAGCCCCAGCGTGTACACCGATTCGGGCTGAAAATACTGGCTGACCAAAATGCTCACCGTGACGGCGAACATCAGCGGCAGCACAATGTGATAATCATCGGTCATTTCAAAAAGCAGCATAATGGCCGTGATGGGCGCGCGTACCGTGCCTGCCAGCACGGCGGCCATGCCCACCAGGGCAAATGCCGAAGGCACCAGGTGGATGGTGGGGAAAAGGCGTTCCATCGCCAGCCCGTATGCGCCGCCCAAAGCCGCACCGAGGAAAAGGGAAGGCGCAAAAACGCCTCCGATGAACCCGGCCCCCAGGCTGATCGCCGTGAAGAGGATTTTCAGGAAGACCAGCAGCACCAGCACGCCCAAGACGATTTCGCGCCCGTTGAGGATGTTGCCCACGGCTTCGTAACTGTCGCCCAGAATTTGGGGGTAATAAAGCCCCACCGCGCCGATGAGCACGCCGATGAGGGTAGGGGCAAGCCATTTGGGGGTGTGGGCGTTGTGGAAGAAATCGTGTGCCCAATAGATGGCCTGAATGTAAAGCAAGGCTACCGGCGCCGCCAGCAGCCCCAGGCCGAGGTAGAAGGGCAGGTCCAGCGGGCCGTGATAAGCGTAAAGGGGGATGGGAAACGCCGGCTGCGGCCCGACCAGGGCGCGGGTGAGCACGGCGGCCATGACGGCGCTGAGCACAATCATCCCGAAGGAAGCCACGAAGAACTCGCCCGAGATGATTTCTACGGCAAAGAAAACGCCGGCGATGGGCGCGTTGAAGGCCGTAGCAATGCCCGCCGCCACGCCCGCCCCCACGAAGAGCCGGGTGCGCTGGTCGGACATGTGTAGTTTTTGCCCGAAAAAGGAGCCGATGCTGGCGCCAATTTGCACGCTGGGGTCTTCCGGGCCTACCGATGCGCCGCTGCCTAACGAAATCGCCGCGACCAGGGCCTTGAGCGGCGTTTCTTTATACCTCAGGCGGCCTCCCGCCAGAGCCACGGCTTCCATGACCGATGCGACGCCGTGGTGGCGCTCTTCGCTCAGCCACCACGTGCGCACCAGCCCGACGATCAGGCCGCCCACGGCCGGAACGAACAGCAGCACCCACCGGCCGGTATGCGGCACGACCAGGGCGGCGCCGTCTTCCCAGAGCAGGGCGTGAATCCAGTGGATCGTTTGTTTGAAAAACAGCACACCCGCAGCGCTCAACAGGCCGATGATGGTTGCCCCTAATGCCTGTGAGAGGTCGGTATAGGTTGCGGGCAGGGTCCAAAACTCTCGCCATTTTTTGACTTTGAAACTCACGACGCGTTGCCTCGCAGCATGGAATGAGTGCAAAAAATGCAGTGAGATGGAACGGTTCAGGCTCGGCAAGGAGAAACCGCAGATGACGCAGATTCCGCAGAAAAATATCCACCGATTTCGTAATCACCTGCGCTATGGTGCTCTCCGTGCCTTTTGAGGGGCTGCACTTTTGGCGTACCCCTCTCCCCTGGCTCCACACCTCGCCTGCGGAGCGGGGATGGGGGGCAGCGCAGCGCCGGGCGGTGTCAAAGAAAAACGCTGCGTGAACCCATGCCGGGGATTGCCGCCGCCGCGATCTGGGTAGGTAATTACAGGTTTTTGTAATTACCTACGTGGTGGCAAACGCCTCTGGCGGCAGTTTTTCTTTGGCGTGCGGCGACGAGTCGCCGCTTTCCAAAGCGGTGCCCAGGCACCGCACTCCAAAAAGCGCTTCACAGGGAAATACGCTCCCCGTGTTCTCTGTGTGAGCATTTACAGACACGGGGCTACCCGCAGCGCTTCTGGGTAGGCAATTACAGGTTTTCTGTGCTCACTTGTGAAATCTGCGGTTTCTCCTTGCCAGGGCTGAACGGTTGCGGTTAGATTATACCGCCTTTGGACATAAATCGTTGTATAATGGTAACTGTTCAGCCCTATGAGTTCACAAGCAGTTAGCGGTTGGCCCACTCTCACCTGTTTTCTAGAGCCTTGCCCATAGCGGGCTGGTATTGATTTTCTGGTGTCTTTGCCCCCTTGGCATCCTCTTTGCGTCCTTTGCCTCCTTTGCGGCCTTTGCGTTAACTTTTTGGCGACCTTAGCGTCATCTTGGCGACCCTGGCGACACAAAAATCGGCGTCTGTCCGTTTTATCCGCGTGATCCGCGGCCTATGCTCTCAAGGCTGAGCAGTTACATACCAGGAGTGCCGGCTTCGGGATGGGGCCAAAGCGCCAGGAGGTTGCCGCAAAGACGCGGTGAAGGCCGGGAGCGCAAAGAACATTTCAGGGCCTTCCGTGGCGGTCTGTGAAGTCTGTGCTTCTCCCTACCCAGGTTGAACAGTGGCCTCTGGCCGTTGTGCTTTGCCCCGAAAGAAAGCCCGGCGATTGGCCCGGGGCAGGGGGGCTTCCCCCACAAAATTTTGGCCTCAAGGAGTGCGTTTTGCAAGAAATTCCTTCATCTCCTTATTACTTTTTCTGGGAGCGGGTGCTTGATCGGGTCCACGCTTCGGGCACGGCGGCCTGGCTGTTGCTGGCGGCTTTTATTGGGGGCGGGACGGCGCTGGGGGCAGTATTTTTCATAGAATTGATTGCCTGGGTTGAAAAAGGGCTGTTTTTTCACTTGCCCAAAGTGTGGCCCGGGCTGGGGCGAGGGTGGTACATTGTCGCGCCGGTGATCGGCGGTCTGATTGCGGGGCCGATCATTGCCTTCTTTTCACCGGAAGCCAAAGGCCACGGCGTGCCGGAAGTGATGGAGGCCATTGCTTTGCGGGGGGCGCGCATTCGTCCGCGGGTGGTGGTGGCCAAAGTGGCCGCCTCGGCTGCCTGCATCGGGTCGGGCGGTTCGGCAGGGCGCGAAGGGCCCATTGTGCAGGTGGGGGCGGCTTTCGGGTCGACGCTGGCGCAATGGTTCCGTTTTTCGGAAAGCCGCACCCGCAACCTGGTGGCCGCCGGGGCCGCGGCAGGCATCGCAGCCACTTTCAACGCCCCCATCGCCGGGGTGTTATTTGCGATTGAGGTGATTTTGGGCGAACTCACCCTGCGCGACCTGAGCAGCGTGGTGCTTTCTGCCGTGACGGCCAGCACCATTGCCCGCAGCCTGTTGGGCGACCGCCCGGCTTTTGGCATTCCCTTTTATGCTACCCGCAGCGGGTGGGAAATCCTCATCTACCTGCTGCTGGGGGTGTTGGGGGCTTTGATCGGGGTGGCGTTTATCCGCGCCCTTTACTTTACGGAAGACCTGTTCGACCACTGGAAATTCCCTGCCTGGCTCAAGCCCGCCGTGGGGGGGCTGCTTTTGGGCGCGATGGGCTTCCTGTACCCCGAGATTTTGGGCCTGGGCTTTGTGCCTGCCGATGAACTGCGGCTGGGGGTGCCGCTTCACCAGGGGCTGCCGCATGTCTTTGGTTCGGGGTTCCCCGTGATTGAAGACGCCTTGCTGGGGAATCTTTCGCTGACGCTTATGGTGGCATTGGTGCTGCTTAAACTGGCAGCCACCTCGCTGACCCTCGGCGCGGGGAATTCCGGCGGCGTGTTCGCCCCGGCCCTGTTCATGGGGGCCATGACCGGCGGCACCTTTGGCTGGGCGGTGCACAAGATGCTTCCCACCATTGCTGCGCCGGCCGGCTCTTACGCCACGGTGGGCATGGCCGCCGTGTTTGCCGCCGCGGCCCGCGCCCCCTTGACGGCCATTATGATCGTATTTGAACTGACCGACGACTACCGCATTCTGCTCCCCCTCATGGCTGCCGTGGTGGTGAGCGTGGTCATTGCCGAGCGGATGGAGCCGGAATCCATCTATACCCTCAAACTCGTGCGGCGGGGCATCCGCCTGTTCCGCGGGCGCGATATGGATGTGCTGGCCTCGGTCAAAGTCTCCGAAGTGATGAACGCCAACCCGGTCACGGTTTCCCCCGATATTCCGGCGGCCAGCCTGGGCGGGCTTTTCCTGCAAACTAACAGCCACGGCTTTCCGGTGGTAGATGCCAACGGCAACCTGTGGGGCATTGTCTCGCTGACCGATTACCGCCGGGCCCTGGAAGGCCGCCGAGGCAACGACCCCAGCCTGAAGGTCGGCGATATTGCCGTCCGCACGGTGGTGGTGGCTTACCCCGATGAAACCCTGCGCGATGTAGCCCAGCGGATGGCGCCGCGCGACCTTTCGCGCTTGCCGGTGGTGGACCGCAAGAACCCGCGCAAATTGCTCGGCGTGATTCGCCGCAACGATATTGTGCACGCTTACGAACTCGGCGTGGTGCGGCGCGGCTTTGCCGTGGGGGAACTCCCCGGCGCGCCGCCGGGCACGGCCGAAGCCCGCTTCGTCATCCCCCCGCATTCGCCGCTGGTCGGCAAAACCCTGGCCGAAATGCACCTGCCGGAAACCTTCCTCCTCATTCACATTGACCGCGGCGGGCAGGCCGTTTTGCCGCACGGCGACACGCGCCTGCAAAGCGGCGATATTCTCACCCTGCTGGCGCGGGAAGGCGACGCCGAGGCGCTGGAACGCCTTTGGGAAAAACTCAATGCCCCTCCGCCGCCTCCGCCGGAAACCCCGCCGCCGGTCAGATAGCGCCTTGATACTCCCCGGCGCGGGTTCCTGCCCCTGTTTTTCCCCGTCTTGGGATAGAATAGAGGCAACACCGCCCCGAAGCCCCGAGAGCACGGGCGGCGGGCGCAGCGCGAAGCAAGCATTTTCAGGCAGGTGCTCCCGAGGTGTGTATGGCGTCTTCTCCTTACATTCAAGACTATTACCCCGACGACCTGGCGTGGTGCTACGGCTGCGGGCGCTACAATGCCCACGGCCACCATTTTCAGACCATGTGGGATGGCGATGAGACCGTCACCCGCTTTACCCCGGAACCGTTTCACATTGCCATTCCGGGTTTTGTGTATGGCGGGCTGCTGGCCTCGTTGATAGACTGCCACAGCACCGGCAGTGCAGCCCTGGCGGCGTACCGCGCTGCAGGCCACGAGCCGGGCGACGATGCCCCCGTGCCGCGCTTTGTTACGGCGGCGCTGCAAGTCAATTACCTCAAGCCCACCCCGCTGGGGGTTCCGCTGGAAGCCCGCGGGCGCATCAAAGAGGTCAGGCCCCGCAAGGTGGTGGTTGAAACGACCGTCTATGCCAATGGCGAAGCCTGCGTTCGCGGCGAAGCCGTGCTGGTGAAAATGCCCGAAAATATGGTGCCCGGAAACCTTCCCGCGCCTTCCCCCCCGTAACCCCGCGCGCCCCTCGGGGCGCGTTTGTTTTTTCCCGTGGTCAAAGCCTTCCCTTCCTCAGGCCGCTGAGCGGCGCTTGCATCCGGGGAGGGGACGCCAAAGGCACCACGCATCAAGACGCATAGAGAGCACCACAGCGTAGGCAGTGACTATTTTTTACCCTTGACCAGGAGGACGTGATGGATTTTGCCCTTTCCCCCGAACTGAAAATGTGGCGCGAAGCCGTGCACAATTTCGTTGCCCGCGAAATCAGGCCGGTGGCAGCCGAATATAACGAGCGGGAAGAAACCATGTGGCCCGCGCTGCAAAAAGGCGGCGAGCAGCTGGGGCTGATGGGCATGAGCGTGCCCGAAGCCTATGGCGGCAGCGCCGTGGACCCGCTGGCTTTCGCCATTGCCATTGAAGAACTCGGCTGGGGCGATGGCGGCACGGCGTTGGTTGTGGCAGCCCATAACGGCCTGGGCTGCGCGCCGATTGTGATGTTCGGCAACGAAGAACAGAAAAAGCGCTTCCTGCCGCGGGTGGTCGGCGGCCGGCCCGGGCGCCTGGCTTCGCTGGCGCTGACGGAACCGGATGCCGGTTCGGACCTCAAAGGGATCAAAACCCGTGCCGAACTGGAAGGCGACCACTGGGTCATCAACGGCAGCAAAATGTGGATTACCAACTCCGGCGACGCCGATTACATCGTGACCCTGGTGCGCACTTCGCCGGAACGCAGCAGCCACAGTCTGAGCCTGATTGTGGTGCCCACCGGCACGCCGGGGCTGCACGTGGGGCCTCCGGAAAAGAAGATGGGGCTGGGCACCACCCACAGTCATGCTATCACCTACGAAAACGTCCGCGTGCCGCGCGAAAACCTGCTGGGCGAAGCCGGGCAGGGAATGTACCAGACCCTGCAGGTGCTGGACGGCGGCCGCATCAGCATCGGCGCGTTGGCCCTGGGCATTGCCCAGGCAGCCTTTGAAGAAGCCGTGGCCTACGCCAAACAGCGCATGGCCTTCGGGAAGCCCCTGGCCGCCCGCCAGGCCATCCAGTTCATGCTGGCCGATATGGCCACGGAAATCCACGCCGCCCGCCTGATGGTGTACCACGCGGCCTGGCTCAAGCAACAGGGCAGGCCGTTTACTCACGCAGCCGCCATGGCCAAACTTTACGCTTCGGAAATGGCCGAGCGCGTCACCCGCAACGCCATCCAGATTCACGGCGGTTACGGCTACAGCCGGGAATATCCGGTGGAGCGGATGTATCGTGATACCCGCCTGATGACCATCGGTGAAGGCACCAGCGAAATCCAGCGGCTGGTGATCGCCCGCCGCGTTTTGAGCAGCATGGCGCCCTTGCTTTGATGCGTTTTCCTCAAAAAAGCGCACCGGCCTGCCTTCTGTTTTTGAGGCAGGCCGGTTGTTTTCAAAAAGCCGCTACTTGCGCGAAAGATACCATTTGTAGAGGTAATACCACACCACCGCCAGCACGGCGCCCAGCCCCCAGATGGGGAACCCGGCCTTGATGGCCAGCCACCAGTTGCGGTTGCTGAAAATGCCGATATAGGCCGTGACGGCGGCAAACACAATGACGAAAGTGCCAAACAACCAGAAACGCATCAGGTTAAGCAGTTTTTCTTTGTCATCCATCGTTTGCTCCTTTCATGAAAGGACAGGGTAGAAAATTGGCGGCTTCTACAGTTTAGCATATTTTGGCGTATCTATTCAGCCTCAACCAAGAAAAACCGCAGATTCCGCAGAAAAACATCCACCGATTTCACAGATTGACACAGATTGGGTGAAAAACGCGGAAAAACGCCGCACTTACTTCCGTTTCTTGGCGGCCTAAAATCCGCGCCATCCGCGGCCCGTTGTTCCAAGGCTGAACAGTTACCCCTGCGCATTATTTGGGCGGCTGGGGTTTGCCGTTCTGCGCCAGCGCCAGCGCCCGTTCATAGGCTGCCCACACGGCGCGCGAAATGGCCGTGCGGAAGCCTGCTTTTTCCAGGTAGTAGAGCGCCGAAGCCGAAGTGCCGCCCGGCGAAGTAACCTGGTTGCGCAGGTGCGCCAGGTGCACTTCGCCCTGCTGCCGTTCGTAATAGGCCGCCGAGCCTTTCACCGTTTGCACAACCAGCTGCTCGGCCACCCTCCGCGGGAAACCGAGATGCACCCCCGCGTCGGCCAGGGCTTCCATAAAAAGGAAAACATACGCCGGGCCGGTGCCGGAAAGGGCGGTGGCCATATCCAGATACACCTCGTCTTCCATGAAAATTTCGTCGCCCAGGGCGCTTAGCACGCCGCGCGCGGTTTCCCGCTGGGAGGGGCTGACCGCGGCCGAGGCCGTCCACACCGTAATCCCCATGCCGATTTGCGCGGGGGTATTGGGCATGGCGCGCACCACGGCAGCGTGTCTCAGCCCGCGGCTCAGCCGCTCAAGGGTGGCGCCCGCCACGATGGAAAGCACCAGCGCCTCGGGGCGGATTTTCCCTTGCAGTTCGGGCAGCACTTTGCGCAGCACCTGGGGCTTGACCGAGAGCACAACCACGTCGGCTGCCTCGGCTGCGGCGGGGTTTTCGCGTGCGGTGCGGATGCCGTGGCGCTGTGCCAGCTGTTCCAGCCGCTGCTGCCGCGGCCCGGCCGCCACGATGCGTTCCGGCGGCGCGACGCCTTCCCGCAGCAGCCCGGTGATCATCGCTTCGGCCATCGTGCCCGGACCGATGAAGGCAATGGTGGCGTTGTGTAGAGGAGCGGCCATGCTATTTGCGGGTGTTTTCTTCAATGTCTACCATGATTTCCAGGAAGTAGGCAATGCCTTCCATGACCACCACGGCCATGATCAGCGAGATGAAGGCCAGGTATTGCATCAGCAGGTTGCTCCAGGCGCTCTGGCCGGTCATGGAAGCGTTGTGGATGACCTGGTAGGTAACATAGCCCAGCCCTACGACGACGAGCGCGAGGATGATGCGGGCGGTGACGCGGGCAATGACGGCAAAGCGGAGCACTTTGGCGGGGTCGTGCCAGGTAGCCGGCGTTTCGTCTTCGGCTTCGGGGGCCACGACTTCGCTTTCGGTAAGGGTGGTGCTTTCTTCGGGCATGATACAACTCCAAAAAGGGGGAATTAGCGGCTCAGAGATTGAAGCGCCAGCCGCAGGCGCGTTTCCACATCGGGGGGGGCATCGCCCGGCAGGGACTGGATGGCGGTTTGGGCTTCCACCACGCTGTAGCCCAGGGCGATGAGGGCTTCCAGCACTTCGCCGTCGGCATCGGGCAGGGCGGCCACGGCGGTGAGGGTATCTTCGGGGCGCAGGCGGTCTTGCAGGTGCAGCACGATTTTCTGGGCGGTTTTCTTGCCCACGCCGGGCACCCGCCGGAAGACGTCGGCCTGTTCCTGGAAAACGGCGCGCCGCAGCGCTGCCGGGGTGAGCGCCGAAAGGATGGCCAGCGCCAGCCGCGGCCCCACGCCGTTGACGCCCAGCAGCAGGATGAAGAGGTCGCGCGCTTCGGCGGTTTCAAAGCCGTAGAGGGTGAGGGCGTCTTCCCGCACCACCAGGTGCGTGTGCAATGCCACGGGCTGCCCCACCGCCAGGCGCTCGGCCAGGGGGCGGGGCACGAACACCCACAGCCCCACCGCGCCGCTCTGCACGGTCAGGCGGTCTTCGTGGCGGGCGGCGAGGGTGCCTTCCAGGAAGGCAATCATGGCTGCCTCTGGGCAAGGTGGGTTTGCCAGCGGAGGTGCTGGGCGTGGCAGAGGGCGACGGCCAGGGCGTCGGCGGCGTCGTCGGGGCGGGGCAGGCTTTCCAGCCCGAGCAGCATTTGCACCATGCGCTGCATTTGGGCTTTTCCGGCGCTGCCGTAGCCGGTCACGGCTTCTTTGATTTCGTTGGGTGTGTATTCGGCTACGGCCAGCCCGGCCTGGGCGAGCGCCAGCAGCAGCACGCCCCGCGCCTGCCCCACGCTCATGGCCGTGGTGACGTTTTTCTGAAAGAACAGTTTTTCAACCGCTGCGCCGTCGGGGTGGTGGCGCTCCAGCAGGGCCTGCAGCCGCTCATAAAGCATTTGCAGGCGCTCGGCGAGGGGTGTTTTGGCGGGGGTGAGGATAACCCCGTAGTCTATGGCCGTCATGGCGCCGTCGGCGGCGGCTTTTACCAGGCCGTAGCCGGTGGTGGCGGTGCCGGGGTCGAGGCCGAGAACGAGCACAGGCTGCACCTATGAAAAGACCACCGAGGCCATCGCCGCTGTGCGGCTTCCCCCTTGCCGCACGCAGCGCCCCGGCGGCCAGGAAAGCGCTCCCGCATGGCCGCGCTCAGGCGGCTTCCATCTTCGCGAGGGCTTCTTCGCTGATGTTGAGGTTGGAATACACTTCCTGGACGTCGTCCAGTTCTTCCAGGGCTTCAATGACTTTGAGCACCTGCACGGTTTCGTCGGGTGAAAGTTCCATTTCCTGCTTGGGGATCATTTTCAGCCCGGCTTCGTCGGGCCGGATGCCTGCCTGGCGCAGCTGGTCGCCGATGGTTTTGAAAGCGTCCACGGGCCCAAAGATTTCTATGAGGTCATCGTCAAACTTGACGTCATCGGCGCCGCCTTCCACGGCCAGTTCAAAGATGGTGTCCGGGTCTTGCCCTTCGGCGGGGATGGCGAAGTAGGCCATCCGCTCGAACTGCCACGCCACCGAGCCGCCCTCGCCCATGCTGCCGCCGTAGCGGCTGAGGATGTGCCGGACGTCGGAGACGGTGCGGTTGCGGTTGTCGGTCACGCAGTAAATCATCAGCGCGACGCCGTGGGGGGCATAGCCCTCGTAGTAGATTTCCTCAAAGGTGCCGCTGTCTTTGTCTTCGCCGGTGCCGCGTTTGATGGCGCGCTCAATGTTGTCTTTGGGCATGTTGGCGGCTTTGGCGCGCTCAATCGCCAGCCGCAGGCGGACGTTGGCTTCCGGGTCGCCGCCGCCTTCCCGCGCCGCCAGGGTGATTTCCCGCGCCAGGCGGGTGAAAATTTTGCCGCGCTTGGCGTCTTCGGCTGCCTTTTTGCGCTTGATGGTTGACCATTTGGAATGTCCGGACATACAAAAACTCCTCTTCACGAAATCGCAGCGCGGGAAACCGCGCGCGCTCGGCTTGCTGCCAGGCTGTGTTTTTCATTATACCATTCCCTGCCCGAATGCGTGTGCGGCAGCGCACGTGTCCAGTCAAATGAAAATGTTACCGGAAGGGAAATAACCGCCAAATGATAATGTTACCGGAGCAAAGTGACCGCCAAATGATAATGTTACCGGGACGGGGGTGGTATCTGGCGGGGTCAGAAAT